>CAIVPT010000170.1 GCA_903907855.1 uncultured Synechococcaceae cyanobacterium | reverse complement strand
CAACCAGTCGATCCTCGACGGCCAAGGCCGTGTGGTGAACACCTGGGCCGACGTGCTGAACCGTGCCGGTCTGGGCATGGAAGTGATGCACGAGCGCAACGCTCACAACTTCCCCCTCGACCTGGCAGCGGCCGAAGCCACCCCTGTGGCCCTCACCGCCCCCGCCATCGGCTGAGGCTGAGCGGGCCCGGCACACGCTGGGCCCATCTCTTCTGGAATCCCCCAATCGGCTTTGGCCGGAGATTGTCCCCCTCCTCTGGAGGGGGTTTTTTGTTGGGGTGCCTTAGCGAAAAGGAAGCTTTGATCGGATGGGTTCACGCTGCCGCTGTCGGCACCTTTGATTCCCCGGAACCCCTACGCTGAACGAACTCACCGCTGGGCGGCCATCTGCTTCTCCGCTGCCGCCAGCTTCACCGCCGCCGGCTTGTTGCTGCCCATCGGTGTGCAGGCCGTGCGCCGTAGCCGTGCCGAATCCTGTGCCGAAATGCGGCCCCTGGCCTGGCTCCCCCTGGGGTTTGCCCTCCAGCAGGCGCTGGAGGGCTGGATCTGGACCGTTCTGCCCTCCGGGCCCAGCTCTGCCTGGCTGGTTCCGCTCTCGGTGGCGTATCTCTTCATTGCCTATGCGCTCTGGCCGGCCTGGATTCCCTTAAGTGCCCTGGTCCTGGCGCAACAGCATGTTGGCAGGGGCCGACTTTTGGCCCTGCGGTTGCTGCTCGGCCTCGGTGCACTCCTGGGCCTGACGTTGTGGTTGCCGGTGTTGGCCCATCCCCTGCGGGCTGTGCCCTCGGTGCTCTCGGGCTCCTTGCACTACGGCGCCATGGACCTGCTGCATGGCACGCCCCTGGCGGGTCTGGGCCCGGCGCTGTACCTGCTGCTGATCACGTCGCCCCTGCTGATGGTGCCGTCACGGCCGGTCCGCCTGTTCGCCCTCTCCCTAGGCGTCAGTGCGCTGATCAGTCAGATCTGGTGGCAGCACACCTTCAGCTCGGTGTGGTGTTTTTTCAGTGCCCTGCTCTCCTGGCAGATCCTGCTGCTGCTCGAGGGCAACACCACCCTCAGGCCGCCAGCGCCTCCCCTTCCCCCTCCGGTAGTCCTGGCCGCCTCCTGAGGGCATCCGCGCCCGTGGTGGCGCTAACCGCGGCGGCAGGCAGCTCTGGCGCTGGCACCAGCTGCAATCGCTCCATCACCGCCGGCTCCCGGCCGTGGATCTGCAGAAACCGCTGCACCCGCTGCGCCGCCACCTCAGGGCTCACCAGCCGCAGCGCCCGCGCCGGGTCGGAGGTGAAGCGGCCGTTTTCAGCGAGCCAGCGGGGCCGCCGGGTGCGAGGCGAGGCCAGGCTCACGCTCCAGAGCTGGGAGCCGCCGGGGGGGGACATGGGGCACGTCTGGGCAGTGCGCCACTGTGCCGCCCGCTGGTGGGTCGTGCCAGCCCACGGCAGCTGGGTCCTGGCCTGCCGGCGGCGCAAGGGACCCGGCGTTGAGATGGGACTCCGCGTTGAAATCGGCCTTACGCTTTGTGATTGTCCCGCCCGGCGATGGAGCACCAAGCGGCGTCGTTGCGCTCCAACTCCGTTCTGGAGCTGATGGCACAGCACTCGGGTCACCACTACATCGAGGGTGATTGGTGCGCTGGCGAGGGGGCGGCGGAAGCGGTGATCAATCCAGCCACCGGAGGCAGCACCGGCTCCTTCCGCCACGCCACCACGGCTGAGATCGAGCGGGCGATCCAGGCGGCCCAGCGGGCCCAGAGCCACTGGTGGCAGCAGAGCGCCCTCGATCGCGCCGAGGCGTTGCACACGGTCGCTGCCCAGCTCGTTGCCATCAGCGAGCGCATCGGCGAATGCCTCACCCGCGAGATGGGCAAACCCTTCCGTGAGTCGAACTGGGAAGGATCCGCCTCTGCCGGCGCCTTCCGCTACTACGCCGAACTGGCCCGCCACGACCAGGGGCGCATTGCCGGGCCAGCCATCGCCGGGCAGTGGCACATGACGATCAAAGAACCGCTGGGAACGGTCGTCGCCATCGTGCCGTTCAACTACCCCGTTCTGTTGTTCTGCTGGCAGGCGGCGGCAGCCCTGGCCGCGGGCAATGCGGTCATCGTCAAGCCCTCGGAGCTGACGCCCCTCACCCTGCTGCTGCTGATGGAGGCGTTCCGCCACCTCCCCGCTGGCTTGGTGCAGGTGCTCAACGGTGGCCCCGAAGTTGGCCAGACCCTGGTGGCCCATCCGCACACCCACGCCATCGCCTTCACCGGCAGCGTGCGAGCGGCCCAGGCCGTTGCCCGTACGGCCGCCGAGCGGTTCAAACCGGTGCTGATTGAGGCCTCCGGCAACGATCCCTTCCTGGTGATGCCATCGGCCTGCCTCGACACCGCCGCCCGGGGTGCTGCCTACGCCGCCTTTGTGAACTGCGGCCAGGTCTGCACATCAGCCGAGCGGTTCTACGTGCACCAGGAGATCTATGAACCCTTCGTGGCTGCCCTGGCCGAGCAAGCGCGGCGGCTGCGGATCGGCAACGGCCTGGAGCCGGTCGACCTGGGCCCCATGGCCAGTGAACGGGAGCGCGCGCGCGTAGAGGCGATCGTTGCGGCGGCCATCGGCGAGGGGGCCCGCCTGGTGTGCGGCGGACGGCGCCCGCCCCATCTGAGCGAGGGATGGTTCTACGAACCGACCGTGCTGGAGGTGAACCACGACAACGCCATCATGCATGGCGAGTGTTTCGGGCCTCTGGCGCCGGTGACCCGCGTTGGCAGCCTGGAGGAGGCGATTGCCCGGGCGAATGATTCCGATCTTGGCCTTGGAGCCAACATCTACACCAACGATCTCCAGGAGGCCTTTGCCGCCATCCAAGGCATCGAAAGCGGCATCGTCTGGGTGAACACGCCACTGAACGACAATGACGCCGTGCCCTTCGGTGGACGCAAATTCACCGGCAGTGGCCGTGAACTCGGAGGCGAGGGGCTCGAGCAGTTCCGCCGCTCGAAGATGGTGATGATTGCCCCTCAGGCGGAAGCTGATCCCGAGTGGTTTCCCTACCCGGATGAGGCTTCATTCCCTGCCCGTAGCCAACCATGACAGCTCCCCACTCCCGTGATGCAACCAGCGCCACCTCTGTGGATGTGGTGGTGGTGGGGGCAGGCCTTTCCGGTCTGATCTGCGCGGATCGGCTGCGGCAGCTTGGGTTGGGCGTGCGGCTGCTGGAGGCGGGCGAACGCTGGGGCGGTCGGCTGAGGCCGCACACAACGGCCTCGGGCCAAACGCTTGATCTGGGCGGCCAATGGGTGGGGGCCAACCACCACCATCTGCTGGCTCTCCTCGAGCGCTTTGGCCTGCATCGTTACCCCACGTATTACGACGGCGAGGGGGTGTTCCGCTGGCAAGACACCAACCACCGCGGACCTGTTGAGCATGATTTTCGCGCCAGTCTCCTGTTCTTCAAGCCCCATGAATTGGGGCTCCCCCGCGCCGAGATCGACGACGCCCTGGCCTTGCAGCAAACCTTTCAGGCCCTCACCGACCAGGTGCCGGCCCGAGCGCCCTGGCAGGCCTCCGAGGCCGAGGTGCTGGATCGCACCACCGTGGCGGCCTGGCTGGATCAGCAGGGTGCCACGGCCCTGGCGCGCTATCCGTTCAGCTGGTTCACGCGGGTGGGTGGATCCGGTGGCTTTGAGCCGCACGAGAGCTCGCTGTTGCATCTGGCCTGGAGCCAGGCGGCGGCACCGCAGCATGAAACGCCTGAGGCCTGGTTGATCGAGGGCGGGGCATTTCAGGTGGCCGATTCTCTTGCCCGGCAACTGGGCGATGCGGTGCAGCTTCGGGCCCCGGTGTCTGCCATCGAACAGGGCAACACAGGCGTGCGGGTTCTGGTTGGCGACGGCAGCTGGCTCAACGCTGCGGCTGCCGTTGTGGCGATCCCACCGCCCTTGCGCATGGGCATCCACTTTTCACCCCCGCTCCCCCCCGCCTGGACGGGATTGCTGCAGCGCTCCCCGATGGGCTCGATGGTGAAGGTGCTGGCGATTTACCCCACACCGTTCTGGCGAGGGCAGGAGCTCAACGGCCATGGGGTTGGCCTTCTTCCCACCCTGGAGGCCACGGTGGACAGCAGCCCACCGAATGGCCCGTGGGTGCTGGCGGGCTTCATCGCCGGCGCCCGCGCGGTTGCCTGGCAGCAGCTGGACGAACGGGCCCGCCGCCGGGCGGTTCTGAGTGACCTGGAAGCCTGGTGGGGTCCGCAGGCCGGCCATCCCCAGGAGCTGATCTGCCACAACTGGAATGAGGAAAGCTGGAGCACGGGCGCCTTCACCAGCTTTGTCAGCCCTGGCGCCTGGACAACCTACGGACCGATCTGGCAGAGCCCCCATGGCCGGGTGTTCTGGGCCGGCACGGAGGCCTCAAGCCGCTGGCCCGGCTACTGCGAGGGGGCGCTGGAGGCTGGTCTGGCCGCAGCCGACCAGGTTCAGCAGCTGCTGGGGCGAGGCAGCCGCTGATGAAGGAGATGCAGCCGCCGATGAAGGAGATGCCGCCATCTTCGGAGAGAGAGCCTGATCGCTACGAGGGCTTCTTTCGTGATTTTGAGTCGCCGTTGATGCAGGAAATTCGGCGGCAGGTGTATGGGGAAGACATCGGTCTCCACTCCTGGGGATCGGTGCAGGAGCTGCGTGCGGATCGAGATCGACTGCATCTCTCCCCGTCCAGTTCACTCGCCGATCTGGGCTGCGGCACCTGCGGCCCCTTGACGGACATTCTTGCGGCCATGGGTTGCCGCGGCACGGGCGTTGGCGCCGTGCTGGAGGTTCATGTTGCTGATCTCGATGGCCCCCTGCCGTTGGAGAGCAGCAGTTTTGATGTGATTTTGTCCATCGATACGATCCCCCATCTGCGTGATCGGCGCTTTTTGTTTCAGGAGGTGGCACGCTTTCTTCGGCCAGGTGGCCATTTTCTCTGCATTGATCCCTGCGTGTTAACGGGTGCGGTGTCGAACCATGATCTGCAGCACCGCCTCACCTGGGGGTACACCCAGCTGGCGGCACCGGGCTATAACGAACGACTGCTGGAGGAATCCGGCCTGCAGCTGATTGAGTGCGAAGATCGAACGGCAGGCGCCTGTGAGAACGCCGAACGGAAGGCCGTGGTGTACGCAGCCCATCGAGATGAACTGGAGAGGCAAGCCGAATGGTTTGAGGGAAACCGCCATCAGCTGTATTTGGAAACGGCCGCAAGGCTCTCGCGCGAACGGAGGATGGCAAGAATGATGTACCTTGCCGTGCGCCCATCCGATGACCGCGCCATCCATGATGCCAGGACCTGTCTCCCGCTTCGTTGATCGCCATTTCCAGCATTTCAACGCGGCCTTGCTGCAGCGCACCATGAATCGCGTTACCGATACGTGCATTCCCGAGCATGAGGCCATGCGCCGCATTGAAACCGCCGTTCTCACCGAGTGGCAGCGTGCCGACCGAGCTGGAGAACCCCTTTTCCCGCACGAATTCCCTTGTTCTGCCCCGGAAAGGACATCCTGAATGTCCACACCGTGCGCAGCGGGATCGAGGCCATGGTTGAGCTCGCAGGCTGGTACGGAGAGACCAGCCGCCACCACCCAGTCGGCTTTTTTCAGATCGGCGGTGGCATCGCTGGCGACTTTCCGATCTGTGTTGTGCCGATGCTGCGCCAAGATCTCCGGCAGGAGAACATACCGCTATGGGCCTACTTTTGCCAGATCAGCTGGGGCAAGCTCGGTGAGCATACGCCAGCATTCATGATTGAATCCGACGCCACGATCGTGGCGTCGTTGATCTTTGCTAAGGTCTTGAATTGGTGAGCAGATCACCATGCCCGCGCCGCCGATCAGCCCCGCAGGTGGCGCTCCAGGCTGGCCGGCGAGAAGGCAAATCCTTCGGTCTTGGCAATCACCACCACGGCACTGGCATCGGCGGCGGAATCCACCTGGCTCTTGAGGGCAGGTGTCGCGTCCACCTTGGCGAAAAACGCTTTGAGCTGGGCTTTGGACATGGATTTTTTTCTTACGCTGAGACTCTAGGGAGATTTTGAGCGGCAGGCGGGGGTGGCGGCCACGGGCCCAGGTCCTTGCTTGAATAGATTTCCATCAAAATTGCCTGGATCCATGGTGTCCTTCGCCCATCCAGCTCCAGGCCGATGGACCTGACCAAGCGGATGATCAGCTTTCGCCGCTTTCACCGGGCAGCGCTCAGCTGGATTTTGAGCAACGGTTGGCCCCGATCGGTTGTGATAGCCATGGGCAGCCAGCAGCGCCTGCTGCTGATGGGCCAGTTGCTCGTATCACCGCAACGGCTGCGGGCGGCGGTGACCACCGAAACCGAGGCCCTCGCCAGCGTGGCGTTGCATCGGCCGGATCTGCTGCTCTGCTCCGACTGGCTGGAGAGCGGCAGCATTGTGTCGTGCGTTCAGGGCGCTCTCCAGGAGGTGCCGGGGATGCGGGTGTTCATGATCGTGGGCCAGCGATACCTCTCAGCGGACCTTTGGGCGATCGAGCACCTCCTGGATGCGATGGTTCTGGAGAGTGATTTCGGCTCTGACGAAATCCCTTTGCCAACAGCTTTCAGGGAATTGAACCGGGGCCGGCGCTACCGCAGCTCGTCACTGCGGAGCGCGAAAGGGCGGGATCCTTCGCAGGCGGCTGCTTTACCGGCAGGGGTGCAGCTCAGCCCTCGCGAAACGGAAGTGTTGGCGTTGATCACCAGGGGTCTCCGAGACCGGCAGATCGCCGAGGCCTTGGGCTTGAGCCACGAAACCGCTCGCACCTATGTCAAGACGGTGCGCCGCAAGATGGGCGGCGCCACCCGGTTAGCTGCTGTTGCCAGCCGCTGGGGGCGTTGAGGGATGGCAACGAATGGCAGCTGCCCTCTCCCGCGAGGACCCGAATGGATCTGAGGGAGAAGGTAGTTGATCTGCGCCGTCACTTCAGGCGCACATTCAGCTGGATCCTTCAATCGGGCGGCACGAGAAGTGTTGTCATCGCCATGGGCGACCGCTTGCCTCTGATCCTGCTGTCCCAGGTGCTGGTGGGGCCGATGACGCTGCGGGCTTCCGTAACCACCGAAGCCGAGGGCCTCGCCAGCGTGGGATTGCATCGCCCTGATCTGTTGATCTGCTCCGACGGGTTGGAGAGCGGCAGCATCGTGGCGTTCGTTCAGGGTGCCCGCGGGGAGGTGCCGGGGATGGGGGTGTTGATGCTCCTCAGCCACCAGGATCGGGGGCTGCGGCCGGCGGATCTGCGGACCCTCGATCCGCTGGTGGATGCGATGGTCCTGGAGGACGACCTGAGTGCCGATGAAGCGCCCCTGGGGGCGGCCTTCATCGCCCTGGCCCTGGGCCAGCGGTACCGCAGCCCCTCCCTGCGGGCGCGGGAGTGGCCGCCGTCTGCCGCGCGGGAAGCTCAGGGTGCGCGGCTCTCGCCCCGGGAGGAGGAAGTGCTGGCCCTGCTGGTGCGGGGCCTCAAGGACCGGCAGATCGCGGAGGCCCTGGGCATCGGCTACGAAACCTGCCGCAGCTACGTCAAGAGCGTGCGCCGCAAGCTCGGTGGCGGCAGCCGGGTGGAGGCCGCCGCCCGCTTCTGGGGCTCCTGAGGCGGCTGCATCCGCCCCGATGGTATGGGCCGAGGGCCGTCCCTCCGGGCTCACCCTGCGGTCGACCTGCCCCTGCTCACCTGCCCGGGAGGGTCGTTCCTCTCGCGCATGGGCGCCAGCCTCCCGACCCATGAATGTCCCCCCACCCCTCCCCTTTTGGGGGGGAATCCATGCCTAGCTGCAGGGATCGCCAGCGGAAATGCAGCAAGCTGGGTAGTGATGTCTTTCTACAGGGACGAACAATGGAGCACAGGCTCAAGGCGTCAGTGGCATTTCTTCCGTCCTTGGCGGCCATCTTGCTGGCAGCTTCTGCGCCAATGGCTGCTCAGGCAGAGGCCATCATTCTCAACCCCGGGGTGACACCGGGCCTGACCCTTCATATCACCAATGCGCGCGATTACGCCTTTTGTGAGATCATCCCAGTGGGCTCTACCGCTGAGTTCTACCAAACCACGGGCACGACTGGCCCTCGAGGCGGATGCCCTGCAGCTCCGTACGCTGCCATTAATCCCAGTGATCTTGCGACGGCATTGGGCGTCAGTTATGTGCAGATGAACCCAAGCCCCCAGACCGCACGGCGCCATTGGGTGATGGACGAAAGCTGGGTTTATGAGCTCGGGGAGACCGTCGATTTCATGGGTGTCGACGCCACCTGGATGGCTACCATGACTCTTCAGGAGTTTCAGGCAGGGATTACCAGTGCCTATCAGACCTCAGAAATTCAACGCGCAACTAAGTGGCTCTACAAAAAGGGTAGCAATGTGTATAAGTTGCTGTCGCCAGACGGCAAATTTTATGTGATGCAATCGTATACTACTCAAGTTGACAACAGCTTAACGTTTGCACAGTTGTCTCAGCTTGGTGGCAAATTAAATCTTCCCTCTGGCTGGGGTTTCGAGGCAACGGTTCTCAGCCAGGATCTGGCGGTGGATCCGACAAAAGCCAACGGCACGGCCCACATCGTGCGCGATAATCTTGCCAATGTTTATCAAGGCTGTGGCTTCGACAATGCCTGCAGCTATGCGTCTGTTCCTGGCCCATTGCCACTTCTTGGCTTGGCTTCCGCCTTTGGCATGAGCCGCACGATCAGAAGACGAATCAGATCGGGAATGTCCTCCAGTTTTGCCGCTCGTCAAGGAGGCTCTGGTGACTGTATCGTGCCATGATTACGCGTAAAAGCGGCTGCTTTCTCTTCGCGGTCTCCCAGTGAGCAGAAGTGATTCAGTTGGGATTCTCTTTTTCGAGATATTGAGCTTCGTGTTGACAGTTTAAAGTATTTACCAGGGTGCTCTTCATGGCTTTAAGGCAACTTATTCAGCGCAAATCGCGTTATGCTAAGACGACCTGCTTGCCATTGCTGTCGTCAACGGTAATCTTGTCAAGGGTGATTTTGTCTATGGCAGCGCTTGCGGTGCCCACCCTTGGCGTTGCCATGGGAGCGGCCTCAGCCAGTCAGCTGAACGACTCGATTTTCAATAAGCCTAATCCAACTCGTTCAGATCTGGCTTTGCAAGCCTATGTTTGGGGCTGGATTTTGCTTGCTCAACAGCGAACGGTGTATCAACACCTCGCTTCTGCCTATTATCCTGGATACCCCCCTGCCATTCTTAATCAGCAATTTGACGCAAGCCCCACTCTTGCCACCCCGGCTGATGTATTTTACATCGCCTATAATAATGATACTCTGTACAGCAACGGTTTTTTAAATCTGAGCCAGACCCCTGTGGTGTTGAGTGTGCCGGCTACGGGTAGTCGCTATTATTCGCTCGAGTTTCAAAGTTCCTATCTTGATGTCTTTGACTATGTTGGAACCAGGCTAGGCGATACCGCTGGGGGGCAGTATCTTATTGCTGGTCCGAGCTACACGGGGACGATCCCCAGTGGATATGTCAGGACAATTCAGTCTCCCACCGATTCGGTTTGGCTGCTCGGACGGACCTACGTCAATGGTCCTGCTGACGTATCGGCGGCCAATGCGGTGCAAACTCAATACACGCTCTCCTATCCTAATGGGCAAACCCCTCCCAATCCTTTCGCCCCAGTCACGATTCCGGTTCCTCCACCTGGCAATCCATCGCAGATCCGTGACCTGGGTGCCAGTTTTTATGCGGAGCTGAACTCGGATCTAACTTACAATCCACCCCCTTCCAGTCCTGATCAGTCAGTCCTCCTTGCCTCCTTCAAGGCGATTGGGATAGGCCCTGGGGCTAATCCTGCAGACCTGCCAACGGATGCAGAGGCCCAGGCAGCGATCGCCCTGGGACAACAGCTGATGCTGAAGGAAGTAGTTTCTAATCAAACCAATGTCAACAATTGGACGGTCAGCTATGAGCTGGGGAATTACGGGGCCAATTATCTTTTGCGCTCGGCGATGGCCCAGTTTGGCTGCCAGGGTTGCCAGGTAAATATTCCCCAGGAAGCCATTTATTTTACTGGCTCAAGAGATGCCTCGGGAGATGTGCTCAATGGGGCGAACTCCTATGCCATACGTTTTCTGGCTGGAGCATTGCCCCCGGTAAAGCCTGAAGGGTTTTGGTCAATCACGCTTTATGATTCAAATGGCATTTTGGTGGCTAATCCCATAGATCGCTATTCCCTGGGCAGCAGCTCCCCTCTGGAGTTCAATGCCGATGGCTCGCTCACTATCTATCTATCGAATACGGCTCCTGCATTGGCGAAAGATCTGGCCAACTGGTTGCCCGCTCCCCTAGGTGATTTCTCCTTGACGCTACGCACGTACATCCCTGGTGAGACCCTCCTTGATCAAAGCTACAAGGTGCCAGGAATTGAGAAGCAGCCATCCAGCGTCCCTGGCCCCTTGCCCCTGTTTGGCATTGGTGCTGCCTTCGGTTTGAGTCGCCAGATGCGCCGCCGCATTGTCGGATCGCGCCAAAATGGAATCCGCCAGAAAGGCCATGCCTACAGCCGAGCAGTTGAATTGGCCATCGGAGAGCGATAAGTCAAAAATCCTGGTGGGCGCGGTGCTGCCTGCAGCACTCCGGTGAATGCCCGCGGCGGGCCCCTCTCTGAGGAGGGGCTGCCGGGCTGGTTGATGTCCTCAAGCAGTCGCTGCTGGCACGGATCGGCGTCCGTGAAATTGGGGGAACCCCACTGCTTCTCCGCACTCATCAACGACCTCAGCCCTGAGAGTCGTGAGCGCATTGAGCGGCTCCTTGCGCAGGGCTTTTCCCTCACCCAGCACACCTTGGCGAGAATCCTCGATGTCAAGCAGGCTGAGATCTCCAAGATCGAGACACGCGCCGACATCGTGGTGACCTGGATGTGCGAGCTTTCCTCCCCCGCCGCGCCGGCACGCACGGGTAAAGAGAACCAGCCTGCGGACCGGTGGCCTTCGCGGTTTCCTGCGTGAAAGCCATTGCCAGGCCTGGCTTTTTGGGGAAAAACCAAGCCCCGACTGAAACGCCCCCTGATGGATTCGAACCATCGACCGGCTGCTTAGAAGGCAGCTGCTCTATCCAGCTGAGCTAAGGGAGCCCTCAAGCCATTCTGCCAGCGGCCTAGGATGGTTGGCCGTGCCCGTCCGCGCTCCATGGCCGTCACCCGGCTCAGCGACAGCCAGAAAACCGAGCTGGTGGTCCGTTTCCGGGCGGGTGAGGGCAGCCAGGCCCTCGCCAATGCCTACGGCTGCAGTGCCGCCACCATCACCCGCGCCGTGCGCGCGGCTCTCGATCCGGCGGAGTACGAGCGCCTCAAGCAGTCCGGCGGCCGCCGCGGCGGGGCCCCCAGCTCTGCGAAGCCACCGTCTGCGGAGGCACCGTCTGCTGAGGCCCTCGCCCCAACTCACACCCAACCTGAGCTGGCTTACCCGGAGTCCGAGCTCGCATTCCCGGAGTCCAGGCCCACCGCCCGCGAGTTCCCGCTGCCCCCATCGGATCCCGAAGAGGCCGGTGCCGCCCCGGAAGCGGATCTGGTGCCCCCGGCCCCCGGGTTTCTGGCCCTTGCCGACGCCGACGACTTCGCGACCGATAACTTCGCCAACGAAGACGAAGACGAAGACGCGTCAGACGAAGTCGAAGATGAAATCGTTGAGAGGGTTGAAGCCGATGACTCCGTCGCCGAAGCCGATGGCGACGACGGTGATAGCAACAACGACGATGACATCAACGGCGAAGACGATGACCTCGACGATGAGGACGATGAAGACGACGAGTTCGATGACATAGACGACGAAGATGAAGACGAACTCTCCGACGAAGATGACGACTCAGACGACGAGGACTCAGACGACGACGACTCAGGCGAAGATTCAGACGACGACGAAGCCGGCATTGGGGTGATTCGCCCCCGCGGTACCCGCCGCCACCACGCCGCCGACGCCCTTGCGGCCCTGGGCACGGCCGCCCGCACCGGCCAGCCGGTGGAAACCCGGCCCCTGGAGGAGGCCAGCCTGCCCGCCAGCGCCTACATGCTGGTCGACAAGACCGTCGAGCTCCAGGCCCGACCCCTCAGCGAGTTTCCCGAGCTGGGCCTGCTCGAGGCCGAAGAGCTCGAGCGGCAGGCCCTGGTGGTGTTCGGCAACCCACGCCAGGCCAAGCGCCAGTGCGGCCGCAGCCAGCGGGTGATCAAGATTCCCGATACCAGCGTGTTTGTCCGCACCTCCCGCTTCCTCGTTTCCCAGGGAATCAGCCGGGTGGTGATCGAGGGCGCCCTCTACTCCCTGCCCGGCAGCTGATCACGGCCCGGCATCAGCAGGGCCGCCGCGATGCCCCCGCTGGCTACCCCCACCGCCAGGGCCACCCCCACCACAAAGCCGGTGGGCAACGCTGCACTGCGCCCCATCCCAAGTTGGAGCTGCCGCCGCTCCTCCAGGTTCTGGGCCCCGAGGCAGAGGGCCACCAACAGCAATCCCCCCCCCATCAGGCTGCCGATCACCAGGCGCAGGCGTTGCAGCATCGCGGGATGGACGACGATCGACCCCCTCAGTCTGCCGGTTGTTCCCCCCGCTCGCCCTGGTGCAGCAGCGCGTAGAGGGCCCGGCGGCTATGGCCCGAGCGGGCGGCGAGCTCCCGGGTGGCCTCCCGCGGGCTGAAGCCCTGCTCCAGTAGCCCCTGCAGCTGCCCGCGCAGTTGTGTCTCGTTCCAGTCGGCCTCCGGCTCCTCCGGCCGGCCCCCGAGCACCAGCGTGCACTCCCCCTGGGGGGCGTGGGTGCGGAAGTGGGCCAGGGCGGCCCGCACCGTGGGGCCCACCTGCTGTTCGTGGCGTTTGGTGAGCTCCCGCGCCACCTGCAGCGGCCGATCCCCCAGCACCGCCTCCAGGTCCTCCAGCAAGGCCACCAGCCGGTGCGGCGCCTCGTAGAGCACCACCGTGCGCTCCTCATCGGCCAGTTCCACCAGCCGCCGTCGCCGCGGGCCCGCCTTCGCCGGCAGGAAACCCTCAAAGCAGAAGCGGCCGCTGGGCAGGCCGCTGCTCACCAGGGCGGTGGTAACCGCGCAGGGTCCAGGCACGCAGATCACTGGCCGCCCGGCGGCACGGGCGGCTGCCACCAGCGGTTCCCCCGGATCGGAGATGCCCGGCAGGCCGGCGTCGCTGATCAGCGCCAACGATTCCCCCCGGCCCAGCGCCTCCAGCAGTTCCGGAATGCGCTGCCGCTGGTTGTGTTCGTGATAGCTCAGGCAGCGGGCGCGCACGCCGAGGCGCTGCAGCAGCAGGCCGCTGTGGCGGGTGTCTTCGCAGGCGATCCGGTCCACCCCCGCCAGCACGCGCCGCGCCCGCGGCGAGAGGTCCTCGAGATTGCCGATCGGCGTGCCCACCAGGTACAAGGTCCCGGCCGCGGGTTCGCCCCCGCCCGGCATCGGCGGGTCGCTCGACGGGGTTGGGGGCGAGTCGATTGGGGGGGGAACCGCTTCCTGCACAATGCTCCTTTCCTCGCTCCATGATGGCGGCACCCTTTCCCCTCCCCGCCGGCGTCAGCCTCGAGCCCCTGCTCGCCGAGCTGCGCCGTCTCTGCTGGGGCGCCGCCGACATCCTGCGGGCCTACGCCCGCGGTGATAGCCCGCCCTATGGCTTCCCGGCGGCCCTCAGCGTCGACCACGGGGGCGAGGGGCCGGTATCCGCGGCGGATCTGGCGGTGAACCGCTGGCTCCTCGACGGATTGGCCCAGGCCTTCCCCGACGCCGGCTGGACCGTGCTCAGCGAGGAGACCGCCAGCGAACAGCTGCGGGACGGGGAGCCCCTGCCGGCCGAATGGCTGTGGATCCTCGATCCGCTCGATGGCACCCGCGATTTCCTGCAGGGCACCGGCGAGTACGCCGTGCATCTGGCCCTGGTGCGCGATCGGCAGGCGGTGCTCGGGGTGGTGTTGCTGCCGGAGAAGGACGAGCTCTGGTTCGGCCTGCTCGCCCCTGCCGCAGGCGAGGCCTGGCGCGAGAACCGCGCCGGGGAGCGCTTTGCGGCCACCCTGAGCCCGCGGCGCCAGCTGGCGGAGCTGGTGCTGGTTGCCAGCCGCAGCCACCGCGATGATCGGCTCGAGCGGTTGCTGGCGGCCCTCCCACTCGCGGACACGGTGGCCATGGGCAGCGTGGGCGGCAAGGTGGCCACGATCCTGCGGGGCGAAAGTGATCTTTATGTCTCGCTTTCGGGTCGCACAGCCCCGAAGGACTGGGATCTGGCGGCCCCTGAGGCGGTGCTGCTGGCCGCCGGTGGTGCCCTCAGTCATGCCGACGGTCGGCCGCTCAGCT
>CAIVPT010000169.1 GCA_903907855.1 uncultured Synechococcaceae cyanobacterium | reverse complement strand
GGTGCTCCTGGCTGGGATCGTTGATGGACAGGCCTTTCTGGCCCAGCGCCGCCGCCTCCGCCAGCAGTTGCTTCTGGCCGGCCGGATCGAGGGCCCGGTCGGTCTCCAGGGCGCTGGTCAGGTACATCACCGCATCCAGCCGCGGCTTGCCCTGGGCATTGGTGCGCAGTACCCGATCCGCCAGGCGCCGCTGCTGGGTCTTGATCTTCTCGGCCAGCTCGCCCACCGGTGCCAGGCGCAGGGCCCTGTGGAACAGCTCATCGGCCTCCGCTGCGTGGGACTCGCCCTCCAGGGCCAGCAGGCACTGGGCGTAGGTGAACAGGTTGATCGGATCCTCCGGCGCCACGGTGGCCGCTGCCCGCAGGTGGGGCAGGGCCGCGGCTGGATCGTCCCGCATCAGGTAGAGCTGCCCCAGGGTGCGCAGGGCGAACGGATTGCGGGGCTGCAGCAGAACCGCCTTCTCCAGCGGCGCCTCAGCCGCCGCCGGGTCCTTATCCCGCAAGGCGGCGATCGCCAGCGCCACCTGGGCATTGGCATCCCCTGGATCAAGCGCCACCGCCCGGCCCAGCAACTCACGGGCCTCTTGCAGCCTCATGCGGTCGCTGTAGACCATGCCCAGGTTGTAGAGGCTCTCTACGTGGTCGGGCTCCAGCTGCAGGCGGGTGATCAGCAGGGGGATCGCCTCGTCGTAGCGGCCGGCCTCCAGGTGCCTGGCGATGGTGGCGCTGGCCGGCAGCTGATCGGCCTGCGGCTCCCACGCCACCTCGATCGCCCCATCGGCAAAGCCCACGTCCACCCGGCCGCCGGCCTCGCGGTAGGCGTCCTTGAAGTAGGCGATCACTGCTGCCCGGAAGGCCTCGCTGCCCCGCTGGTGGGCCGCCTCGGGCAGCAGCGTGAGGTCAAAGCCGTCTTCCGGCACCGAGAAGCGGATCGGCTGCGGCTCGCCCATGCTCATTGCGGCAGCTCGCCCCACTCATACCAGTCCACCAGGCCCAGCTCAGCGGCCCAGGCGTCGATGATCCGCCGGTCGGCGCCCTCCGGGGCCTTGCCGCCGGAGCTGGAATCCTCTTCTGCCAGGGCCAGGCGGATCAGGCGCCGGCCGACCTCCCCATAGCCCTGGGAGAGATAGGGCACCGCCAGGTAGGGCTTGCCCAGTAGATCACCACCAAAAAGTGCATGGGCCGCATTCATCGCCAGGCTGGCCTCGCCCGCCGCCGCGGGTACGACGGCGCGGGTGCTGGCGTTGAGGCCCGCCAGGTTGCCGCTGATCTGGGCGCTGATCGCCTCCTCCTGCGCCTCCCGCAGGTCCGCACACTGCTCGCGGATCCAGCGATCCACCACCATCCCAGGACCCATCGAGCGCAGCTGGAGGATCAGGCCGTCGTAGACGATCCGGGCCAGCTCCTGCTCCTTCCCAGGCGGCAGCTGGAGACGCAGCTGCGCGCACTCGCGGCTCAACCGCTCCAGGGCGGAGCGCTGCTCCCGCACCACCCAGCGCCTGCCGGTGCCATCCCGCTGCGCCATGCGGCACTGGAACACGATCAGGTAATCCACCAGGCGGCTCTCGCCGCCCTTGATGCGCAGCAGATGGCCCGCGTCCATGGGCCCGGCGCGGCGGATGGTGGCGAGCACGCCCAGCTCCGGTGCTTCCAGCACGAGCACCGGTTTGCCGGTGGCCGCCTCCAGCTCCGCCAGCGCCTGGTTCGCCGATGGCAGAAATTCACGCTCGCGCTGAGGGGCCCCGGTTCCCGGCGCAGACCCGGCCACCGTAGCCAGACCCTCCCCAGACACCGGCCGCGGGCCTTGGCAACCTGGAGGACACCTGAGCTCCCCCCATGCCCCGGCGCCCCTTCCCCGGCGACTCCCGCGGCGACGAACGCCTGATGCGCCAGCTGCCAGCCCTGCTGCGCGAGCACCGGCCCGACCTGATGGGGGGCGAGCGGCTATATCGCTCCCCGCCGGGCTTCACGAGCTGGAGTGGGCACTGGTCCAAGGCGGTGGCGGTGGAGCTGGCGCTGGAGCGCTCCGAGGCCATCCACGACCACGTGGGGATCTGGGGCGCGATGGTCTGCCAATGGGCCCGCGAAACCGGCGCTGAGCCGCGGTTCCTTTCGCCAGCGCTGGCCCAGGCGTTCCTGCAGACCGAGCAGCCCACCCTCACCCTCGATCTACCCCGCGACATCAGCTGCTTCCGCCTGCTGCTGCCCAAAGGAACTTTGTTCTCTGAGGAGGGCCCTGAGATCCGTTCAGTAGTAGTAGCCGAGGTACGAGCGCTCGAGGGCTGGCTACCCGACAACTTCCAGACCTCCGGCGGCGGCCTCTCCTGCGTCGGCCTGGGAGAAGACGGCGCCACCTACCTGGCCAGCAACCTGCTCGACCCCGCCGCCCGCGCCCAGCAACCGGATCACACCGACTTCAGCCCCTCCCTCTGGGACTGGGACGCCGATGGGGTACGGGGCACCGCGTCACGCATGGAGCAGCTCTGCGTCCACGCCCTGCTGGTGCAGCTGTATGTGCCCGAGTTGGTCAGCGAGGGGGAGGTGCCGCCGCCACCGAGCAGCAAGGGCTTTGGTGGCCGCGCTGCCCTGGGCTACGGGCCGGCGGAGGAGTCGTTGCGGCGGCCGGTGTGGCTCGGGAAGGACTATCAGCTCCAGCGCGCTGCCGGGGGTGTTGGGGTGCAGCGGGGTTCCTGGCAGGCCCTCTCGCCGCTGGTGGGTCCGGTGGCGGCGCCGTTGGCTTGGGTGGAGCCGGTGGTGGGGTGAGGGCGTGAGGGCGTCCATTGCTGAGCTCTTTGGCTACTGATTGTCCTCACCGGCAGCCTCGGTGGCTCGCACTAACCCTCCAGATCAGAAGCGGGCTGAGACGCCAGCATTGAAGCCCGCCTCAGCTCCCGTATTCTGGATCTTGATGTTGGACGGCTCCTTAGAGTTTGCGACAGAGTTTTCCTCCCTCAACCCAGTACTCGGTACCAAGACCAAGCCAGCCGCGAGGGAGTGGGTTTTTAGCTTTGGGATTGTGCAGGAACTCAATTGCCGGATTCGCATATGAGCTTGAGAAAGGATTAACGGATGCAACAACCAGG
>CAIVPT010000168.1 GCA_903907855.1 uncultured Synechococcaceae cyanobacterium | reverse complement strand
GGGGAAGCCGAGCCAGGCGGGCGGCAGGTTGAGGGGAAAGCTCCACTGCCGCTGGGTCACCCAGACCGTGGCAGCGGGGAAGGCGCGCGCCATCGCCGGCACCGGCAGCTTGTGCTCCAGCCCGGAGGCGGTGGGCAGCACGATCGCCCGCACCGGACCCCAGCGGTTCTCCAGGGCGCGCAGCCCCTCCCGCACTTCAGCGGTAGGGGCCACCGGGGCGTAGAGAAGCAGCCCGTCGGAAACCCGCAGCACGCTCATGCGGATCGGCACCGCCACGTACCAGACGCCCTGCAGTTGCTCAAAGGCCCAGAGGCGCTCGGCGATCAGCTCGCGCACCAGGGTTCGTCGCCGGCCGTAGGGATAGAGGGGCAGCAGGGGCCACCACGGCCAGCGTTGGTGGCGGGGGTCGGTGCTCGGGGTTGGGGGGGAGGGGGTGAAGGCCGTCACGGGGGCGGAGGGGGAACCGATCGGGGGGGCGGCGAGCCGGGCCGGCCGAGGCGTCGCCGGCGGGCCAGGAGGCCATGGCGAGGGGCCAGCACCAGCGCGGTCACGAACAGGGCGCTCTGCACCAGAACGATGCAACCAGCGGTGGAGGCATCGAGCCAGTAGCTCGCCAGGATGCCCAGGGCGGTAGCCAGCATCGCCGAGGTCACCGCCAGCAGGTTCATGCGGTCGAAGCGATCGGTGAGCAGGAAGGCCGTCGCCCCGGGGGTGACCAGCATCGCCACCACGAGGATGATGCCCACCGCCTGGAGGGCGGCCACCGCCGCCAGGCTCACCAGGGTGAGCAGCAGGTAGTGGAGCGCCCCGGTGCGCAGGCCGATCGAACGGGCATGGCCCGGATCGAAGCAGAACAGCAGCAGATCGCGGCGGCGCACGGCGAGCACCGCCAGCACCACCAGGCCGATCAGCAGGGTCTGGGCGATGTCACCGTCGCTCAGGCCCAGCAGGTTGCCGAAAAGAATGTGGCTGAGATCCACGCCGCTGCGCAGCTTGGAGATCAACACCAGGCCGAGGGCAAAAAACGCCGTGAACACCAGCCCGATCAAGGCATCCTCCCGCAGGCGGGTATGGCGCCGCAGCCAACCGATCACCGACACCGACCCCACCCCGAACACGAAGGCGCCGACGGCGTAGGGCACCCCCACCACGTGGGCGAGCACCACGCCGGGCAGCACTGCGTGGGAGATGGCGTCCCCCATCAGGGCCCAACCCTTGAGGGTCATGTAGCAGGAGAGCAGGGCGCAGACGGCCGCCACCACCAGGCCCAGCCCCAGGGCCCGCTGGATGAAGAGCTGCTGGAAGGGTTCCAGCAGGGCCAGCGCCGCCGCCTCCCCGATCGCCGCGACGTCGCTCATTGGGGCCTCTCCGGGCTGGCGCCGAAGGTGCGCAGCAGGTTGGACTGGGTGAATACCTCGGCGGTGGGTCCGCAGGCGAGCACGCGGCGGTTGAGCAACAGCACCCGGTCGCAGAAGGCCGGGATCGCCTCCAGATCGTGGGTGGCGATCAGGGCGCTGCCCCCCTCAGCCCGGAAGCGGCGCAACTGCTCGATGATCAGGGCCTCGGTGCGGTGGTCAACGCCAGAGAACGGCTCATCGAGAAGGAGCAGGCTGGCTTGCTGGGCGAGCGCACGGGCCAGCAGGGCCCGCTTGCGCTGGCCGCCGGAGAGGGTGGCCACCGGCCGCTGGGCCAGGTCGCTGAGCTCCACCCGGCCCAGGGCCTCCACCACGGCCCGCCGATCCTGCGGCCCGGGCCAGCGCAGCAAGGACATCCGCCCGTAGCGACCCATCATCACCACGTCCCACACCCGCAGGGGAAAGTCCCAGGGCACCTGCTCGTCCTGGGGCACGTAGGCCACCAGCTGGCGGCGCTGGGCGACGTCCACCGGCAGCCCGTCGATTCGCATCGTCCCGCCGCTGGGGGGCAGGAAGCCCATCACGGCCCGGAACAGGGTCGACTTGCCGGCGCCATTGAGCCCCACCAGGGCGCAGATGCTGCCGGGCTCCAGTTGCAGGTCCACCGCCTGCAGCACCGGCTCGGCGCCGTAGCCCACGCACAAGCCCTCAACCGCCAGGCGCGGGGGGAGGGTGTGGGCTCCGGTGGGGCCGGCAGGGGAAGGGGCGGACGCGGCGAGCATCACCCCATTCAACGGGGCCGCCTCACCGTGGTGCGAGCCCCCGCTTGAGGGTGGCCACGTTGTGGCGCATCAGCGCCAGGTAGCTCGGCGCCGGTCCGTCGGGGGGCGAGAGCGAATCCACGTGCAGTATTCCCGCCAGGGACGCACCGCTTTCGGCGGCGACCCTTTCCATGGCGCGGCGGTCGACGGTGCTCTCGCAGAAGACCGCCGGCACCCGGCGGCTTCGCACCGTATCGATCAGCCGCCGCATCCGCTGGGGGGTCACCTCCCGCTCCCCATTGACCGGCCAGAGCCATCCCTCCTCCAGGTCGTGGTCGCGGGCCAGATAGGAAAAGGCCCCTTCGCAGGTCACCAGCAGGCGCCGCTCACGGGGCAGGGGCGCGAGGCTCTGGCGCAGCTCATCGTCGAGGCGATCCAGCTGGGCCTGGTAGGCCGTGGCGCAACGGCGGTAGGTGGCCGCACCGGCGGGGTCGAGGCGCTCAAACGCCTGCCGCAGGTTGTCAACCATCAGACGTGCGCTGCGGGGCGACATCCAGATGTGGGGATTGGGGGCGCCATGGGGATCGCCCTGGATCGGGATCGTGGCCACCCCCTGGCTGACGCGCACCCGGGGGATCGGCCCGAGGCTGGCGGCGAAGCGGTCCATCCAACGCTCCAGGCCAAGGCCGTTCTCGAGCAACAGCTGGGCGCCGCGGGCGCGCCGCAGGTCAGCGGGGGTCACCTCGTAGCCATGGATCTCCGCTCCCGGACGGGTCACCGAAGCCACCTGCAGCCGGCCGCAGGCCACCTGCTCTGCCATGTCGGCCAGCACGGTGAAGCTCGCCAGCACCCGG
>CAIVPT010000167.1 GCA_903907855.1 uncultured Synechococcaceae cyanobacterium | reverse complement strand
GCAAGCTGGCGGATGGCATCACACCCATCAACAAGAACACCAGCCAGGTTCTCGTCGACACACTCAAAGCCGCTGGATTCACAGACCCCACCAGGGTGATCCTTCAATCCTTTGAAGTGAGCAATCTCAAGCAGCTTCACAGCAGCATCATGCCTGCCGCTGGCGTTGACCTGCCCTTGGTTCAGCTCTTTGGCGGCAGTGGCAGGCCCTATGACTTTGTCCTCGCCAACGATTCGCGCACCTATACCAATCTCTCCACCCCCGAAGGGCTGGCTGAAATCAAAACCTATGCCGATGGCATCGGCCCCAACAAAGGACGGATCCTGCCGATGAGCTTTGTTGACGCCAACGGCGACGGCCAACGGGATGACACCAATAAAGACGGCCAGATCAGCGATGCAGACACTGTCGTAGGCAGCCCGACCAGCCTGGTGGCAGATGCGCACAAAGCCGGATTGTTTGTCCATCTCTATACCCTCCGCGACGATCCCTACTTCCTGCCGGCCTCCTACAAAGGCAACGCTGGTGACGAGTTCCGCGCCTTCATTGATCTCGGGGTCGATGGTTTCTTCACCGACTTCCCCGGCACCGGTCGGGCGGTGCTGGCAAGCGAGACCGCCCCAACCGCCGTCGCCAATCTCGGTGGATCCGGAGGATTCGAAGGCATGGCCGCCAGCCCCGATGGCAAAACCCTCTATCCCCTGCTGGAGAAGACCGTCAGTGGCGATCCAGCAGGCTCGCTGCGCCTCTACAAATTTGATGTCGCCCAAAAAGAGTACACAGAGTTGTTGGGCTACTACCGCATGGACCAACCCAACCATGCCATCGGCGACCTCACCGCAATCAACGATACTGAGTTCATCGTGATTGAACGCGATGGCACAGAAGCCAATGCCAATGGCTTCAAGAAACTCTTCAAGATTGACATCAGCCGCAAAGACGCCCAAGGCTTTTTGGCAAAGGAAGAAATCGCCAACCTGATGGCCATCCAGGATCCCGCCGACCTTAACGGCGATGGCAAGTCCACCTACTCGATGCCATTTGTCACGATTGAAAATGTCATCGCGCTCGACAGCAATCACCTGCTCGTAGCCAATGACAACAACTACCCATTCTCCAAGGGAAGGCCGCCCGAGATCGACAACAATGAAATCATCACCCTGAAGCTGGACAGCCCCCTCAACCTCGACCCCCGCCTCGGAACGGCAGCCGCCCAGGGCATGGCTCCCAATACCGTCAGCGGATCCGCCGCCGCCGATGACATCCTTCCCGGCGCTCTTTACAGCCCCGGGTCCTTTGATGGCCGGGGGGATGTGGTGTTCAGTGGTGCGGGTGCCGACAGCATCGACTCCGCCCTTGCCAGCGGCCATAGCAACCGCATCTTCAGCGGCTCAGGGGAGGATGTGGTTTATGCCGGTCAGCGGGATGTGATCACGGGCGGCAGCGGTGACGACGAGATCTGGGCCACAGAGGGCGATGGCAACCGCCTCAGCGGCGGGGCCGGCAACGACAGCCTCATCCTCGGCAGCTCAGACAACCGGGCCCTCGGTGGCGATGGCAACGACAGGTTCTACGTGCTTGGTGGCGCTGGCAGCAACACCCTGAACGGCGGCAGTGGTGCCGACCAGTTCTGGTTGATCACCGAACCAGGCGACGCCCCCTCCGCCAAGCAATTCGTGATGGACTTCCAAGCCGGTGAAGACAAGGTGGGGCTACAGGGGGTGGCCTTCTCCAGCCTCAGCTTCAGCCAGGTGGGGGCTAATGCCGTTCTGATGGTGGCAGGCCTGGAGGTGGGCTATTTCACAAACCTCAGCACCGCCAGCCTCAATAACCAGACCAACTTTGCCGGTCTGGCGGCAAGCTGAGTGTTGCATATCTAGCTCCGCAGCCGTTTCACCCTTGCCGATCTCCCCTGTTCCCGGGAGATCGGCTTTTCCAACAGACAACTCCTCTTTTCCCCATCCAGAGCCCTCAGCGGCGATCCCGCTCCGATCACACCATGCCTGCAACCAGCATCCTCTTTGCCCACGGTATTGCCTCTGGTGACCCCTACGCAGATTCGGTAATCCTCTGGACTCGGATCAGCCCTCCCCAGGAGTCCCTAGGCCCGCAGGATGTGCGATGGGAGATCGCCGACAGTGCCGACTTTTCCTCGGAATCGATCAAAGACAGCGGCAGCTTCGCAACCACTGCCGACCGCGACTGGACCGTCAAAGTAGAAGCTGAGGGCCTCACTGCCGACACCACCTACTACTACCGCTTCCGCTCCGGTGATGAGGTCTCGTCCGTGGGCCAGACCAAGACGCTTGCGGTGGGAAGTGATCCGGTACGGCTGGCTGTTTTCTCGTGTGCCAACTTCCCAGCGGCCCAGCAATTCGATGCCTACGCCAGGGCGGCAGCGATCCACAGCGCCAATCCCTATGACGCTTGGCTTCACGTTGGTGACTACATCTACGAATACGGTCCCGGCGGCTACGGCTCCGCCGAAGATGCCTCCAGCAGCCGTGGTTTCCAGCCCAACCGGGAGATCATCAGCCTCACCGACTACCGCCAGCGCTATGCCCAATACCATACGGATACAGGCCTGCAGGCCCTGCGCGCCGCTGCGCCGTTGATTGCCATCTGGGACGACCACGAAACGGCGAATGACAGCTGGAAGGGCGGTGCCGAAAACCACCAGAGCGCCAGCGAAGGCGACTGGATTGCCCGGCGTGACGCCGCCTTGAAGGCCTACTACGAATGGATACCCATCCGCGAACCCAGCCAACGGCAGCCAAGCGATGGGGCCACGGCAACTTCTCCCCTCACCCAGGGCTATCGCTCCTTCAGCTTCGGCGATGTGCTCTCTCTGCACATGCTGGAAACCAGGCTCACCGCCAGGGATCAGCAGTTGACGTATCCCGATGCGGCCGCGGTGCAGGCCCGGATCGGCGCGATTCTGGCGGACCCCGACCTGATGGCCGGCTATGCAAGCAAAGCAGGGATCGCCCCACCCGCCAACACAGCGGCCATCCCGGCTTTCGCCAACGCCCTGGCACCGCTCGTCACCCAGGAACTGGTGCTCGCCACCGTGCAGCAGGCCTGGGGGGATCCGGGCCGTGATTTGATCGGCGATAGCCAGATGGCCTGGCTTCAGGAGCAAATGGCCAACTCCACAGCGGCCTGGCAAGTGCTCGGCCAACAGGTGTTGATGGAATCGATGGCCTTACCGGCCGAACTGCTTCTCAACGCCGGCAATCCAGCCCTGCTCGACAAGTACGCCGCGCCACTTCAGAAGCTCGCCACTGGCACCGCCTTCAGCGATCTCACGCCGCAGGAGCAAGCTCTCTTCGCCGAAGCCGGCAAGATTCCTTACAATCTCGATTCCTGGGATGGCTACGGCGTAGAGCGGGAAACGATCCTGCAGACCGCCCTGGCCCAGGGCAAGCGGCTGATCAGCCTCGCCGGCGACACCCACAACGCCTGGGCCGGCGTGCTCGACACAATGGGCGCTGGCTCCAAAGCAGCCGGGACAATAGCGGGAGTGGAGTTCGCTACACCCGGCGTGACGTCACCCGGCATCGAAAAGGTGTTCCCCGAAGCCGATGCCTACATTCGCGCCAAGTATCCAGCCGTCGACGGGCTCGATGGACTGTTTCTGGGATACGTCAATGGCCTCAAGTTTACCGATCTCAACCGCCGCGGCTTCCTCGATCTCACCGTCACCCCCGAGCAGGCCAGCGCCAGCTTCCAGTTCCTCAACGGCAGCGATCCCCTCGTCACCACATCGTTCTGGAGCAGTGAAACCGTTACGGCGTCAAGCGATCTAGCCCTCACCACCAGCCCCGAAGCCCGGCCGGTGATCACCTGGCAGCCCGCCTGGCGGGAGCTCGATCTGGTGACGGGCCTGGCCATCGACGCCTTGGGGGGCGCCACCCTGCTGGATCCGGCTGACTACGCCAGTGTGCCCCGCTCAGGCATCCGACTGGCTGACGTGACCGCCCTGGGATCGCCCGGGGACGATCGCTTCTTCGTCGGCGTGGGTTCGACCCTGGATGGCGGCGATGGCAGCGACGAGCTGTTCAACACAGAAAGCCTCGGCGGCAACGGGCTTGTGGGCGGCGGCGATGGCGATCGCTTCCTGCTGCGCGCGGTCGACGACCGGATCATCGGCGGCAGCCCACTGGAGGAGGCCGCCTCCCTGGGTCTGCCGCTGGGAACACCCCTGGTGGACCGGGCCCGGGACACCTTCTTTCTGACCTCTGACGAGCCAGGCGCGAACGGCCCCCTGCGCATCCTCGACTTCGAATTGGGCACCGATGCGCTGCTCCTCGACGGGCTGCCCCTGACCGGGTCGTGGTCGGAGATGCGCCGCCAGCTCTCGGGCCTGAATGTGGCGATCAATGCCGCACCTGTTCTCGACCTCGCCCCGGCAACCCTCTCCCTGCAGCCGGGGGTGTCCCTGGTGCGGGATCTGGGCTCAGCCGCGAGCGATCCCGATGACGATCGCCTGAGCCTGCTCAAACTCGTTGGACCGGATTGGCTGCAAACGGACGGCACCAGCCTGCTGGCAGCCCCCCCCGCGGATCTCACCGCCAGCCAGCTCGCCACCACCACGGTGAGGCTTGCCTTCAGCGACGGAACCGCCCTGACCGGCTTCCAGCCCAAGCTCGCCCTGGCGACACAGCCGCCGGAACCGCCTGAGCCACCCGAACCGCCTACGCCGCCGGAACCGCCTCAGCCGCCCGAACCGCCAAAGCCACCGACGGTGCCTCCCTCCCTGGCGATCAGCACGACCACGGCGGTTCGGCCTGAAGGGCACCAAGCCAGCTCCAGCTTCGCCTTCACCGTCACCCGCACCGGCGACACCAGCGCCGCGAGTGCGGTGAGCTGGGCTGTGCGACCCGCCGGCCCCAGTGGGCCCAGCCCCGACGACTTCCTCAGCGGGGCCTTGCCCTCGGGGCGCCTCTTTTTCGGCGCTGGCGAAACCAGCCGCACCATTGCCGTGGACGTTCTTGGCGATCGCCTCCAGGAGCAGGACGAGACGTTTGCCGTCGATCTGCTGAACCCCCTGGGGGCCACCATCGGCCATGGCAGTGCCACCAGCACGATCCGCAACGACGATCTCATCGGCACCACGGCCAGGGACAAGGTCATCGGCACCGAGCTGGCGGACTTCATCGATGGAGGGGCCGGAGCCGACACCCTGCGCGGGGGGGCCGGCGCGGATCGCTTCGGGTTCCGCTACGGCCACTCCCGGGCGAGCAAGCCGGATCGCCTGATCGACTTCCGCTTTGGTGAGGATCGACTCGAAATCTTCCGTGACGACAGCGGTTCCTCCCTCCTGCCCAAAGCCTTCAGCCGCGCCGCCGACAATCAGCGGGCCCGGACTCTCCAGGATCTGGCCCAGGCCGTGTTCACCGATGCCAATGGGGCGAAACCGGGCCAGCAACGCCTGGGGCGCAACACCGCCGCGCTGGTACGGAGCACCCAGTCCGCCATTGCCGGCACCTATCTGCTCGTGAACGATTCGCGGACTCGCTTCAACCCGAGCACCGATCTGCTGATCAACATCAGCGACTACGGCGGCCAGCTGCCCTCCCTGGGCCGGATTTCGGTGGATGCGGTGTTTCTCTGAACAGGCCGCCCGGGCTGCCGGGGCGTTGGGCACCCGGCTAGCCAGGTTCCGAAGGGAGTTCCTACAGTCACGCCGCCAGCCGCGATGGGTTTCCGATGAGCGCCACTCCCTCCGCGATCCCCGCCACCGCGCCGCGCCTCAGCCTGCAATGCGCGCCGATCGCCGCCGGCACCACCGCGATCCGCTCCCTCGACTGGGAGCGCAGCCGCTTCGACATCGAATTCGGCCTGCGCAACGGCACCACCTACAACGCCTTCCTGGTGCGGGGCGAACGCACCGCCCTGATCGACACCAGCCACGCCAAGTTCCGCGACACCTGGCTGCCGCTGCTGCGGGAGCAGATCGATCCGGCCGCCATCGATGTTCTGATCGTTTCCCACACCGAACCCGACCACTCCGGCCTGATCGGTGATCTGATCGACGCCAATCCGGAGATTGAAATCGTCGCCAGCAAGGTGGCGATCCAGTTCCTGGAAAACCAGGTGCACCGGCCTTTCCGCAGCCGGGCTGTGAAAAGCGGCGACACGCTCGATCTCGGCTGCGGCGCCGACGGCGTGGAGCACCGCTTTGAGTTTCTGAGCGCCCCCAACCTGCACTGGCCGGACACGATCTTCTCCTTCGATCACGGCACCGGCGTCCTCTACACCTGCGATGCCTTTGGCCTCCACTACTGCAGCGACGACCTCTTCGACGTGGATCCCGGCGCCATCGCCCCCGATTTCCGCTTCTACTACGAGTGCCTGATGGGCCCCAACGCCCGCAGCGTGCTGCAGGCCCTCAAGCGCATGGATGCCCTGCCGGAGATCCACACGATCGCGGTGGGCCACGGGCCGCTGCTGCGCGAACACCTGCCCCTCTGGATCGGCGACTACCGCGAGTGGAGCGGCCAACGCAGCGCCGGCCACACCTACGCCGCCATCTGCTACGTGAGCCAGTACGGCTTCTGTGACCGCCTCAGCCAGGCGATCGCCCGGGGGGTGGCCAAGGCCGAGGCCCAGGTGCAGCTCATCGACCTGCGCGCCACCGATCCCCAGGAGCTCAGCGCCCTGATCGGCGAAGCGAGCGCGGTGGTGGTGCCCACCTGGCCCGCCCAGCCCGATCCCGACCTGCAGGCGGCCATCGGCACCCTGCTGGCGGCCCTCCAACCCAAGCAGTGGCTGGCCTGCTACGACGCCTTCGGCGGCAACGACGAACCGATCGACACCGTCGCTGGCCGGCTGCGCGCCCTCAACCCCCAGGAGGCCTTCACGCCGCTGCGCATCCGCCAGGTGCCCGGCGCCGCCGATTACCAGCGCTGCGAGGAGGCCGGCACCGACCTGGGCCAGCTGCTCACCCGCGAGCGCACCATCGCCGCGATGAAGAGCCTCGACGGCGACCTCGACAAGGCCCTCGGCCGCCTCTCCGGCGGCCTCTACGTGGTAACGGCCCGGCAGGGGGAGGGGGAGAGCGTCCGCAGCGGCGCCATGGTGGCCAGCTGGGTGAGCCAGGCCAGCTTCGATCCCCCCGGCATCAGCGTGGCGGTGGCCAAGGACCGCGCCATCGAATCGCTGCTGCAGGTGGGCGATCGCTTCGTGCTCAACATCCTGCGGGAGGACAACCACCAGCAGCTGTTGCGCCACTTCCTGCGCCGCTTCCCGCCGGGGGCCGACCGCTTCGCCGGCATCAGTGTGCTGGAGGGGGCGGCCAGCGGCGGGCCGGTGCTCGGCGATGCCCTCGCCTTCCTCGGTTGCCGCGTCGTCCAGCGCATGGAGGGGCCCGACCACTGGATCATCTACGCCGAGGTGGAACAGGGCAACGTGGCCGACACCAACGCCAGCACCGCTGTGCACCACCGCAAGGTGGGCAACCATTACTGAGATGACGGCCAGCCCCACCAGCCCCGCTGATCCCGTGAGCGCACCAGCCGCCGAGGGCGAACGGCGCGTCATCGTGCTGCCGGTGGATCCCGGCCTGCTCTGCCTGCGGGGCCTCAGCCCGAAACGGCTGCGCTTCGAGGTGGAGTACGGCCTGGAGCGTGGCACCACCGCCAACAGCTTCCTGTTCGAGGCCGGACCCGACGCCCAGGGCCGGCCCATGCCACCGGTGCTGGTCCATCCCCCCGGCGCCTCCTTCGCCACCCCCTTCCTGGCGGAACTGGCGGCGCGGGTGCCGGCCGATGCCCCCCTCAAGGTGGTGGTGGGGCACGTCAACCCCAACCGGGTGGGGCTGCTGCGGGAGCTGGCGCGTCGCTGGCCGGCCCTGATGCTGGTGGCCTCCAACGCTGGCGCCCGGCTGCTGCGCGAGCTCTGGAGCCAGGAGCGGCCCGCCCCCCTGGGCGCAGCACCGGCCGCCGGCTCCGGCGCCACGGCCAACGAAACGCCCGCCGCCCCGCCCCTCCCGCCGATCGACATCGTCAAGCACGAGGTGTGCCGCGACCTGGGCGGCGGCCATCGCCTCTGCCTGCTCCCCGCCCCCACCCCCCGCTGGCCCGGTGCCCTGATCGCCTTCGAGGAGAGCACCGGCCTGCTGATGAGCGGCAAGTTCTTCGCCGCCCACCTCTGCAGCGAGGCCTGGGCCGAGCGCGACCGCAGCGGGGTGGAGGAGGACCGCCGTTGGTTTTACGACTGTCTGATGGCGCCGATGGCCCGCCAGGTGGACGCCATCGTTGACCGGCTCGATGAGCTGCCGATCCGCACCATCGCCCCCGGCCATGGCCCGGCGATCGCCGAAAGCTGGCGCAGCCTGCTGGCCGACTACCGCCGCTGGGGCGAAGGCCAGGTGCGCGCCGGCCTCGCGGTGGGCCTGCTCTACGCCAGCGCCTACGGCAACACCGCCGCCATCGCCGACGCCCTGGCCCGCGGCGTGGCCCGCAGTGGCGTGCGCGTGGAGAGCCTCAACTGCGAATTCGCCGACCCTGAGCAGCTATTGCAGACGATCCGCAGCTGCGATGCCCTGCTGATCGGCTCCCCCACCCTCGGCGGACACGCCCCCACCCCGATCGTCTCCGCCCTCGGCACCGTGCTGGCGGAAGGGGATCGCGCCAAACCCGTGGGGGTGTTCGGCAGCTTCGGCTGGAGCGGCGAGGCGATCGATCTCCTGGAAACCAAGCTGCGCGATGGCGGCTTCCGCTTCGCCTTCGAGCCGATCCGGGTGCGCTTCAGCCCCGACCTGGCCACCCTGCGCACCCTCGAGGAAACGGGCATCGCCCTGGGCCGGGGCCTGATCACCGAGCAGCGGCGTCGCAGCCTGCGCAGCCCCGGCGGCGGCCTCAGCGAGAGCCGCAGCAACCCCGCCCTGCAGGCCCTCGGCCGCGTCGTCGGCCCCCTCTCGATCGTGACCGTACGGCGGGGCGAGGGGGCCGAGGCCACCGGTGGCGCGATGGTGGCCAGCTGGGTGAGCCAGGCGAGCTTCAGCCCCCCCGGCTTCACGGTCGCGGTGGCCCGCGACCGGGCGCTGGAGAGCCTGCTGCATGTGGGCGATCGCTTCGCCCTCAACGTGCTGGCGGCCGGGCGGGAGAAAGAGCTGATGAAGCGCTTCCTGCGCCCCTTCGCCCCCGGCGCCGACCGCTTTGAAGGCCTGGAGCTGGAGAGCACCCCGGGCGGCCAGCCGGTGCTGCCCGATGCCCTGGCCTGGCTGGAGGCCTCGGTGGTGCAGCGCATGGAATGCGGCGACCACTGGCTGCTCTACGCCCAGGTGGAGCACGGCGGCCTGCTGGATGCGAGCGGCGTGCCCGCGGTTCACCAGCGGCGCATCGGCAGCACCTACTGAGCGACGGGCTCCCTCAGGCCGCCCAGGGGGGCGTGGGGCCGCCGTTGCCGGCCTGGAAGGGCAGAACCAGGGTGGCCCAGTGCTCAGGGCGGGCCGGACGGGCGCGGCGGGCGCGGCGCACACCGAAGGCCACCCGTACCACATTGGTTCCTTCCACCCGCAGCGTGCCGCCGCGCGAGTCGCCACCCTGGCCGGTAGTGGTGCCGTCGCCGTTCATGGTCTCTTGCCTGATTGAAGGCTGATTGCCTGCCGCCCGTGGCGATAGACGCGGACATGATGCGGCACCCGAGGCGGTTTGGATAGTCCCGCCCGCCCTCATGCGGCCACTTCCGCCACCGGCACAGCCAATTCCTCCACCGACGGGCAGGTGCAGACCAGGTTGCGATCGCCGAAGGCGTTGTCGATCCGGGCCACCGCCGGCCAGAACTTGCTGCGCCGCTGGTCGCCTCCCGCAGGGAAGGCGGCCTGCTCGCGGCTGTAGGGGCGGTCCCAGAGGTCGGCGGTGACGGCCGCCAGGGTGTGGGGCGCACCCTTGAGCGGATTGCTCAGGGGATCGGCGGCGCCGCTCTCGATCGCCGCGGCCTCGGCCCGGATCGCCACCATCGCGTCGCAGAAGCGGTTGAGTTCGGCCAGCGACTCGCTCTCGGTGGGCTCCACCATCACGGTGCCGGCCACCGGCCAGCTGACGGTGGGGGCATGGAAGCCGTAATCCATCAGTCGCTTGGCCAGGTCGTCGACCTCCAGGCCGGCGCTGCGCTTGAGGGGGCGCAGGTCGAGGATGCACTCGTGGGCCACCCGGCCGCCGGCGCCGCGGTAGAGCACCGGGAAATGGGGATCGAGCCGCTCGGCGATCAGGTTCGCCGAGAGCAGGGCCACCTGGCTGGCGCGGCGCAGGCCGGCGCCGCCCATCATGCGGATGTACATCCAGCTGATCGGCAGGATGCCGGCGCTGCCCCAGGGGGCCGCCGACACCGGGCCGATCGCCTGGTCGGGGCTGGCCGCCGCCCCATCCGCCGCGCCGCCCACGGCCGCCAGCGGATGGCCGGGCAGGAAGGGCACCAAGTGGGCCGCCACCCCGATCGGGCCCACGCCGGGGCCGCCGCCGCCGTGGGGAATGCAGAAGGTCTTGTGCAGGTTGAGGTGGCACACATCGGCGCCGTAGAGACCCGGCTTGCACAGGCCCACCTGGGCGTTGAGGTTGGCGCCATCGAGGTACACCTGGCCGCCGCGCTCGTGCACCAGGGCGCAGATGCGGCGGATGCCGGTTTCGAATACCCCGTGGGTGGAGGGGTAGGTGACCATCAGGGCGGCCAGGTGGGCGGCGTGGGCCTCGGCCTTGGCCTCCAGATCCGCCAGGTCGATGTTGCCCTGCTCGTCGCAGGCCACCGCCACCACCTGCATGCCCGCCATCACGGCGCTGGCGGGGTTGGTGCCGTGGGCGCTGGTGGGGATCAGGCAGATGCGGCGGTGACCCTCACCGCGGCTCTGGTGCCAGGCGCGGATCACCATCAGACCCGCGTATTCGCCCTGGGAACCGGCGTTGGGCTGCAGCGACACACCCGCGAAGCCGGTGATCGCCGCCAACCAGCCCTCCAGATCCGCCACCATCCGGGCGTAGCCACGGGTTTGGTCGGCCGGGGCGAAGGGGTGGAGCTGGGCGAAGGCGGGCCAGCTCACCGGCGCGAGCTCGGCGGCGGCGTTGAGCTTCATCGTGCAGCTGCCCAGCGGGATCATGCCGTGCACCAACGACAGATCCCGGCTCACCAGCGACTGGATGTAGCGCATCAATTCGGTTTCGCTGCGATAGCGGTGGAACACCTCCTGCCGCAGCCAGGGGGCGGTGCGGGCGGGGATGGCCTCGCTGAGGGCCGCCGCCGGATCCATCGCCACGGCCCGCAGGGCGGCGATCGCCGGCTCGGTGGCCGCCGGCTGGGCGGCCAGGGCAGCCAGCAGCCGCTCCAGCTCCGCCACGGTGGAGAGCTCATCGAGGCTGATGGCCAGGTGCCCTTCGCAGCGGTCGCCGCGGACGCCCCGGCGCAGGTTGAAGCCGGCGGCGGCGGCCCGCTCCAGCAGGGCCTCTGCCTCCGGACTGGCCACCACCACGGTGTCGAAACCGGGGCCGCTCTCCGGCTCCAGGCCCAGGGCCGCCAGGCCGGCCGCCAGGCCCTGGCGCAGGGTGAGCACCCGGCGGGCGATGGCCTCCAGCCCATCGGGGCCGTGGTGCACGGCGTAGAAGCTGGCCATCACCGCCAGCAGCACCTGGGCGGTGCAGATGTTGCTGGTGGCCTTGTCGCGGCGGATGTGCTGCTCGCGGGTCTGCAGGGCCAGGCGCAGGGCGGGATTGCCCTCGGCATCGCGGCTCTGGCCCACCAGGCGGCCGGGGATCTGCCGCTTGAACTCCTCGCGGGTGGCGAAGAAGGCCGCGTGAGGCCCCCCGAAGCCCATTGGCACGCCGAAGCGCTGCAGGCTGCCCACGGCGATGTCGGCGCCCAGGTGGCCCAGCGGCGCCAGCAGCACCTGGGCCAGCGGATCGACCGCCACCGTGCTGATCACGCCGGCGGAGCGGGCGGCGGCCAGCAGGGGGGCAGGGTTCCAGAGACGGCCGCCGCAGCCAGGCAGCTGCAGCACCATGCCGAAGGCGTCCTCCGGCAGGGCCGGATCCGGGGCGGTGCCGGCGTCGAGGGCGGCGGCGAGGGCTTCGGCGTCAAAGGTGTCCAGGGCGATGCCCAGGGGCTCGGCCCGGGTCTGGAGCACCGCCAGGGTTTGCGGGAAAACGGAGGCATCCACCAGGAAGCGGCGGGCGCCGCTGCGGCGGCTCACCGCCAGGGCCATGGCCATCGCCTCAGCCGCCGCCGTGCCCTCATCGAGCAGGGAGGCGTTGGCGATCGGCAGGCCCGTGAGCTCGCTGACGAGCGTTTGGTAATTGAGCAGCGCTTCGAGGCGGCCCTGGGCGATCTCCGCCTGATACGGGGTGTAGGCGGTGTACCAGCAGGGGTTCTCGAGCACGTGGCGCTGGATCAACGCCGGCGTGGCGGTGCCGGCATAGCCCAGGCCGATCAGGCTGCGGCGCACCTCGTTGGTGGCGGCGATCGCCGCCAGCTCCGCCAGGGCCTCGGCCTCGCCGCAGGCGGGGGGCAGACCCTCCTCGGCGGCAGCCGGGGGAAGCAGGATGTCGGCGGGCACCACCTCGGCCGCCAGGGCTTCGAGGGAGTCGAGCCCCAGTTCCGCGAGCATGCGCTCCTGGTCGCTCTCGCTGGGACCGAGGTGGCGGACCAGGAACGGTGCCGTCATGGGAGCGCGCGCGCAGTGATGACGGATGTTAAGGAAATCCAGCGGGGCACGAGCCCCGCGTCGCCCGGCCCGGCCAGTGACCCCTCAGTGCCCCTCCACCTTCGTGCCGTAGGTCGCCGCGTCCATCAGGCGCTCCAGCTCAGCGGGGTCGGCGGCGCGCACGAGCAGCAGCCAGCCTTCGCCATAGGGATCGTTCTGAAGGTCTTCAGGCCCGGAGAGCATCGCCTCGTTGCGGGCCTCCACCACGCCGCTGATGGGCGCCACCAGATCTTCCACCGCCTTGACGGACTCCACCGTGCCGAAGCCCGAGCCCTGGGTCACGGCCGTCCCCACCTCCGGCAGGTCGACAAACACGATGTCGCCAAGCTGGTCGACGGCGTAGGCGCTGATGCCCACCCGCACCAGGTCGCCCTCGGCGCGGGCGTACTCGTGGCTGTCGGCGTAGCGGCAGTCGTCGGGGAAGGAGAGCGGCATCGCCGGCGGGGGGGTGCGAGGTCTGCCCAGTTTGTCGGACCGGAGGGGCGGTGGATCGGCGCCGCCGGCACCGGCGGGTCAGCCGACCCCCACCAGGGCCGGCAGGGCCCGCTCCAGGGCGATCGCCACGTGCTGGTGGTGGGTGCCCCCCTGCACGTAGAGCACCCAGGGCTCCCGCAGCGGCCCATCGGCCGAGAACTCACTGGTGCTGCCATCGATGAAGGTGCCGCCGGCCATCACCAGCTCGGCGGCGTAGCCGGGCATCGGGGCCGGCACCGGATCGAGGTAGGCACCCACCGGCGAGGCCGCCTGGAAAGCGCGGCACGCCGCCTTCAGGGCGGCGGCGCTGCCCAAGCGCACCGCCTGGATGCCATCGCTGCGGGGGCCACCAGGCCGGGGCTGCACGGGCACCCCCAGGTCGTCGAACACCGCCGCCACCAGCTCGGCGCCGATCAACGCCTCGGCCACCATCTGCGGCGCCAGGAACAACCCCTGGAACAACAGCCGCTGCTGGTCGTAGCTGCCGCCCCCCTCGCTGCCGATCCCCGGGGCGGTGAGGCGACAGCAGGCCCGCTCCACCCACTCGGCCCGCCCGGCCACGTAGCCGCCGCCGGGGGCGATGGTGCCGCCGGGGTTCTTGATCAACGAGCCGGCGATCAGGTCGGCCCCCACGGCGGTGGGCTCCTGGTCCTGCACCAGCTCGCCGTAGCAGTTGTCCACAAAGCACACACAGTCGGGGCAGTGGCGCTTCACCCGCTCGATCAGCCGGCCGATCTCCGCCACCGACAACGACGGCCGCCAGCTGTAGCCGCAGCTGCGCTGGATCAGCACCAGCCGCGGCGCCGGCGAGAGCGCCTCCTCCAGCTGCGCCCCATCCACCCGCCCCTCGGCCGTGAGCGGCAGTTCGTCGTACTGGATGCCGAATTCGGCCAGCGACCCCTGTCCCTGGCCCCGCAGGCCGATCACCTCCTCCAAGGTGTCGTAGGGGCGGCCGGTGAGGGCGAGCATGCGGTCGCCGGGGCGCAGCACCCCGAACAGGGCGGCGGTGATCGCGTGGGTACCGCTCACAAACTGCAGGCGCACCGCGGCGGCCTCGGCCCCCAGCACCCGGGCGAACACCCGATCGAGGGTTTCGCGACCCAGGTCGCCGTGGCCGTAGCCGCTGACCGAGGCGAAATGGTGTACCCCCACCCGTTCAGCAGCGAAGGCCGCCAGCACCCGCTCCAGGCGGGGCCGCACGGCGGCGGTGTGGGACGCCGCGAGGGGGGCGATGCGCGCGAGCGCTGCCGCAACGCGATCGGCGGCCTCCGCGGCGGAGAGGGACGGGGGCAGGGTCACCGGGGGGAAGCGCGCTGGGGCCATGCTGCTCCGCAGACGCCCCTTGAAGTCCCACCGCTAGATTCCTGCGTCGCCCTGTTGCCGCCGCCCCCTTGCCCGTTCCCCTGCCTCCGGGATCCGCCGCCGGCGCCCCCGCCCACGGCGCCAACGCCCATGGATCCGCAGGAACGCGCGAGCGGGAGCGGGATCTGGCCCCCCACCCGGGGGATCCGCTGGAGTCGTCCCCGTCCCGGAGCCGCCAGCACGCCCTGCGGGCGGGGCTCAGCACGCCGCGTCAGCGGCTGAGCGCCCGCCAGCGAAAGATCAAAGGGGGCACCACCAGCTTCATGTTCATCCTGCACGTGGGGGCGGTGGCCGCCCTGCTGCCGCGCTTCTGGAGCTGGCAGGCGGTGGTGGTGCTGCTCGTTCTCTATTGGATCACCGTGCTGGGGGTGACCCTGGGGCTGCACCGGCTGGTGGCGCACCGCAGCTTCGAGGCGCCGCGCTGGGTGGAGCGGGGCCTGGTGCTGATGGGGGCCCTGGCCTGCCAGAGCGGCCCGATCGAATGGGTGGGCCTGCACCGCCACCACCACCTCTTCTCCGACCAGCCGAACGACCACCACGACGCCGGCCGGGGCCTGTGGTGGGCCCACAGCGAATGGATGCTGCACGAGATCCCGGCCCTGCGGGAAATTCATCGTTTCACCGGCGATCTGGAGCGCGATCCGCTTTATCGCTGGCTCGATCGTTGGTTCCTGCTGCTGCAGCTGCCCCTCGGGGCCGCCCTCTATTGGATCGGCGAAACCACAGGCGTCCACGGGGGCGGCCTGGGCCTGGTGCTCTGGGGCATCCCGCTGCGCCTGGTGATTGTGTATCACGTCACCTGGCTGGTGAATTCCGCCACCCACGCCTTCGGTTACCGCAACTTCGACTCCCCCGACCTCTCCCGCAACTGCTGGTGGGTAGCCATCCTGAGCTTCGGCGAGGGCTGGCACAACAACCACCACGCCCACCCCTCCAGCGCCCGCCACGGCCTGCGCTGGTTCGAATTCGACATCACCTGGCAGCACATCCGCCTGCTGCGCGCCCTGGGCCTGGTGCGGCGGTTGCGGTTGGCGCCCCACCCCGGGCGATCTCCGGAACTGGTCTGAAGCGGCCCCTCCGCGCAGCGGTTCCAGTTCGCGCCGGATCGCCGCGGCCAGATCGGGGGCCTGGGGGGGGGCGATCGCCGGCGCCACGACCGCCGGCCCGCCGCCGCAGCCGCAGCTCCAGGAGCTCCTCTCGTCGGAAAGATCCGCCCTCGATTCGTTGCGCCCCGTGATGGAGCCCACGAATCGAGGGCGCGCGGGCGGAGGGCAAGCCTGGGGACGAAAACAACCACGAGTCACGCACCCCAAAACGGGTCGCGTGGTCCTAAACACAACTCGATGTAGCAGCGCTTGCCTTTGCCACCCCAAGTGGATTCATGCTCGCGGACGTTCGGGAGGAAAGCCACAGAAGCCTTTCATATCAATGAATCCAGCCCAAGATAAGTTGCCAACGAGAATACGCCTGGCCGCAGGAGTGTAAACGGGGATGAAGGATGGCCCTGGTCCCACAAGACCCGAGTAGCCTAAAAATAAGATTTGTCCAGGCTGAACCATGTTAACCCAGCAACCCGCTCTCGTCGGCGACATCAACCAGACGACTCAGGGCTCCGACCCGCGGATGTTCGCTTCTTTCGCGGGCTGCCTGTACTTCGTCAACGAAGGGCCAGGCCGGCCACCCCAGCTATGGCGGGCCGATCCAGCCACCGGCGAGGTGGCGCTGGTGGATTCCACAGCCGGGGCTGACTACCAAGTGCAAGAGCTCAAGGTGGCTGGGAACCGCCTCTATGCACGGGGCTATGACCCTTCTTCCGCCAGCTGGAGCCTTTTCCAGGTTGATGCGGCAGCGGGATCGCTGCTGACCCGTGTTGAGGGAACGGCAGGTGCCGATCCGCAAGGGCTGAGCACGATCGACGGCAAGCTCTACTACTCGGCCTATGCCTACGGTTCCAGCGGCCAATGGCTGGGTCGCGAGCTGGTGCGGCTTGACCCGCAGACCGGCCAGATCCAGATCTTTGACCTCCACCCGGACGGCGGCTGGAGCAACCCACGCTTGCTGACGGAGCTGAACGGGCGTCTCTTCTTCCTGGCCAACGGGGCCGG
>CAIVPT010000166.1 GCA_903907855.1 uncultured Synechococcaceae cyanobacterium | reverse complement strand
GGTCACCCCGGCGCCGCGAGGAATCCCCGGGGCTGGCGTTGCCGGAGCTGGAGGGAGCCCCGGGGGTGCTGCTCTACGACATCGAATCCGACCCCGACGCCCGCGACGACTTCCTGCACGGCGTGCTGCGGCTGCGGCGCCACGCCGACGGGTCGTGGCCCGACCCCACCGAGGCCGCACTCGACGCGACGGCTGCCTACCAGCCGCTGCTGGCCCTGCAGGAGCATGGCGAGCCGCGGCTCTGGGCCCGGCTGGAGCGGCTGCTGCGCCGCTACCCCGATTGGCCGGTGCTGCACTACGGCGAAACCGAGGCGATCGGCCTGCTGCGGCTGGCGGAGCGCCAGGGGGTGCCGGAGGCGGAACGGGCGCGGCTCAAGGAACGGTTGGTGGATGTGCACCAGCGGCTGCGACGCCACTGGCTGCTGCCGGTGAACAGCTACGGGCTCAAGGCGGTGGCGGGCTGGATCGGCTTCGCCTGGAGCCAGCCGGGGGTGGATGGGGCCCGCTGCCTGCTGTGGTGGCGCCAGTGGCGCCGCGACAGGAGCAAGGCCGGGGTGCCCCGCAGCCGTCAGCGCCTGCAGTGGATCTTCCGCTACAACCTCGATGACTCCCTGGCCACCTGGGCGGTGGCCCGCTGGCTGCTGGATCAGCCGGCCGACGCGGAGGCAGCACCACCGCCACTGCCCGCGACACCGCCGCTGCCCTGAGCGCCCCCCGCCCCCACCGGCGGCGCCTGCACCCCCTCGGGCACGGAAACCTCCAGCCAGGCCCCGCCAGCGGTGCGCAGCCGCTGCTCCGCCAGGGCCGCCCGCCGCACCAGGGCCAGGCCGATCCAGCCCCCCTCTGGCAACGCCAGCACCGTGGTGACCTGGCCGGCGCGGGTGGCCTCGCCCTGGCCCGACTCCAGGCCCTCCACCATGGCCAGCGTCTCCCCCGGCTCCGGCGCCGGCCCCGCGTGGGCCGGCAGGTGCCAGCGGCGCAGCTGCTGTTTGACGCCGTCGTAGGTGGCCAGGCGGGCCAGGGTCTCCTGGCCCAGGTAGCAGCCCTTGCTGAGGCTCACCCGCGCCGCCAGCCCCAGCTCAAACGGGTTGCCCTCCTCGTTCAGCTCCGCCGGCGCGGCGGGCTCCCCGCGGGCGATGCGCAGCCGCTCCACCTCTGCCGCCGCCAGCAGCGGCCGCTCGGCCAGCTCGGCCAGCTCGGCGGGCAGGGTCGCGCCGGCGGGGAGCACAACCGCGCCCCCCTCCAACCGCCAGCCCGCCCCCTCCCCCAGGGACTCCCAGGTGCCGCCCGGCGGCGGGCTCGATCCCTCGGAGCCCTCCACCCACAGCCCCGGCAACAGCGCCCCCAGCTCCACGGCGTCGGCGGGGAAGAGCACCCGGTCGAAGGCCTCCCGCACCGCCGACGCATCGCCGGCGGTGATCACCAGCCAGACGCCACCGGCATCGATGAGCACCTCCGCCAGGGCCCGCAGCCGCGCGGTGGGGGTGAGGCAGCAGGTGCGGCGCCAGGCGCCCGGGGGGGCCAGGGCCAGGTCCTGGCTGGTCTGGCCGTGCAGGAAACGGCGGCTGTCCGGTCCGTCGAGCCGCAGCAGCGTGACCGGCTTCTCCAGCCGGGAAGGGGAGGCGGGCCGCCAGGCCCAGGGGTCAGTGGGCGGAAGGGAAGACATGGGCGGAGACGACAGCGGGGGGCAGAGAAAGACAACAGCAATGCCAAGGGCCCCTGCGACAGCGGGAGCGCGGCAGCCGCCGGAGGGGAACCTCCCTCAGCCCGCCGCCGCGGACACCTCCTCGAGCAGAAAGAGGCTGCGCAGCTCCAGCCCCTCGGCCTCCATGGCGGCCTGGCCGCCCTCCTGCCGGTCGACGATCGCCGCCACCCGTTCCACCACGTAACCGGCCTCCCGCAGCTGGCGCACCGCCTTGAGGGCCGAGCCGCCGGTGGTCACCACGTCCTCCAGCACCGTGATCCGCGCCCCGGCGACGGGCAGGGGCCCCTCCAGCCAGGCCCCGGTGCCATGCCCCTTGGCCTCCTTGCGCACGATCAGGGCATCGAGGTCGCGGCCGGCCAGCGCGGCCGCCATCGCCACGGCGCTCACCAGCGGATCGGCCCCGAGGGTCAGACCAGCCACCGCCACGGCACCCTCCTCCACGTCAGCGAGCAGCTGCGCTCCGAGCAGGGCCAGGCCCACGCCGCTGAGGCTCACGGGCTTGCAGTTCACGTAGTGCTCGCTGGTGCGGCCGGAGGCGAGGGTGAACTGCCCGCGGCGGTAGGCGCGTTCGGCCAGCAGGGAGAGCAGCAGGGCGCGGCGACCTGCGGAATCGGTGGGCAGTTGGGGCATCGGCTGCGGGAGAAGGGGCTGGGGATCGGAGACAATCTCGCTACTTTGCGTGCATGCACGCAGGGGACCCTCGGATCGTCCGGTCCTTCCCGCCCGTCCCGATGGGCCCCTTGCTGAGTCTGCCGCCGCCGCGCCCGCCCATGACCCACCCCCTTCCGCTGACCGCCGCCGCCGTCTGCACCGCTGCCGCCGCTGGGGTTGTGGCCTGGACCCAGCCCGCCGCCGCCATCGATCCCCCCGGCCCCGTGGTCTGCACCACCACCCTGGAGGCCCCGGCCCTGGGCGGCCGCCTGGGCGCCAGCGGGCCGGTGGAGGTCACCCGCTGCGGCGTGGTGCGCTCCGTGCCCGAACTGATCACCGACCGCTACTACAGCTGGCGCGCCCCCTTCGCCCGCGGCGTCGGCGTGGTCAACCAGATCACCGACCTGTTCGGCATCGCCATGGGCGGCGGCCGGGAAGGCAACCGGGTGATGGGCTTCGGCTTCCCCGACCAGGGCATCATCTGGTCCGGCAGCGCCGTGGAGAACACCACCTCCTGGCTGCTGCAGCAACAGTCCCCCGACCTGCCCCTGCGCACCGGCGACCTGCCTTCGGTCTTCGGTGGCAGCGTGGCGGATCCGGCCCGCAGCGCCACCTGCCCCCGGGCCGACCAAGCCGGCTGCGGCAGCTCCCTGCGCTTCGATCCCGCCGGCCCCACCAGCTACGCACCGCCCGTGCGCGGCCTCTGGTAATTCGCCAGGGCCCGCCGCCAGAGGCGGCGACCGGGGGCCTAGCCATCTGGTGAAGGCAGCGAACTCATAATTCGCCGTAGGTGGGTTCGATCCCCTCGGCCCCCATACTCCCAAACCCAGTCAGAGAGTAGGTTTTCAGCCAAACCCCGCTGAAGGATGCGGCGCCGCGCAACCTGCTTGCCAACGAGCAGATCGTGGCGCTGATCGATGGGCTGCAATCGGGTTGGCCGTGTGATCCGGGGCGATCAATCTCGATCGCGACCACCGCTGCGTCCACCGCTCGAAACGGGCCGGAACGCCTGTCAGCACTGAGGTTCAGCGCGAAGGGGTGGAGGGGTGACGAGGACGGCACAGCTGGCTGGAGGTCGAGGCCCTTCGGCTCGATGGCCTGGGTAGACAGGAACCCCGCCGCGGCTGAACGTCGATGAGCGGTGGCGGCAGGCCCAGGCCGAGCGGATGCGGCGGGTGCTGAACCGGTGTGGGAGGGAGTCGTTACGGGAACGGCAGCCGTCCTTCTGCTGTGTTGGGTGTCCTCGTCAGGCGAGGGACCGCGCGATGGCGTTGCACCGCGCCTCCAGCTGGCTGATCCGCTCCAGCAAGTCGGCGAAGCTCGGGATCTCGCCTCGCAGCATCCCCGAGTCGGTCATGGCCCGAAAATCCGCCTCCAGGGCCAGCCGGGCGGCGTCAATCGGCACCAGCTGCAGGTTGCCACTGAGGGCGTGGAGGTAGTTGATGGGCTGCTCATCGGCGTCGGTGGCACGCCAGAAGTCCTCCTTGTGCTGGGCCACCTCCTCGGAAAGGGGACGGTCACGAACGGCGGCCTCCGCGATGCCTGCCTGGGCCAGGCGATCGAGGTCGTACCAGTGCCGCGAGTAGCGCTCACCCTCGCCGCTTCCCCAGCGGCCTTTCCGGCATGAGACATGGATCGCTGCGGCCTTCTCCAGGAATGTGCGCTTCGGGTCCATGACCAGCGGCCTGGCGACCGGGAACTCCAGCATCGTCAGGTGCCTTGCCGCCTCGCAGCTGATCGGCATCGGGCCATGGGGCTCCCCGGTGGAGTGGGCCCCGAACTCCAGCAGCACCGTGGGGCGCACATAACCGGAGCTGCCTTCTGGCGCCTGAATCAGAGGCGGGTAGCGAAGAACGATGGTGGGCGGTTGGCGGCGTCCCGGTTCCGTCGCCTTCAGGGTCAGCTCCACTGGCAGCCCTGCCGCTGCGACAGCGCCCTGAAGCAGCGGCAGGGGCACCGATTGGACCCACTGCCTGAGCCTCCTGTCGGCCGTTCTGCGGCGCTTGTCGGCCTGGCTGGGATTGGCGGCGGGCGCCAGGTCAACCTCCGGCCAGAGGCGATGAATGTTCAGCGTGAGGTCGACGTCCTCCGAAAAGCGATCGATGAGCCCATGGGCCTTGGAGAGGGAGGTGCCGCCCTTGAAGGTGAGGCTCCGCAGGAGCTGCTGGTCTGTCCCAAGGATCTGCAGGGCCCAGACCACCCAGATGTCCTTCTCCAGCAGGTAGGCAGGCCAGCCGGATTCGGCCGCAGCCACCGCCAGGGCTTCCTTCTGGTCCTCTGCGGCAAGGGCGAACCAGGACTCAGCCACGAACCTCAAGCGGAATCGGAGCCGGCTCACTCAGCAGCTCCGCCAACCAGAGCGGCAGCTCGGCACGGACGGAGAGCAGGGCCCTCCACTCCTCAGGTGGGAGGGTGCTGCGCAGGGTCGGGAGAGCCGCTGAGGCCTGATCAGGGCCGAGCCAGGTCAGGGCGCGGATCGCCTGGCCGGCGAGGCGATCGGCCAGCAGGAAGTTCCAGGCGGCGGCCGGGCGGATGGTGACCTGCTGCCTGCCGAAGACGTAGCGCTTCTGGCTCCGGCTGCGGGCCAGGAAGGTCTGCTCCACGGGCATCTGGGTGGTGAGGCCCAGGGCATTGGCCGCAGCGGCGCCGCTGCTGACCAACTGCTGAGCGCCCTCTTGATTGAGCTGGGCGATCACCACCTCCGGAGCCGGGGGCCTGGTGCCGAAGCGACTGCGCACGGGCAGGGCGTAGCGGCCGCGGGTGATCTTCACGAGCTTGCCCCGGGCCGCCAGGCGCCTGAGGGCCTGATCCACGGCATCACGTTTGCCCAGCGCCAGGAACTGCTTGGCAGCCAGAAGGGAGCCCTCGGGGCGCTTGGCCGCGGCTTCCAGGATCTGCTCGCTCAGAACGGTCATGACGGCTGGATGGGTCTTGCTGTGCCTTCTTATGTCAGAACTCTACGTCAGTTTCTGACATCTTGCCTGGGGGGGGGCTGACCTGGGTCACCTGGCTGCGCTGACGACGCGCTGCGGTCGACGGCGGCCGTCCTCCGCTCCGGGGCCGGTGTGGGGGTGGCGGGGTCGGGCTGCGCCGCCTCGGTGATCCGGCCCAGCTGGCCCATCGCCTGGCGGAACACATCACCAAGCAGCCCACTGCTGTCATCGCAGCGGCCCAGCACGTTGTTGCCCAGCTCCAGAAAGCTCCGCGAGCGGGCGATGGTGGCCAGGCGCTGGCGCACCTGGGCAGCGGCCTCGTAGGGACTGGTGGCGTTGGCCACAGCCAGGCGGATGCGGCGCTTGATCGCCGGGTCACTTCCGGCCAGCTCCAGCAGCAGCTCCGCCAGACACTCGGGTCCCAGGGCGATCAAGGTCTGGGTATTCAGGGCGGAGGAACGGGGCACCGGCAGGGAGCCACGGAACACCCCCGAGCCTGGCCGATTGGGCCGCTCTGAACGGTGATGCCAGGTGCGATCGCCAGCGCCCCCGGACACTGGCCTGGGCATCACCTGCCGTGGCAGGTGATGCTGCCATCAGGCAACCCATAAGCCGCTTAAGTTCCCATCACCCACCGGCGGCCCTGGAGCAGGCCCTGCAGCGGCTGGGGCGCAACATCTGCACCTCCCGGCTGCGCCGCCGCTGGCGGCTGGAGGATGTAGCCGAGCGGCTGGGCGTGAGCCGCTTCACCGTGGCCGATGTGAAGCGTGGCAAGCCCGGCACCTCGATCGCCGCCTACCTCGGCGCCCTCTGGGTGCTGGGCCTGCTCGATCAGCTGGAGGCGGTGGCCGATCCCGACCGGGATGGGGAGGGCAAGGCCCTGGAGGCGGCCCGCCAACCGGGCCAGGCCCCCCGCCACCATCGTTTCGACGACGACTTCTGATCAGCCTCGACGATCCCCTTTGCCCTTATTGAGCGGCAGCGTAGCTTTTTCTGCTTGCAACAATCAGGAAGCTGGCACGTGCTCTTCCACGGATATAGCGGGGCTTGTGCATGCGCAAGCCTGAGTGATGGCCACATAGATCATCGATGGTTCTCTCGGTCACCTCCCTCGCGTCAGTCAGCAGCTTCAAATCAGTCGGATAGGTGATGTCGACTGGGGTGCACGAGGCATCGATGGGCATCTGGTTGCCAGGACCAGCATTTGGATCATCTGAACCTTCGACTTCAGGGTGGGGCGACACAACCCCCATCACCATGGCCTTACCACGTTCGACAATCAGTTCATTGATTCGCATGAGATCCTCCTCCAAGAACCGCTTGCGAGAATGAACTATCATCGATGGGTCGAATGGTGCCTTGCTGGAATAGCCGGCAAAGCCAAGGAAAAACTGCATGTAAGCATTCTCTCGGATCTGCCCCATGGTCTCTTCATCGGTCAAGCCAGGCCGCTGCTTGATGAACAGCGCGCCAAACGCCAGCCTCACAGGCTATGCAGAGACGCCAGTGGTAGGACTGAACTGAGATGCTTAGGTTGCCTCCAGCTCTTCCCAAGACATCAGGGAAGAGAAGAGCACCCAGCGGTTCCCCGGATCCAATGTATCCCCGAGAGGCACATGGAACTCCTCGATTGAGAGCTACCCGTTATGGCGCTTTCGGTACATCTGCAGCTATCAGCAGTCACAGCAATCGTCGATTGCCCTGATCAAGGCCAGCTTGACGGGCTGCTATCGCTGAAACAAGCCCTGTCGCAGTGGATGTGGCAATTCAGGAGGCCCTAAATACCAACAGAGAAACACCAGATCCCCATCCACCGAAGTTGTTGAATAGCTGATTATATCGCCAACCCCATCACTGGAAGCCAAGTCGCCGGGATCTCTCGCTCCAGTCGCCAGCGAATTGCCATCGGCCGCTCACCCTCGTGGTTTTCGTAGGTGCCAAAACCAATGCATATGAACGGTTCGGTGATGTTGCCCCGCTTGCGCTGCTCTCTTACAAACAGAAGCACCCGTGTTCCTCGGCTCGAGTGGTGGATGTACCGCTGGCCAGTGGGGGATGCGACCGTCGTGGTGCTTTGGCTTTCCCAGTGGAAGAGATTGGGGCCGAGGGCCAGGTCGCGGTAACGCGTGGAGGGAGAAAAAAGAGCTTCGCTCTTGCGCAAAGTGATAAAGAGCAGATCAGTGCGGCTGGCTTCATTCCAGAGCACACCTTCTCGGTGAATCCAGGGGGCGTCATCAGTGAGGACACCAAACGCGGCTTCGATTTCCGCTCGTGAATAATGTCCATGCACGCGCAGCGGCACCGGCAACGCCCATGGCAGGGGGTGGAGACGATGACCTGCACGGGCTGCCAGCAGCTCAAACAGCTGGTGCAGCTCCTCACGCCAAGCGCCTGTCTTCCAGAGCATCTTTAGGGCTTGCTCAAGCGGACGCCACTGTCGCCCCGTGCCATACAGCTGAGCAGTGAGCATTAACCACTGACGGCGCACTCCCTCGCCCAAATCCTGCGGATCAGGCGGACTGGCAGCGCTCAGGGATACAGCGATAGCGCGCAGGCGATCGGGATCATTACCATGGAGCAGACCAGTGCTGATGGCACGGCTGAGGCGCTCTTCCTCCAGATGGGGCACATCTGTAAGCCAGCCATCCGCCACACCCTGAGGTGGGGTCCTGGGTGATGGGGCGGCGGGCGATGGCGCAGCTCATCACCCGGCCCTCTACTGCGCGGGCATGAGTCTCAGCTCGCTCTTGCCGTGAGGCATCCTGTGGGCACAGCTCCTCCAAGATCCATGGGTCGGCAAGGCTGCCGGGCTGACTCATACTTCGCCGTAGGTGGGTTCGATCCCCTCGGCCCCCATACTCCCCACCAACCGCATGCCCACCTTGCTGAACCGCATCGCCCGGGTGCTGCTGTGCCTGGTGTTCCTCCATGCCGTGATCGGCAAGCTAACGGGCTTTGCCGGTGTGGCCGGTGCCATTACCGCGAAGGGATTGCCGCTGGCCCCCGTGCTGCTGGTGGCCGCCATGGCCCTGATGGCCGTGGGCTCAGCCCTGGTGATCAGCGGCTGGAAGGCCCGGCTCGGGGCCGTGCTGCTGCTCCTGTTCCTGGTGCCCACCACCCTGCTGTTCCACGGTGATGTGGCCGACAAGATGGAGCGGATTCAGCTGTTCAAAAACCTGGCAATCATGGGGGGATTGTTGTTGGTGGTGGACCAGGACACCAGAGGCTGAACCTGTTGCAGCGGATCAGGCGGTTGAAGATGGGAGCGGAAGCCGTCCATCGCCCTGTTGGCCCGCCTCCAGAACAAGGCAATCAGGATCAGTGGATCAGGGAGGACACTCCGTTGCGAACCCCGTGATGCGCAGCGCGGTGGGGGTTCCATCAGCTCAGCCCCTTCCCCAGAGCCTCCGGCCGAGAAACCACCTGGTCAGACACCCCTGACAACTTGCGTTTAACCAACATTTGACACATTCAGTCAAAAACTCGTAAGATTGGAAGGATGTCCTTCAAAAGGGCTCAGACTTCACGCATTAACCTTCCGCCAACAACAGCGTCCATGTCGAACCGGTCTTTTGCAACCTGCTCCATCTTGGCAACAATGGCCCTGTCGGCCTTGCCCGGCTCAGCGGCCACCTTCACTGTCACGCAGAATGTTTGGGGCACGGACAGCACCGCCGGCACCTTTGCCTGGGCCATGCATCAAGCCGATACCACGCCGGGTTTCGACACCATTAGTTTAACGAGCAACGTCAGCATTGACGATTATTTAGAAGCCCACCACCCCTTTCGTCTCGCCGACATCACCGATCTCGCAGGCCTCCGAATTCAAGGCAATGGCCACTCGTTGATCGGAAACCCATCCTTCATCAACCCGCAAGGCGTTGTTCACACCAAGACCAACCCTCAGCGCTTCACACCACCAGGTGACGTACTGCTAGGAAAAACATACTCATTCGCCAAAATCTCCGACTACGTTTCCAAGGTCGAGATCAACAACCTCATTGTTGACGGGCTGAATTCATTTTTGAATATCGGCAAGGACACTATTGTTACCGTTCGGGATTCAGTTATCAGAAACATGGGTGACTTTGGTCAACGCCCGGCCCCCGTAATCGAAGTCAACGAGGACTCCACCCTCAATCTGCAGCGCGTTGCGATCAGCCACATCAACAACTTTCAAAAGAATCCTTTTCCTACCGTTGAGTATCTCTGGTATCCAGCCATCGTGGGAGCAGCTGCCACCCTCAACATGGAGAGAAGCACGCTGGATCTTCTAACGTCAGCCACAGGCGGCGGAATAGGCTGGAACGGGGGAACGGCAAATGTGGTGTCCTCCGTGATTCTTGGCAAGGGACTGTCGATCACAGATAACCTCGTAGATGGGGTACTCAATGTCGTCAATAGCGTGTTTCGCCCTTATAACTACTCAGCCATGTCGCGCATCCAAGCGCATAGCGGAGGAGAGGCCAACGTAATTGCCTCTACCATTCAGTATGACGCTACATTCACAAGCG
>CAIVPT010000165.1 GCA_903907855.1 uncultured Synechococcaceae cyanobacterium | reverse complement strand
TCGCCGGCGGCGGGTAGGTGGGGGATCAGGGCGTCGAGCAGCTCGCCGGTGCCGGCACCGTGGATCGCCGAGATCGGATGGGGTTCCCCCAGGCCGAGCGACCAGAATTCGGCCGCCATTGCCAGGCCCTGGTCCGGCGACTCGCATTTGTTGACGGCCAACAACACGGGCACGGCGCGGCCACGCAACCATTCGGCGATGGTGGCGTCGGCGGCGGTGATGCCCTGCTGGCCATCGGTGATCATCACGGCCACGGCCGCCTCCGCCAGGGCAAGCTGGGCCTGCTCGCGGATCTCGGGAAGAAATTCGCTGTCGTCGTCGAACACCAGGCCGCCGGTATCGACCACGCGGAATTGGCGATCCCCCCAGAAGCCTTCCTGGTACGTGCGATCGCGGGTGACGCCAGGCTGGTCGTGCACGATGGCCTCCCGGCTGCGGCACAACCGGTTGACCAGGGTGGACTTGCCCACATTGGGCCGTCCGATAATGGCGACGACGGGCAGCGCCACGCGGGGTTAGTCCAACTAAGGGGTGAGTGTTTCGACCCTACCGCGCGCTCGGAACGGACCCGAACAGGCGATCATCAGCTCTCAGCGCACCGGCGGATCGCCGGGATGGCCCACAAGCGGATCGCCGGGTGGCTCGAGCAGCGGGGGCAGCGGTCCCGTCTCCGGCAGGGGCTCGCCCCGCGCGGCCAGGTGGGCCAGTAGCCAGTTCACCGCGGTGGCGCGGCGGGTGCGGCGGGGTGTGAGCGCGCCGATCCGGTAGCCCGCGAAGCCCAGCTGTTGCTTGAGCAGCTGCTTGTGCTCCGCAGGGATCGAGCGGGTGAGGGCCACGCTGGCGGGCCGCTCGGCGATGAAAGCGGGCTCCACCGGAAAGCCCTCGCACCAGGGGGCTGCGGTGGTCGGACCCGCCCGCCAGACCCCCAGGGCATCGCGCTCATACCCCAGCCGCGGCCAGATCAGCCCGCACACAAAGCGGTCGCTGGTGCGGTCGGCCAGCACCGCCTCCAGGAGGGCGCGGCTGAGGGGAGGGGAGGCGCCGGAGGCATCCACGGCAAGAGGGTGCCGGGGGAACGGCAGCCGAGAATCAGGGCACGATGATCGCCGATCCCTCCGCCCGCCGCATCGCCCGGTCCGCCGCGCCTACCGGCCCCTCTGTGCCCTCGCGCCCGGCGCCGGCCCTCACCATCGGGGAACGGACACTGCGCTGCCGGGTGCTGCAGTCGCCCCTGGCGGGGGTGAGTGATGCGATCTTCCGCCGCCTGGTGCGCCGCTGGGCCCCCGACGCCCTGCTGTTCACCGAAATGGTGAACGCCACCAGCCTGGAGCTGGGCCATGGACGCCGCAAGATCGAAGACCTTGCCGAGGAGAGCGGTCCCATCGGCGTGCAGCTGTTCGACCACCGCCCCGCCGCCATGGCCGAGGCCGCCCGCCGCGCCGAGGCCGCCGGCGCCTTCCTGATCGACATCAACATGGGCTGTCCGGTGCGCAAGATCGCCCGCAAGGGCGGCGGCAGCGGCCTGATCCGGGAGCCCGATCTGGCCCAGCGGATCGTGGAGGCCGTGGCCGGGGCCGTGGCAATCCCCGTGACGGTGAAGACGAGGCTGGGTTGGTGCGGCGGTGACGCCGAGCCGGTGCGCTGGTGCCGCAGCCTGGAAGAAGCGGGCGCCCGTCTGATCACCCTCCATGGCCGCACCCGCGAGCAGGGCTTCAGCGGCCGGGCCGACTGGGGCGCCATCGCGGCGGTGAAGCGGGCCCTCACCATTCCCCTGATCGCCAACGGCGATGTGGCCACCCCGGAGGATGCCCTGCGCTGCCTGGCGGTCACCGGCGCCGATGGGGTGATGGTGGGACGGGGCACCATGGGCGCCCCCTGGCTGGTGGGGCGCCTCGACGCGGCCCTGGGCGGCCGGCGATTGCCGCCCGAACCGGGGCCCCGGGCCCGCCTGGCCTTAGCTGCGGAACACCTGGAGGCGTTGGTGGCGGAACGGGGCGACCACGGCCTGCAGATCGCCCGCAAACACATGGGTTGGACCTGCCAGGGCTTCGTCGGGGCTCCCCGGCTGCGGCATGCCCTGATGCGGGCGGAAACCCCAGCGGCAGCGTTGGATCTCCTGGCGCAGGCCGCCAACGACCTGGCAGGGGACGGCAGGGAGGCGGATCGGGAAGCCCTTGACGAGACTTGAACTCGTGACCTCTCCCTTACCAAGGGAGTGCTCTACCGCTGAGCTACAAGGGCGTGTGGAGGATGGGCCGGGTTGGATTTGAACCAACGTAGGCAGAGCCAGCGGATTTACAGTCCGCCCCCATTAACCACTCGGGCACCGACCCGAACCACACCCCGAGAACTTACCAGCCGACGCCCCCCCGATGCACCTGCTCGCGCTCCACGGCCCGAACCTCAACCTCCTGGGCACCCGGGAGCCCGGCCTCTACGGCACCACCACACTGATGGACATCGACGCCACCCTCACGGAAAGGGCCCAGGTCCTCGGGGCGGGGCTCGACTGCTTCCAGAGCAACCACGAAGGGGCTCTGGTGGAGCGGATCCACCAGGCCGGCGTCGCCACAGGCGGAGGCTGGTATGACGGCATCCTGATCAACGCCGGGGCCTACACCCACACCTCGATCGCCATCCGCGACGCCTTGCTGGCGGTTGCGATCCCCTTCGTGGAGGTGCACCTGAGCAACGTGCATGCCCGGGAGCCGTTCCGCCACCACTCCACCCTCGCCGACAAGGCCGTGGGCGTGATCTGCGGCTTCGGGCCGATGAGCTACACCCTCGCCCTCGACGGTCTTGTGGCCCATCTGCGCACCCTCGAGCCGCGATGAGGGAGACCATGACCCCCGGGGAGGTGGCGCGGGTGCGCTGGCTGGCGGCCCCCAGCAGCACCGCCTGGCTGAACCAGGCCCTGGCGGACCCTGACACCCTGTTGCTGGACCACGCCCACTGCGAGCGCAAGGCGGCCGGGGTGGCCCTGCAGCTGATGTTCCGCTACCCCTCCGACGGCGACCTGGCCCGGGCCCTGAGCCCCCTGGCGCGGGAGGAGCTGGAGCACTTCGAGCGGGTGCAGTGCCTTCTCGATCGGCGCGGCATCGCCCTGCGGCCCCTGGCGGCACCTCCCTACGGGGCGGGGATGGCGCAGTTGGTGCGGCGCCAGGAGCCGGAGCGGCTGCTCGACAGCCTCCTGGTGGCCGGCCTGATCGAAGCGCGCAGCCATGAGCGAATGGCTCTGCTGGCGGCCCACAGCCCCGATCCCGAGCTGCGGGAGCTGTGGGGAGACCTGCTGGCCAGCGAGGCCCGTCATTTCGGCCTGTACTGGGTGCTGGCGGAGCGGCGTTTCCCCCGCCCAGAACTGGCGGAGCGCCTGGCGGAGCTGGCCGCAGCAGAACACATCCTTCTTCAGAGCGGGGCCGACAATCCCCCGGCGGTGCGCATGCACTCCGCCGGATTGGACGCCGGGTGGCTGGGGGAAGGGACCCCGCCTCAGTCAGTGCCCGCGGCGGCGGCCGCCAACGCGGGATCGTCGAGCCGCGGGTAGCGATCGGCGATCGAATCGCCGGTGAACGCGGCCACCCAGCCGGCGGGATCGTCGAAGAAGCGCAGGGCGCAGAAGCGGGGCGCCGCCCCCATGTCGAACCAATGGGGGGTGCCGGCCGGCACCGCGATCCAGTCGTTGCGCTCGCAGATCAACTGCAGCACCTCCTCACCGATGTGCAGACAGAACAGACCGCGACCCTCCACGAAGAAGCGCACCTCGTCCTCGCTGTGGGTGTGCTCGGAAAGAAAGCGTTGGCGCAGGGCCTCCCGCTCGGGGTGCTCCGGGGTCATGCGGATCGCATCGACGGTGGCGTAGCGGCCACCGGCCTGCACCCGGTCGATCTCCTCGGCGTAGGCCGCCAGGATCTCCGCCTGATCCGCCCCTTCCGGCAACGCCGCGCGGGCGGGCCAGCGCTCGAGCGTGATGCCCCGGGCCGCCAGCTCTTCGATGATCAGGGGGAGATCGTTGGTCTGCAGGGTCGGCGCGGTCGCCGGGTCGTTGTGGATGGTGAGCTGGGTCACGGCGGCCGGCCCCCAAGTCGGAACCCGCCCAGCGTAGAAAGGCAGCAGCGTCCGTTCCCGCCATCGCGTCCCCCCTGGAGCCCGCCGCCACTGCCGCGAACACCGCCCCCCCGCCCTCCGGCGGCTCCCTCACGCTGGTGGGGGTGGGTCCCGGAGATCCGGATCTGCTCACGGTCGCTGCGGTGCGCGCCATCGAGGCCGCCGATCTGATCGCCTACCCCGTGGCCCGGGAGGGGGCCGATGGCATGGCGGCCACGATCGCCGCCCCCTGGATTCGGCCGGACCAGGCCCGGTTGCCTCTGCTCTTCCCGATGGTGAGCGAGGCGGAGCCCCGCCAGACCGCCTGGCGCGCCGCCGCCACCGCCCTGGCCGACGCCGTGGCCGCCGGCCGCGTGGCGGTGTTGCTCTGTGAGGGCGACGTGAGCCTGTACGCCACGGCCAGTTATGTGCTGCTCGCCCTGCGCCGCCACCACCCCACCGTGGCGGTGCGGCTGATTCCGGGCATCAGCGCCGTGGCCGCCGCCGGGGCCGCCGGGGCCTTTCCCCTGGCCCTACAGACGGAGGGTCTGCTGATCCGGCCCACCCCTGAGGAGCCGGCGGGGCTGGAGGAGCTGCTGGAGCAGGCGGCCGCGGCCGGCTGGGTGCTGGCCCTGCTGAAACTGGGGCACCGCTGGTCCTGGGTGCGGCCGCTGTTGGAGCGGCGAGGGCTGCTGGAGACAGCCCTTTTCGCCGCGAGAATCGGCTGGCCGGAGGAACGGCTGGCCCCGGCTGCGGCGCTGGCGGCGGGCGAGGAGCCCTACTTCTCCCTGCTGCTGATCCGCCAGGGTCAGGCACCCGTTTTGCCCTGAGCCCGAGCCCACCCCCTGGCTGGAAATCGACGCGGTGGAGGCCTAGCCGTCTGCTGCCGGCCTGAATCCCAGAGCACGGCCCCCCGTATCGCCGGCACACTGTCGTTGGCGGGCTGGGCGGCGAGGCTGTGGGGGCCACGAGGGTTCGGAGCATGCGCGAGGTCGTTTTCCGGGTCACGGCTGAGCGGCCAGGCCACCTGGAAGCCCGGGCCGTCCAGCCGCTCCTGACCGTGAGCGCTCCCACCCAGGAGGAATGGCACCACGAAGCTCGGGAAACGTTGATTCACACCCTCGGCCCGGCCCATGTCACCTATCGGATCCGCCTGCGTCGCGGCGGTTCCGTCCCCCTGACCGATCGGATCCCCGTTGGGGTGGCCGCAAATGCGCCCCTAGGCTGAAGGGATGAACTCGAAAGAAAAGCTAGACAGCTGGCGCGATTCCACCCTCCCTGTCCCCGCCCCTCCCACCACCCGGCCCACCCAGAACCACTCCCCCACCCACCGGCCCCGGCCCGAAGAGCTCTGGGCGTCCCCGCAACGGCTCCGTTACCTGCGGAGCCTCGCGCCAGAAAACCATCCCAGCCCGCAATGACACGCTGGCCCGCTCCAAGCGACAACAGCCCTAACGCCCCCGAGCGGCCTGCGTTGCGCTAGTCTCAAGACGATTCACGAACCAACCTCCAGCAGGTTTCTCACCGAAACGGCGGCTCCAGTCCACCCAGATTCTTCCGCGGCCTTCGGCCCGGGTCCCGGCCAAGGTGGCCAGGACGTCCCCCCTGGGATTTGGAATTCTCCACAAGGCCAGCAACTTTCTTCAGGACTTTCGACGAATCGTTCATAGTTTCCACCTTTTTTGATGACCATTTACATCGGCAACCTCTCCTTCGACGCCGAAGCGGAGGATGTTCGCAGCCTCTTCGCCGAATACGGGGAAGTGCGGAATTGCAGCCTGCCCCTCGACCGCGAAACCGGCCGCAAGCGTGGCTTCGCGTTTGTGGAGATGGCGGATGCCAACGCTGAGAAGGCCGCCATCGACGATCTCCAGAACGTTGAGTGGATGGGTCGCGCCATCCGCGTCAACAAAGCCGAACCCCGCACCGGCGGTGGTGGTGGCAATGGCGGCGGTGGCGGTGGCGGCCCCCGTCGCTCCGACCGGCGACCCGCCGGCGCCTTCGGTGGCGGTGGCGGCTACAACGGCGGCGGCTACGGCTACGGAAACCGCCCCTGAGCTCCGCCGCCCCAGCTCCGGACGCGATAGGTCCCCTCGGGGACGGGCCCTATCGCGTCCGCGCGATTCCGCCCAACGAACACACAGTCCCGGATGAGGCGCCCGCCCCTCGCTTCGCGAGCCTGGCGGACGCCCGCACCTACGCAAGCGGGCTGGTGGAGCCACTCCACCCCCGCCCGGCTCTGATCATCGAGAAGCTCGCCCCCGGGGGCTGCTGGCTCCCACTGGTCTGGCTTTGAGACAGCTCCACGCGGGCGCCCGTCCCGTTGGTTGGGCCCCAAGGCTCCTGCCCATCAGCTGCGGGCGTTGATCATGAGCACCGCCACGCCCCCGAGCACCACCGTCAGGGAAAGGAACACCGCCACGGTGGGGCCGGCGACAGCTCCGGTCAGCAACGCCACCCCCAGAGCGGCGGAAAGCAGCACCAAAACGGGCAACCAACGAGACTTCGGCATGGTCGAGACGGCGGCTGCGCCTCCATGCTGACGACAACCGCGGCATTTTTCCGCCGTCCGGGGCGCTCCCCAGGTCTGGGGTGGCCCCCAGGGCTGCTGGATGCCCTTCTACCCGCAGCCCTGCTGTCCGCTGCCCTGCTGCCCGCGGCGGCGCTGCCAATGGCGCTCCCTGGCATGGACAGGGTCGCGGTGCGCCCCGCTCCCCCGCCGCCAGAGGTGTGCGTTCTGGCTCCCCGGGTGGAGGCGGGCGCAGACGGACGGGCCCGGGCCAGGGTGCCCCTCCCACGCCCGACGATCTTCGTGCGGGAGCCACTGCGCCAGGCGCGGCTGCAACAGGCCGGCCGCCTTCTCTGGCAGCGCCAAGGAAGCCTGACCAGCCCCCTGGAAGGCCCGATCGCCTGGCCCCTGGCGCCCCTGCGCGCCGGCGAGCGCCTGGAGTTGCTGCTGCAGCCCCGCGACGCCCCCCCCACCGAATTCGCCACGGTCGAGATCGAGGCAGCCCCCGCCGCCACCCTGCGCCGCAATGGGGAACGGCTGGAAGCCCTGGGGCGAGATCCCAAAACCTGGCAGAAAGCCGTGGAGCAGGCTCTTGGGGAGGGGGATCCGGCCCTGGCAACCGCCCTGCTGTTCGCCTTCGAGGGGCCCAGCGCCCCGGAACTGGATGGGCTACGGCGCGAGGCCTTCCAACGCAGCTGTCCCTAACCGGACGGACACGGCACCGCTCTGCCAGCCTGGAGCGCCTCCGCTCCGCCGCGCCACCGCCATGCCCACCCAGGCCCCGGGCCCAGGCGTCCCTGCCGCCGCGGATCCGCCACCGGCGCCCCATCTCGATCTGGATGTCGAGATCCTGCGCGCCCCTGTGTACAGGGGCGAAACGAAGCCCTTGGCCTGGCGCCGGGAGCAGTTGCGGCGGCTGGAGGCGCTGGTGGAGGAGACCGGTCCGGCCCTGCACACCGCCCTGGCCGCCGACCTGGGTCGACCGCCCGTGGAGGCCGAGATGGAGCGGGCGCTGGTGCGCCAGGAGCTGCGGCTGGCCCAGCGGCGGCTGGTCGCCTGGAGTCGCCCCCACGCTGTGGCTCTCCCCCCCTGGTCATGGCCGGCACGGGCCACCGTGCAGGCCGAGCCGCTCGGCTGCGTGCTCATCATCAGCCCCTGGAACTACCCATTCCAGCTCTGCCTCACGCCATTGATCAGCGCCCTGGCCGCCGGCAACACCGCGGTGCTCAAACCTTCGGAGCTGGCACCCGCCACGGCGGCCCTGATTCGTGAGGCCGTATCCCGCCACTTCCCCCCCTCCACCGTGCGGGTGGTCTGCGGCGACCATTCCGTGGCCACCCGGCTGCTGGAGGAGCGATTCGACCACATCTTCTTCACCGGCAGCGGCCGCGTCGGTCGGCTGGTGATGGCTGCGGCGGCCCGCCATCTCACGCCGGTGACCCTGGAGCTGGGGGGCAAGAGCCCGGCGATCGTCCTCGACGACGCCGACGTGGCGGTCACCGCACGACGGCTGGTGTGGGGCAAGGGACTGAACGCAGGGCAGACCTGCGTGGCCCCCGACCATCTGCTGGTGATGCCAGCGATGCGGGAGCCGCTGCTGGCGGCCATGGCCCACGAGATCCGCCGCTTCCACGGCGACGATCCGCTCGCCAGCCCAGACCTGGGGCGGATCATCCATCGCGACGCGTTCTCGCGGCTGGTGGCGTTGGTGGAGGAGGCCCAGCAGGAGGGGCGGGTGGTGCTGGGGGGCCGCAGCGATCCCGAGCGGCTGCGGATCGAGCCCACGGTGGTGGCCGTACGGGAGCCACAGACCGACCCGCTGATGGCCGAGGAGTTGTTTGGCCCTCTGCTGCCACTGCTGGTGGTGGCCGACCTGGAGGAGGCGCTCGCACGGCTGCACGACGGCCCGGCTCCGCTGGCCCTTTACCTGTTCAGCCGCAGCGACGCGGCGGCCCGAAGGGTGCTGGCTGGGAGCCGCTCGGGCGGAGTCGCCATCAACGAGGTGGTGCTGCAGGCCGGTCTGGCGGGCCTGCCCTTCGGAGGGGTGGGAGAGAGCGGCATGGGCCGCGCCCACGGGGAGGATGGGTTCCTGGCGCTCTCCCACCGCCGCAGCGTGCTGCGGCGCCCGTTCTGGCTGGATCTGCCGCTGCGCTACCCGCCCTATGCGGGCAAGCTGCCCTGGCTGGAGCGGCTTCTCCGGTGAATTCTCAAGCAAAACCAGGG
>CAIVPT010000164.1 GCA_903907855.1 uncultured Synechococcaceae cyanobacterium | reverse complement strand
GGCCTCACCATCAGCCGCCCGGAGGCCGACGCCGCCCTCGCCGAGGGGGTGCGGGCCTGCGCCGCCCACCTGGCCGGCACCATCCCCCACTGGGCGGAGATGGACGACCACCAGCGCTGCGCCCTGATCGATTTCGCCTGGAACCTCGGCCAGGACTTCTACGGCGATGAGGCCAACTTCGCCACGATCAGCCGCGATCTGCGCGAACGCCTCTGGAACGCAGTACCCACCGACCTGCTGCTGTACTGCAACCCCGGCACTGCGGTGGAGGCCGGCCTGCGCCGTCGCCGCCAGGCGGAGGCGGATCTCTGGCGCCAGGGCTGGCCGCGGCCGGTCACCGCTCCTGCGACCGTGCCCGCAGGCGCTCCTGCGACCGTCGCCGCCAAGCCGGCCCCCGCCCCGTTGGCCCACCCCAATCCGCTGCCGGTGCCCTGGTTTGACCAGCTGCTGATGGGCGATGGCCAGGGCTGGCGGGATTGCTTCACCGCCAGCTCGGCGATGCTCGCCGCCTACTGGGGCAAGGAGCCGAACGAGGACAGCTACAACCGGGTGCGCCAGTGCTACGGCGATTCCACCAGCTCGGAGGCCCAGCTGCAGGCCCTGCGCTCCCTGGGCCTCCAGGCCCAGTTCGGCACCGATGGCACCTTCGAGCTGCTCCAGCGGGAGATCGATGCCGGCCGGCCCGTGGCGGTGGGCTGGCTCCACCATGGCCCCGCCAGCGCCCCCTCCGGCGGCGGTCACTGGACGGTGGTGATCGGCTACGACGCGACGGGCGTGATCATGAACGATCCCAATGGCAGCTGCGATCTGGTGAACGGCGGCTACCCCAGCAACCACGATGGCGCCCACCAGCACTATTCCTTCAAGAACTGGGGGCCGCGCTGGCGGGTGAACGGCACGGGCGGCTGGTATCTCACCTGCCACCCCTGAGGCGCCCCACAGCGATGCCAGATCCGGCTGCAGCGCTAGGCTCTAGCGGTTTGGAACGTGAATTCGTGTAATATTTGGCCGATATTGCCTGTTTCCGATGGTCGCGGGCCTTGGCCGCTTTTTTGCTGCCTGCGCGCCATCCCCTTTTGGGGGGGGATCGTGAGCTGCGGCTGACCCCAATCTGCGGTTGGCCGATCGAAATTCCTAGGGGCTGTTGATCCACGTGTAGCCACCACCGCCGCCTTCAGGCCTGAATCCCCGTTCCCCCACCGCCATGGCCATCCCCTCTCTGCTATCGATGGCCGTTGACGGCAGCACGCTGGCGTTGTTTTTCAGCGAGCCGCTCAAAGCAGTCCTGCCGAGCCGCAATCGCTTTCAGGTGTTCGTCAATGGCGTGCGCAACTTCGCCAGTGCGGAAGCCACCCTCACCAATGGCGACACGATTCGCCTGGCACTCACCACCCCTATCCCCGCAGGCGCCACCGTTACGGTCAGTTATCTGAGCGTCAATGGCTTTGATCGCGTCGGCTATGGCGACATCCGCAGCATAAGCACCAATCAAGTTGCCGCTTTTTTCCGCACCAGGGCCACCAGCAACCTCACCGGTAGCCCGGCCGCCAGTGTGTCGATCAGCAGCAGTGCAGCGAGCCTGAGGGTTGGCGAGAGCGCCACCATCACCTTTTCTTTCTCCCGCGATCCAGGCAGCAGTTTCGTCTGGGATGGCAGCAGCGGTGATGTGAGCGTTTCCGGTGGCACCCTCTCCGCCATCAGCGGCTCAGGCCTCAGCCGCACCGCGGTCTTCACACCCACGGCGGGGGGCAACGGCACCGCCTCGATCACCGTGGGGGCCGCCACCTATACCGACATCTTTGGCAACAGCGGCAGCGCTGGCACCACACCAGCCCTCGCCTACGACACACGAATCCTTGTTGAGCTTTCCGCGATCGCCGCCGGCACTGGCAACGGCGGCTTTGTGATCAATGGCCAGAGCGCTGGCGACCAAAGCGGCTTCAGCGTCGCCAGTGCGGGGGATGTCAACGGCGACGGCCTTGCCGATCTCATCGTTGGGGCTCGCTACAGCGAATCATCCGCAGGAACAAGGGGGGGGCGCAGTTATGTGGTTTTCGGCAAAAGCACCTCCACCGCCATTGATCTCGCCACGATCGCCGCCGGCAACGACAGCAGCGGCTTTGTGATCGATGGTGAGGCGACCTTCACTTACAGCGGATGGTCAGTCGCCAGTGCGGGGGATGTCAACGGCGACGGCCTCGCCGATCTTCTCGTTGGTGCCATCAAAGCGGAAAACGACCCAAGCACACGGAATAATGCGGGCCGCAGTTATGTGGTCTTCGGCAAAAAAACCTCCTCCGCCATCAATCTCGCCACCATCGCCAGCAACAGCCGCGGCTTTGTGATCGATGGCCAGTGCACTGGCGACCAAAGCGGCAGGAGCGTCGCCAGTGCGGGTGATGTCAACGGCGACGGCCTCGCCGATCTCCTCGTGGGGGCTAGCTACAGCGATCCGGGGAGCCCTGTCCGTACCGATGCCGGCCGCTCCTATGTGGTCTTCGGCAAAACCACCTCCACCGCCATCGATCTCGCCACCATCACCGCCGGCTCTGGCAGTAGCGGCTTTGTGATCAATGGCCAGAGCGCTGGCGACCAAAGCGGCTTCAGCGTCGCCAGTGCGGGGGATGTCAACGGCGACGGCCTCGCCGATCTCATCGTGGGGGCCCGCAACTGGGACCCGGCCGGAGGCACAAATGCGGGTCGCAGTTATGTGGTCTTCGGCACAACCACTTCCGCAACCGTTGAGCTTTCCACTATCGCTGCCGGTACCGGCGGCTTTGTGATC
>CAIVPT010000163.1 GCA_903907855.1 uncultured Synechococcaceae cyanobacterium | reverse complement strand
CGGGAGATCACCGCCAGCTGCGGCCTGCCGCCGAGCCTGGCCCCGATGGATCCCCGGCTGGTGTGGAACCTCGGCCAGCTGCCCGGCAACCATGAGGCGGCCGACCAGCGCGGGCAGTTCGTGGAGGGCGCGATCAGCGGCCACAGGCCGCGGCGGCTGATCACCCTGGCCCCCACCCTGGCGGCCGACCTTCCCCTGGAAACGATCGTGGCCGCTTACTGCCCCCTCCCGGAGGAGGGGGGTGCCGGCGCCGCCTGCGGCGATGCGATCGTGCTGCGGGGCAGCCTCGGCGCCCTGGGCCAGGCGGAGGACCTGGTGCGATCGCTGGTGCGCGAAGAACTGCCCTGCTGGGTGTGGTGGAACAGCAGCCTCGACGAACCCAAGGAGATCCTCGAGGCGATCGCACCGCCCCCCCGTCGCCTGGTGGTCGACTCCTCCCTGGGCCAGCCGGCCCGCTGCCTCGATGTGCTGGTGGAGCGCATCGCCACCGGCCAATCGGTGAACGACCTGAACTGGCTGCGGCTGCGCAGCTGGCGGGAATCGCTGGCGATGGTGTTCGACCCCCCTTCCCGCCGCGACGCCCTGCAGAACGTCGTGCAACTGGACATCGACGTGGAGGGGGACCATCCGGTGAAGGGCCTGCTGCTGGCGGCCTGGCTCGCCGATCGGCTGGGTTGGCACCTGCTCAATACCGACTGGGTGGCGGCCGACGGCCCGGGGCAGGGAATCGCCGCGGAATTCCAGCGCACCGACGGGATCTCCGTGCGCTTCCGCCTGATGCCGGTGCCGATCGGCGCTCCCAAGGCCCACCCTGGCGCCATCGTGGGGTTGCGGCTGATCTCCCGCCAGGAGTCGCGCACGCCGCTGTGCGTGATCCTCTGCTCGGAATCGGGCGGCTGCATGCGGCTCGAATCCGGAGGGATGGCGTCGATGGAGCTGGTGGAGGAGGTGGTGCCCCTGCCGGAGGAGCGGGAGGAGCAGGAGCTGGCACGGCTGCTCGGCGGCGGCCACGATTCCACCAACCCTCTGCTGGAATCGGCAGCCCCGCTGGCTGCGTCGCTGTTGCCCCGTTGAGGTTCACCTGGTGAGCTGCCTGATCGCCGCCCCCTGCAGCGGCAGCGGCAAGACCCTGCTGACCCTCTGCCTGCTGGCTCTGGCGCGGCGGCGTGGCACGAGCGTGCAGCCCTTCAAGGTGGGGCCCGACTACCTCGACCCCCAGCTGCTCTCCGCTGTGGCGGGACGCCCCTGCCGCAATCTCGACCCCCTGCTCTGCGGCGAGGAATGGCTGCGGCGCAGTTTCCATGGGTACGGCAGCCGGGCGGAGCGGGTGCTGGTGGAGGGGGTGATGGGGCTGTTCGACGGCCGGGGCCCCAGCAGCGAGGGCAGCAGTGCCGCCGTGGCCGCCCTGCTGGATCTGCCCGTGGTGCTGGTGGTGGAGGCCTCCCGCCAGGCCGGATCCCTGGCCGCGCTGGTGCGCGGCTTCCGCGACCACGGCCCACCGGAGGTGCGCCTGGCGGGGGTGGTGCTCAACCGGGTGGCCACGCCGCGGCACCGCGCCCTGCTCGCCGAGGCGCTGGCGGCCATCGATGTGCCGCTGCTCGGCGCGCTCCCGCCCCACCCCGCCCTGGAGCTGCCGTCGCGGCACCTGGGCCTCATCCCACCGCACGAGCTGGCCGACCTGGCGGAGCGCCAGGAGCTGTGGGCCGATCTGGCGGAGCGGCACCTCGACCTGGGACGGCTGTGGCCACTGCTGGCGCCGCCGGCGCCGCCGGACGATGGGCTCGACCCGATCCGCTGGCGCCTGGGGGCCCGGGCCGCCTCACCCGCCGACTCCACGATGGCGATGGCCGCGCCGCGGCCGGTGGCGGTGGCGCGGGACGCGGCTTTCCACTTCCTTTATCCGGAAGCGGAGGAGATGCTGTGGGCGGTGGGTCTGGCGCCGATCCCCTGGAGCCCGCTGGCGGATGAGCCCCTGCCTGTGGACTGCCGGGCGGTGCTGCTGCCCGGCGGTTACCCGGAACTCCATGCCCGCACCCTGGCGGAGAGCCACCGCAGCCTGGGGAGCCTGCGCCAGGCGGCGCGGAACGGGCTGCCGGTGGTGGCCGAATGCGGCGGGCTGCTGCTGCTGGGCCACAGCCTGGCCGATGCGGAGGGGGTGACCCATCGGATGGCGGGCGTGCTGCCCTTCACCGCCCGCCGCGGGCCCCTGAGCCTCGGCTACCGCAACGCGGTGGTGCAGACCGACGGCCTGCTGGTGCGGCAGGGCGAGCGGCTTACGGGCCATGAGTTTCACCGCTGGCAGCTCGAGCCTCTCCCCGGGCTGGAGGCTCTCCCCGGGGCGGTCGGGACAGCCGAAGCGCACGGGTCGGTCGAAACAGTGGCTGCAAAGAGCGGTCTGTGGCAGCTTGATGGTTGGGGTTGCCCGAGCAGGAGCGAAGGATGGACCACAACAACCGTTCACGCGAGCTGGCTTCATCTCCATTGGGCTGGTTGGCCGGAGATCCCTTTCCGTCTGGCCGCGTCGAGCGGGCCCGCCGCGCCGCCGCCGCCCAGCGCCGCTTCCTCCCCCCACAGGAGGCCAACCGCGCCGGGCCGGCTGCGCAGCGCTGGCGCCTGACGGTGGAGGGCCAGGTGCAGGGGGTGGGCTATCGGGCCGCCGCCCAGCGGCGCGCCACCGATCTGGGGCTGGGCGGCTGGGTGCGCAACCGCTCCGACGGCAGTGTCGAACTGGAGGCGGAGGGGGGGCTGCAGCCCCTGCACGACCTGCGTCTGTGGTGCGAGAAGGGGCCCAACCTGGCGCGGGTGCGGCGGGTCACCAGCATCGAAGTGCCCACCACCGGCTCCGACTGGTTCGAGATCCTCCCCTGAGACCCCCCGAATGGGAATGGCGGCGCTGGGGGGAGAGTTGGTGGGCTTCGGCCTGGCGGTGGCGTTCAGCCCGGTGCACATTGCCCTGCTGCTGCTGCTGTTGCTCGGTGAGCAGCCGCTGCGGCGGGGCGGCTGGTTCGTGGCCACCTGGCTGACGGCCTCCTTCCTGATGCTGGTGACGCTGCTGGCGGTGGGTCACGGTCTCCTGCTGACGATGGACAAGGGCAGCAGCCATCGCACCGGCCTCGACCTGCTGGCGGCCGGCGCACTGCTGGCCCTGGGCCTGCGGGAATTGCTGGAGGAACGGGCCGAGGGGGCGGAGCCCCCGGGCTGGAGCCGCCAGCTGGATCGGTTCGTGGCGATGCCGCTGCCGCCGCTGCTGGCGTTGAGCGTTCTTCTGCAGCTGTTGAGCCCCGATGATCTGTTTCTCTATGCCAAGGCCGGCGGCAGCCTGCTGGCCGCAGACCTGGGCCGGGGTCGGGAATGGCTGGCGGGGGGATTGTTCTGCCTGAGCACGGCGGTGTTTCTCGTTTTGCCCCTCGGCTCCCTGCTGCTGCTGGGGCCAGAGCGGGTGCTGCCGGCCCTGCGGGGGTGCCGCGACTGGCTGCTGGCGCGGGGGGATCTGCTGGTGGGGCTGGTGAGCCTGGCCTTGGCGGCGTACCTGGGTTGGGAGGGGATTGAGGGGCTGCGTTTCAGCTGAGAGGGGCTGCGCTTCAGCTGAGGGCGGCGGCGATCCACTCCTGAAGGGCCTGGTGCAATCGCTGGGCGGGAAGCTCCTCCATCAGATCGTGGCGAAGCACCAGGCCGATCCGGGCCTCGTGGGCCAGGGGCAGCGGCAGGGCCTGCCAGCCGGGATGGCGATGGAGATCGAAGGCGATGCCCGGCCGCAGGGTGCAGCCATCGTGGAGGGGCTCATCCCACTTAGCGGCGTCGTAGCGCTCAAGGGGCTGGGCGTGATGGACCAGGCCGAGGCGGCGCAGCAGCGCCTGTCGGCGCGGCTGGCCATCCTCCGGAAGGGCCAGGCAGGGATAGTCGCCCAGGGGCGCCGGATCGGCAGCCTCGCTGGAGGGGGGAGTACCCAGGGGATGGCGGGCATCTGCCAGCAGAAGCAGGGGCAAGGAGGCCAGCTCCAGCACCCTCCAGAAGGCGTTCTCCTCGCTGGGGAGCTCTTCGCAGAAACTGCAGAGCCAGGCATCGATCACCCGCTGCTCGAGCAACTCCAGCGGCCGGCGGCTGGTGAGATGGCCCTGGCCGCCGCTGCACCAGGCGGGATGGGGGGGATCGCTCAGGGGGTCAGCCAGTTCGGCGCAGATCTCAAGGCGCAGGGGGCCGTAGCCCGCGAGTCGGTAGCGCTGATGCAGATCGCGTTCCGCCTGAAGGAGATCTCCGTTGCCATAGAGCCTCCAGATGCCGGATCGTTTGCGGAGCAGCAAGCCCAGGCTGACCGAGCACGATTCGGCCTTGCGGCTGATGGTGCTGGGGTTGCAGCCCAACCGGGCGGCCACCTGCCGGCCCGAGCCCAACCAGCAGAGGTGGTCGAGGGCGATCAGGGAATCGGGGCTGGGGAGGGAGGGGAGCTGGGGAGGGAGCGTGCGGATCGGCGCCGCTGCCCCCGGCCCCGTGGCTTGCCTGGCCCTGACCATTGCGACGGCCCTGCGGAAGAGGTGCAGAACCTAAGAAAAGGGACGGGAAAGTGGTCGAAATGCGGCGAAAAGAAGGGTGTATGTGCGAAAAACGCATCCGCGCACAGTGGTTTATGCAGAAACTGCATAACCAATCCCGTGGTTGCGAGGGATCAGCGACCGGGAACGGAGCTCGAAGGCTTCAGGAAGGGGGAGTCTGCGGGCCCGAGGGATCCTCCCCCGGAGAGGGGCGGCGGGAGTCGCTGCGCCGACCGGAGCGGCGGCGACGCTCCTCGGCCTCCAGCATGCGCCGCAGGTACTTGGCGTCGTGAAGCTTCTCGTGATGGCTGGAGGGGAAGAGGGCGGAAGGGGGACGGGGGAGGAGCGGATCGGCGCCGCCGGCACCTTCCATCCCCCCCCGCCGGGAACGCCCCCGGCCTTGCTGGCCGGAGGTCGGCAGCACCCCAAAGGCGAACGCGAACGTCAGTGCGCCGCCGAGGAGCACCAGCACCAGAACAAGGGCCTGCACGAGGGCGTCGCCGCCCGCGCCTCCGGCTCCCCCCGCCGTGGAGGCAGGGCGGCCCAGGAGAACCAGGTCTGCCGCCGCAGCTCCAGCGACGATCAGGGAGCGGCTGTGACGGGGGGACAGGTGCTTGGGGGGCAATCGGCTTGATCTTATTCAAAAAAAACCGCAATCCACAAAAGCCTCTGCCGGCCTGGCAAGAGATCTTCACCGCAGAGGCTTTGCCGATTCCCAGCAAGCCCCTCTTCGTTAATCGCCCTATTGCACCAAAAGCGCAAGGTTCGCCCCCAGTTCCTGGTGGGGAATTGTCGGCGTGATTCGCTGCGCCATCCCTCCCATCCCGCCTCAGGGTGCCGCCTCCTCCTGCAGCCAATGGCTCCACAGCGCCCGCTCTTCGGCCCCGCCGGAACCCGCCACCAGCGACACCGCCGCGCTGGCCCGACTCACCGCCACGTAGACCAGCTGGCGCCGCAACTCACCGTCCTGGGGCCAGAAGACATCGCTGTCGATGAACACCTCGGCGAAGGTGCTGCCCTGGCTGCGGTGCACCGTGAGCACGGCGGCCGGCCCGAGGGAGGCGAAGGCATCGCGCACCAGGAAAAAACGCCGCCAGAGGGCGCGCCCCTCCTGCTTGCCGGCGTCCCGGGCCTCCTGGCGAAGGCGCTGCAGCACGGCATCGAGGGCCTGGCGGGCGGAGGAGCCGATCGGAGGCAGCAACCGCAGGGCCAGCTGGGTCTCCCCCGCCTCCACCGTGGCGGTGAGGGTGTCGATCGGCGGGGCATCGGCGACGCCGAACTCCGCCAGCAGGCAGCGCTCGGGCACCACATCGCGCACCACCAGCTCCCGGTTCGAGCCCAGCACCATGTCTGGCTCCTCGGCCGCCTCCCCCCCCTCCCGACAGGCCGGTGCCATCACCGCGGCGCGGCTGATCAACACCTCGCCGGGAAGCACCGGCAGCTGGTCGGCCATGGCGCCATGCAGGGCGCGACGGGCCAGGGGCACGAGGCGCTCCAGGGAGCGGTTGGTGTAGCAGAGGATGCGGGCCAGGTCGGGCTGGTCGGCCTCGGCGCTGCGGCGCAGGGCCTCCTGGGCGGCCTGCAGCCAGGCACTCCGCTCCAGCAGGGCAACGGCGCCGCGTGGGCTGCGCACGGGCGGCAGCCGGGGGGGTTGGACGCAGGGAAGATCACCGCTGCGCAGACCGGTGGCCAGGCGGAGCACCGGCCCTTGATGGCGCACCACCTGGGTGAGGGCGACGCGCTCGGCTCGCTCCAGGGCGAATACCGGGCTGCGGGGCTCCCCCACCGGCGGCAGCTGGGCCGGATCGCCCACGAACACCAGCCGGGTGCGGAAGGGGTGGGCGCAGCGCAGGGCGATCTCCAGCAGGGCGCCATCGACCATCGAGGCCTCATCAACGAGCACCAGCCCGAGATGCTCCAGGGCCATGGCGGTCTGCTCGGTCTCCTCACAGCGCTCCAGGTCGCGCTCGCGGCGGAGCTTGAGGCGCAGCAGCCGGTGGATGGTCGAGGGATACCAGGTGGGGTGGAGACCGGCGAGCTCGAGCTGATGGCGCAGCACCCCCACCGCCTTGTGGGTGGGGGCGACGACGGTCCAGCAGAGGCCGCTGCGCTCGACGTGCTCCAGCAGCCGGGCGGAAAGAAACGTTTTGCCGGTGCCGGCATAGCCGCGAAGCACGAAGGGGCGCCCATCGGCCGGGGCCTGGAGCCAGGCGAGAAACGCCGCTTCGGCGGCCTCCTGATCGGCGGTGAGCGGCGGGCGGTTCAGCGGGTGCGGAAAAGCGGCGGGAGAAGCGGAAAGCGGCGGGGGAATCAGTTGAGGGCGACGGCCTGGAGGCCGAACAGACCCCAGAGGTGGGCGAGGTGAAGGGGCGAGCCCACCAGGGCGAGGCCTGGCAGCGCCACGGCCGGCCCCAGCACGCTGCCCACCAACACCTCGGCGCGGGTGTGGCCGAGGTTTTCCTTGAGCGGCCGCAGGGTGGGCTCCCCCTCGGGGTGCGCTTCCCAGAGACCATCGGGCAGACCGTTGACCCGCTGGGCCATCAGGCCGGCGGCACGGCGCACCCCGCTGGCGTCGTAGAGCACGATGAAGGAGAGGGCGGCCGCCAGGGCGAACAGGGGCGACTGAAACCCTTCGCTCCAGCCGATCGCGGCGCTGGTGCCGGTCATCAGGGCGGAGTGGCTGGAGGGCATGCCACCGGTTTCCACCAGCACTGCAGGCCGCCAGCGGCGGTGCTGCACCAGCTCCACGAAGAGCTTGGAGAGCTGGGCGGCGCCGCAGGCGGCCAACCCCCACCAGAGCACGGAGTTATCGGCCAGGTCGCGCAGCATCAGCAGCAGGTGACCGGAATCGTCGGCGGCGGGAAGGCTCATCGGTCGCGGCTGGTGATGTAGGAGGCCAGGGCCAGCAGGGGGGCGGCGCGGCCGCCATCCTCGCCGGCCCAGGGGGCGAGGGCCTGCTGGGCCTCCGCCACCAGGGCATCGGCGCGGCGGCGCGACTCCTCCAGCCCGAGCAGCTTGGGGTACGTGGTCTTGTCGGCGGTGAGGTCTTTACCGGCGGTTTTGCCGAGCACCTCGCTGCTGGCGGTGACATCGAGGATGTCGTCGATGATCTGGAAGGCCAGGCCGATGCCGCGGGCGTAGGTGCGCAGGGCCTCAAGCAGGGGCTCGGGGGCGCCGGCCACCAGGGCGCCGCTGACAACGCAGGCCCTCAGCAGGGCACCGGTTTTGTGGAGGTGGATGTATTCGAGGGTGTCGAGGTCGACAGCCTTGCCTTCGCATTCCAGATCCACCACCTGGCCGCCCACCAGGCCGGGGGCGCCGGAGGCCAGGCTCAGCTCACCGATCACCGCCAGCAGCCGCTCGGAGGGCACCCCGGGGCTGCGCAGCGCCACCATTTCAAAGGCGCGGGTGAGCAGGGCATCGCCGGCCAGGATGGCGTTGGCCTCGCCGTACACCTTGTGGTTGGTGGGGCGGCCGCGGCGCAGGTCGTCGTTGTCCATGGCCGGCAGGTCGTCATGGATGAGCGACATGGTGTGGACCATCTCCAGCGCCACCGCGGTGGGCATCGCCAGGGCCGGATCGCCACCCGCCAGCTCGCAGGCGGCGAGGCAGAGGATCGGCCGGAGCCGTTTGCCACCGGCCAGGAGCGAATAGCGCATGGCCTCCCGCAAGGATTCGGGCCGCTCCGGGCCCAGGGAGACCTCCAGGGCGACCTCCACCTGCTGGCGGGCGGCCTCCAGGTAGGCGGCGAAATCGAAGGGCAGGCTCCAGGGCGTGCTCAAGGGCGTGCTCACCGCCGCGGTCATGGCCCCTCCTGTGCTGCGGCGGATTCTGTCACCGAGCCGGTCAGCGCCCTCACCCACGGTCCTCAGGGGATGAGGTCGGCAAGGGGGGAGGCGTCGACGCCATGGCGGTGGCACCAGGCCACCACACTATTGACCAGCAGCATCGCCACCGTCATCGGCCCGACGCCGCCCGGCACGGGCGAGAGGGCCGTTACCAGGGGCTCCACCTCCTCGAAGCGCACATCGCCACAGAGACCGCCCTCCGGCCGGCGATGGATGCCCACATCCACCACCACCGCACCCGGGCGCACGTGCTCGGCGCCGATCAGGCGGGGGCGGCCGGCGGCCACCACGAGCACCTCGGCCTGGCGGGTGAGCTCCGCCAGGTCGGCGGTGCGGGAGTGGGCGACGCTGACGGTGGCATCGGCGGCCTGAAGCATCAGGGCCATGGGCTGGCCCACCAGGATGCTGCGGCCCACCACCACGGCCCGCTTGCCGGCCAACGCCACGCCGGCGTCGGCGAGCAGGGCCATCACGCCGGCGGGGGTGCAGCTGCGCGGCCCGGGCTCCCCCTTGAGGAGGCGGCCGAGGTTGAGGGTGTGGAGCCCGTCGGCGTCCTTGTCGGGGTCGATGGCCTCCAGCAGCGGACCCTCGGCCAGGCCAGCGGGCAGGGGCAGCTGCAGCAGGATGCCGTCCACGGCGGGATCGGCGTTGAGGCGACGGATCTCCGCCAGCACCCGCTCTGCCGGGGTGTCGGCGGCGAGATGGGCGCCGAGGCTGCGGATGCCGACGCGACCGCAGGCCTTCTCCTTATTGGCCACGTACACGCCGCTGGCGGGATCGTCCCCGACCCGCAGCACCGCCAGGCCCGGCGGTCGCCCCGCCCTGGGCACGCCGGCCTGGATCACGGCGACCAGACGATCTTCGATCGCCGCCGCAAGACGGCGACCGTCAAGGAGGGTGGCCATCGCAAAAGCACGGATCTTTCCAGCATGCCCTGCAGGGGGACGCGGCTCGCTAGCGTTTGCAGATGGCTGCGTTGCGCAGACGGCTTCGGGTTCTGTGGCGTCGCTTGCTGCGGCTGGAGCGCCCCCGTCAGGCGATCGTGGCCTGGAGCGCAACCGGCACGGCGATGGTGCTGCTCGCGTGCCTGCTGGTGGCTCTGCTGTCGAGCTGGCCGTGGCTGGTGGAGCCGAGCGTGAGGGTGGGGGAGGTTGCCCGGGAAACGGTGCTGGCGCCGCGGGACGCCAGTGTGTGGGACAGCAATGCCTTTGAGGAACGGCGGCGGCGGATGCTGAGCCGCACCCAGGTGCAGGTGGTGGATGAGGTCACGAGCCGGCAGCTGCAGGACAACCTGGAGCAACGCCTGCTGGTGGTACAGGAACAGCTGGCCGGCCCCGCCGCCCGCATCGATCCCCTCAACCTCAGCGCAGCGGAGCGCCGCTGGCTGGAGAGCTTGGCGCCGGCGCAGCGGCTGGGCTGGGAGCAGGCGGTGCGCCAGGCGCAGCTGCGCATGTTGCGGCAAGGGGTGGTGGCGAGCCTCTCGGAGAGTGCGCTGGTGGAGGCAGCGGAATTGCAGCTGGACCAGCAGCCGGAGGTGGGTCGCCGCCTGGGGGCACGGTTGGTGGCCTCCAGCCTGGAGGGCCGCACCAACCTGCGCAGCGACGCCACCCTCAGCGAGACGCGCATCATGCAGCTGCTGCGCCAGCAGGGCATGCCCACGATCCGGGTGCGGCAGGGCGATCTGATCGTGAAGAAGGGGGAGACGATCACCCCCCAGGCCTTCGACGTACTGGATCACTTCGAGCGGGTGAGCCGCGGACCGCGACCGATGGCCTGGCTGGGGCACCTGGCGGAGGCCCTGGCGGCCTGTGGGGTGATGCTGCTGGTGATGCGCCGCTGGCGGGCGAGCCTGGAGCCGCGCCAGGCCCTGCTGGCCCTGGCGATGCTGCTGGTGGTGCAGGCGGCCAAACTCTGGCTGGGGAGCGACGGCAGCCCGCTGGCGCTGCTGGTGCCGCCCACCCTGCTGGTGGCCCAGGGGCTGGGCACGCCGGCGGGACTGGCCTGGTTGGCGGCCGCCAGTCTGCTGTGGCCGTTTCCGCTCGATGGGCTGCTGGAGGTGCGGCTGCTGATGGCGGCGGCGGTGGCGGCGGCGGCGGCGGTGCTGGCGGGGCGGCAGCGCAACCGGGCCCAGCTGCTGCAGCTGGCGGTGCTGCTGCCGCTCGGGGCGATCGTGCTGAAGGCGCTGGTGCTGCGGCTGTGGGAATGGGGCAGCGGCCGGCCGGTGATCCTGCCGGCAGGTGGCGACCTGCTGGGGGAGGCGCTGCTGATGATGGCCCTGCTGCTGGGGGGCCTGCTGCTGGCACCGCTGGTGGAGAGCTTCTTCGGGCTGCTGACGCGTTCGCGGCTGATGGAGCTGGCCGATCTGGAGCGGCCGCTGCTGCGGCGCCTTTCCACCGAGGCGCCGGGCACGTTTGAGCACACCTTGATGATCGCCAGCCTGGCGGAGGAGGGGGCGCGGGCGATCCAGGCCGATGTCGACCTGATCCGCACCGGCGCCCTGTACCACGACGTGGGCAAGCTGCACGGCCCCCACTGGTTCATCGAGAACCAGGAGGGGGGCGCCAACCCGCACGAGGAGCTCGACGACCCGTTCGCCAGCGCCCGCATCCTGCAGGCCCACGTGGATGAGGGCCTCAAGCTGGCGCGCCGCTACCGGCTGCCCCGTCCCCTGGCCGATTTCATCCCCGAGCATCAGGGCCGGCTGAAGATGGGCTACTTCCTGCACCAGGCGCGCGAGCGCGATCCGTTGGTGGCGGAGGAATCGTTCCGTTACCAGGGGCCGATCCCGCGCAGCCGCGAGACGGCGATCCTGATGTTGGCCGATGGCTGCGAGGCAGCCCTGCGTTCCCTGCCCCCGGATACGAGCGAGGCCCAGGCGCGTGAGATGGTGCGACGGTTGGTGGAGGCGCGCCAGGCCGATGGGCAGCTGGCGGCCTGTGGCATCAGCCGGGGGGAGCTGGAGCTGGTGATCCGGGCGTTTGTGCGGGTGTGGCGGCGCATGCGCCACCGGCGCATTCCCTATCCGATTGCCCCGCGCAGGGCCTTCAGCGCCTGAGGCTGCGGCCGAGAAGAACCCCGAGGGCCCGGCCGGCGAGGAAGACGGCCAACCCGCCCATCAGGGGCAGCAGAGCGGCCCGCAGGAAGGCCGTTGAGGCGATCGGCAGTGCGGCGAGCGCCAGGATCCAGCTGCTGAAGCTGGTGAGCGAACCGCAGAAGCCGATGCCACCCCAGAGCAGCAGCCTCCGCCGCAAGCCAGCCGAGCCAGCCGAGTCAACCGAGCCGATCAACAGGCCGAGCAGCAGGCAGCCCAACAGGTTGGCCAGCAGCAGATCGGGCAGCAGCCAGCGCAACAAGGCCCCGGGGATCGTGCCCCCAGCCACCAGCACCAGGTCGCCCAGTTCGCGGCGGCGGGAGCGGGTCGGCGGGAGCGGGGCGCCGGCCATGGCTCAACCCGCCGCCAGCTGCCCGGCCGCGAGGGCTAGCAGCCCCCCCGCCAGCGAGGCCAGGAGCAGGACCAGCGATCCGCCCAGCTCGCCCGCCTCACCGCTCTGCACCAGCTCGGCGATGAAGGTGGAGAAGGTGCTGAGCCCGCCCAGAAAGCCGGTGCCCAGCAGCAGCATCAAGCGGTTGTCGGAGGGGGCGCAGCGGGCGTGCAGGGCGGAGAGCAGGCCGAGGGCGAAGCAGGCAATCACATTCACCCCGAAGGTGCCCCAATGGCGGCGGGGCAGCAGCGGCTCGAGGTGATTAACGATCCGGAAGCGCAGCCAGGCGCCCGGAACCGCCCCGAGGGCCACCAGCAGGGCGTCCCTCACCAGCCCCTCCAGAGGCGCCGGCCGAGGCTGGAGCGGGGCTCACGCAGCTTGCATTGCAGCACGGTCAGCGCCGGCAGCAGGGTGATGGCGTTGGCCACCACCAGCGGCCCATCGCCGGTGATCAGCCCGTAGATCCCCCAGAGGATGATGCCGAGCGTGAACAGCAGATACATCGGCAGCGAGATGCCGCGGGTGTCGCCGCTACGCACCGTTTTGATGGCCTGGGGGAAGAAGCTCAGGGTGGTGAGGGTGGCCGCCGCGTAGCCGAGGACGGAAACCGGCAGCGGCTGATCCATGGGGGTGGTAGGCAGAAGGGGTGGGGCCATTCTCCGCCCGAGGGCAAAGGCAGGGGAGTGGCCCGCCGGTGCGCCCACCTGACGCCAGCCCCAGCTTCCCCCTCACCCCTTCACCGCATCACCCGTGGCGCTTGGTAAAATATAACGCTGCAGCGCCACAAACAACGCCATCACCGGCAGGATCGACACGATTGCGCCCGCCGCCACCAGACGCCAATCCAGGGAGAAGCTGCTGGCCAGCTGCTGCAGACCCAGGGGGAGGGTGTACAGACCCGGGTCATCCAGAATGATCAGCGGCCAGAGGAAATCGCTCCAGGTGCCGATGAACACAAACATCGCCAGGGTGATCAGGTCGGCGCGGGCGGCGGGGAGCATCACGTTCCACCATTCGCCCACCGGGGTGCAGCCATCGATGCGCGCCGCCTCCTCCAGCTCCACCGGCACCGCCAGAAAGCTCTGACGCAACAGAAAGATGCCGAAAGCCGTGGCGGCCTGGGGCAGGATCAGGGCCCAGAGGCTGTTGCGCAATCCCAGCTGCACCATCAACAGGTACAGGGGAATCATCACCACCTGGAAGGGAATCAAAATTGTGGCCACCACCAGCGCCAGCACCAGGCCCCGGCCGGCGAAGCGCAGCCGCGCCAGTGGGTAGGCCGCCAGGGAACAGAACAACAGATTGGCCAGCACCGCCAGGGCGCTCACCACCGTGCTGTTCAGCACATAGGTGCCCATGGGGTTCTCGGCGAACAGGCGGGCATAGGCCTGCAGGCTCGGCTGGGAGGGCAGCAGCGCCGGCGGACTGGTGAAGATGTCCTCGGCCGGGCCCTTCAGCGAGGTGCTCACCAGCCACAGCAACGGCAGCAGCATCAGCACCGCCACCAGCAGCAGCAGCGCCAGCTGGGCGGCGCTGGCCAGCGGGGCTCGACCGTCCCGGGCAGAGCCGCCGAGGACAGAGCCGCCAGGGGCGGAGGGCATCAGCGTCTGCGGGGCGGAGCGTGAGCCAAGGCTAGGCCTACCAGGAGCCAAGGCTAGGCCTACCAGGAGCCGTAGGGCCCGAAGCGGGTGGCGCAGGCGGCGCCGCAGTGGCAGCCCAGGCTCACCGCCATCTCCAGGCTCCAGCCTGCCGCCAGCGCGGCGGTCACGCCGGCCGCAAAGCTGTCGCCGCAGCCGTAGCTGTCGACCACCGGCCCGGCCAGCTGGGGCGCCGCGAAGCGTCCGCCCGGCTCCACCCGGCCGCCGGCCGCCCCCTCGGTGGCGATCTGCCAGCGGGGCGGCAGCGGCAGCGATCCCTCCGGCACCGCCTCGCCCGGATCCAGGCCGCTGCCGATCAGCGCATCCAACGCCACCTCCGCCTGCCGCAGCGTCTCCAGCCGCAACCGGGGCGTGGCCGCCAGCAGCCGGGCGGCGCGGCAGGCCCGCAGGGCGGCGGCATCAGCGGCGGTGACGAACACCCCGTCACAGTCCGCCAGCGACGCCCAGGGCAGGGGATCGGCGGCGGTGGGGGTGAGGCGCTCGCCGATCACCGTGATCGAGCGGTCGCCCTGCCCATCCACAAAGCTCACCCCTCGCCGCGTCGACCCCTCCCGCCAGGCCACGTGCATCTCCAGCCCCAGCTCCCCCAGCCGCTCCACCGCCTGCTCGCCGATCCCGTCGCGTCCCAGGGCGGTGAAGAACGGCACCGGCCGCCCCAGCAGCCGAGCCAGTTGCACCGCCACCACCGCCCCGCCCCCCGCCGGCTCCTCCAGAAACCGCTCCGCATGGCCGATCAGCCCCGCCGCCGGCAGCTGGTCGACCGCCAGGAAGCTCACCCACTCCACATGGCCCACCACCGCCAACCGCAGCGGCGGCAGGGGCGGCAGCTCGTCGCGGCCCCACAGACGCATCACGCTCCCTCCCCCACCAGCAACTGGCAGCCCAGCACGGCGAGGGCCTCGCCGGGAAGCCCCAGGAAACGGTCCAGCCACCACGTTCCGGTGGGCGGCACCTGGGCCACCCCCACCAACACGCCGCGGCCGCCTCCATCGAGCGGGCATCCCTCGGCCCGCTGCCGTTCGCCCGCCACCGCACCGGTGCCCAGACAGGTGCTCACCTGCAGGTCGGGCACCAGCGAGCGGCCCGCCAGGAGCAACTGGAAGCGGGCCTCAAAGGCCAGTTCCACCTCGCCACTCTGCGGCTGCCAGCGGCCCGAGAGCCGTTGCGGCACGATCACGATCGCCAGACCCGGCGGCAGCGGCATCCCCAGGATGCGACCGCTGCGGCCATCGAGCGGGGGGATGGTGAGCCCCTCGGGCGCAAACGACAGCGGCCGCCAGCCCTCCCCATCGGCGGCGCCCCCCTCGCCGCGGCCGCCGCCGCCGGTGGCGTCGTAACGGAAGCGGGGCCAGGGGCCGATCGCCAGGGCGCAGCCGTCGGCGGTGCGGAGCTCGAGGAGATCCAGGGCAGCCTCGGGGTGGGGCGGTGCTGCGATTCAATCCCATCCGTGCCCTGCTCGGGGGCGGTGCCAGAGTTTGGCTGGGCGGTGGTGGGGCGTGGTGGCGAACAGGCCGGGGAGTGGCGGAGCTAGCCAGGGGGTCGAGAGCGGCGTGTCGCTGCTGGCGGTGGCCGGCTACCGCTCCCTGCAGCAGCTGGTGCTGCCGATGGGCCGGCTGACCCTGATCACCGGCGCCAACGGGGCCGGCAAGTCGAACCTCTACCGCGCCCTGCGGCTGGTGGTGGCGGCGGCCCGCGGCGATCTGGTGCGTCGCCTGGCCGCCGAGGGGGGCCTGCCGGCGGTGCTCTGGGCCGGGCCGGAGAGCCTGGGCGGCGGCATGCGGCGCGGCGAGGTGCCGGTGCAGGGGGGACCCCGCAGCCGGCCGGTGCGGCTCAAGCTCGGTTTCGCCGCCGATCCCTTCTCCTACGCCATCTCGCTCGGCTACCCGCCGGTGGGAGAGAGCGCCTTCCAGCTCGATCCCCGCATCAAGGACGAATGGATCTGGGCGGGGGAGGCCTTCCACCCCCGCTCCCTGCTGGTGCATCGCGCCGGCGGCGAGGGGGACACCGACCTACCCGAGGGCCTGCTGGGGGGCGGCGCCGATCCGGCGGAGCACCCGGAGGTGTTCGCCCTGCGGGAGCAGGTGCGGCGCTGGCGCTTCTACGACGGCTTCCGCACCGACCCCGACGCACCCGCCCGCCATCCCGGCCTGGCCAGCCGCTGCCCCGCCCTGGCCGCTGACGGCCGCGACCTGCCGGCCGCCCTGCGCACGATCGAGGAGATCGGCGATGGCGACGGCCTCGCGGCGGCGATCGATGACGCGTTCCCGGGCTGCTCCGTTGGCGTCGACATCACGACCCCCCAGTTCCAGGTGCAGTTCCGCCAGCCGGGCTTGCTGCGCCCCCTGCAGGCGAGCGAACTCTCCGACGGCACCCTGCGCTATCTGCTCCTCGCCACCGCCCTCTTCAGCCCGCGCCTGCCGCCCCTGCTGGTGCTCAACGAACCGGAGAGCAGCCTGCACCCCTCCCTGCTGGAGCCCCTGGCGCGGCTGATCGCCGCCGCCGCCTGTCGCACCCAGGTGTGGGTGGTGGCCCATGCGCCGGCGCTGGTGGAGGCGCTCGCCGAGCAGCCCGGCTGCCTGCACCACCGGCTGGAAAAGGAGCTGGGGGCCACGGCGCTGCCGGGCCAGACATCCCTGGAGCGCGCCCGCTGGCGATGGCCGGGGTGAGCGGGGCGCGGGGCGCAGCGAGCGAGGGTCAGTCGTCCCCAGCGTCCCCAGCGGGCTGGAGGAAACGCCTGGAGAGCCGCATCGCCAGCACCACCGCCGCGATGCCATACGACGCGAAGGTCACCGCCTGGCCGGTGCCGCCGGTTTCGTAGGCGCCGCGCTGCAGCAACACAAAATCAGCCAACGAGGCGGCGGTGCCCCACAGCACCACCCACACGCTCACGTAAGCAACCCCCCTCGCGGTGCGGTTCATGGGCCCTCGGCGCTGGGGCGACCTTAGGAGCCAACCACCAGCTCCCGCAGGAAGGCATCAGCGTGGGCGACGGCCAGGGCCAGGGCGGCCGCCTCGTCGAGGCCGCTGCGGCGGGTGGGGCGCAGGCTGTGGTCGGCCTCCGGGATCCAGGCCAGCCGGATCGAGGGGGCCAGGTCGTAGCCCTCCACTTCCTCGCGCCGTCCGAATGGATCCCGCTCGCCCTGCACGATCAGCGTGGGCCGCGTCAGCGCCTGCAGGTGGGCGGTGCGCAGCCGCTCGGGCTTGCCGGGCGGATGGAAGGGGTAACCGAAACACAGGCCAGCGCGCACGGCCCCGCAGGCGGCCATCTCCTCCAGCAGCACCGTGGCCACCCGTCCCCCCAGGGATTTGCCCGCCAGCACCAGCGGCGGGCCACCTGCCTCCAGTCCCACCTGTTCGCGGAAGCCGTCCAGCAGCTTGGGCAGCCGATCGGGCGCGCCGCGGTTTCCCCCCTCACGCTGGCGGGCCATGTAGGGGAATTCGAAGCGCACCACACGCCAGCCTTGGGCCGCCAGGCCGGTGGCGATCGTTTCCAGAAAGGGGCTGTCCATCGGTGCCCCGGCGCCATGGGCCAGCAGCACGGTGGCTGGGGCCGTGGCAGGGCCGTTGATCAGGCGGGGGCAGCCATGCGCAGGCGAGCAGGAAGGCGGGGGAGAGGACACAGGATTGGGGCTGGAGGACGGGTGAGCGAAGATCAAATAGGGTCAGATTGGCGAATAGCGGGTACAATCCGGAGTGATCAACTATTGATTCCTGCCTTCGTTACACCCATCCGAACCCATCGCCCGTTCACGTTCATTCCTGACTGACTTCAAGGACTTCATCAACAAAGGCAATGTCGTCGACTTAGCGGTGGCGGTTGTCATCGGTGGTTGTCATCGGCGGTGCCTTCGGCAAGGTGGTGGACGCCGTGGTGGGCCTGGTGATGGGCTCGCTGCTCGAGCCGGCGGGATCGGTGATCGTGGCGCTCATCAACTTCGCGGTGATTGCCCTCGTGGTGTTCCTGATCGTGCGGGTGCTCGAGGCGATGCGGCGCGCCGAGGCGGCCGTTGCTACCCCAGATCCCCAGGCCCAGCTCGCCTCCTCCGCCACCCGCCTGGCCGACGCCCTCGATCGGCGCCAGCTCTGAGCCGAAGGTCCCCGAACGACTCCCCAGCCCGAAGCCCTGAGGCATCGACCCATCAGGGCTTCGGCGCCAGGAACCGGATCGATGGCGCGGGCCGCAGCCGGGCGGTGAGGTTGCCCTGCAGATCCGGGTTGCCCTCGATGGGGATGGCGCGGATGCCGCTGCCGGGGCGGAAGTCGATCTGGCGCAGATTCACCCACACCATGCGGGGCGAGAGGGCCGAATCGAAGTAGTAGATGCCGTTTTTCTGATCGAGCAAGGTGCGCCACCAGGTGGGCGAGATGTTGGGGTGCTCCGGATCCGGCGT
>CAIVPT010000162.1 GCA_903907855.1 uncultured Synechococcaceae cyanobacterium | reverse complement strand
GGGCCCGTGGGCCGGAATTCCACGCTCAGCACGTGGTGGCCCGCCGGCAGGGTGCCACTGGCTCGCACATGAAAATAACTGTCGGCCACGTAGTTATAGCCATAGGTGAATATGCCCTCCATCACATAGATAGAGAAGCCGCCATCATTGCCGCCCATACTGAACAGCACCCCATCGGCACCCGCCTCTGGAATATCCACCTCCAAGGAGATGCTGTGGGGCCGATTGAGCACCCGCGGCGCCACATTCACCGGAACCACCTGGGTACCGGGATAGTAAATGTACCGCTCACGATCCGCGGCGATCTGGGGCCGCTCGATGGCAAAGCGAAGGGTGGTGCGGCTGTCGATCGGCAGCACGTTGTATCGGCCGGCCTCCACGTACCACATGGCGATCATGGCAATAAGGCGCTCCCGCTCATTCTCCGCAAGATTCCTAGTTTCAGCGAAATCCTCCTGCAGGTTGTACAGCTCCCAACCATGGGCATCGAGCTGGATCAGTTGCTCATAGGTAATCGGGTCACCGAAACGAAACGCGCTTTCCGCATAGGCAGGCCCCGGCCAGGGACACACCGCTCGCCAGCCGTCGTAATAGAGGGAGCGATGGCCCAACATCTCGAAGTACTGGGTGATGTGCTTGCTGGGTGCCGCCCCATCGGCAAAACAGGGGAACAGCGACACCCCCTCGATCGGGCTCTGGCTTACCCCCTTGATCGAGGCGGGGGCCTCCAGGCCCAGCGCCTCCAACACCGTCGGGACCATGTCGATTGCGTGGCAATATTGAGAGCGGATCTCACCGCGGGCGGCGATGCCCTTCGGCCAGCTCACCAGGAACGGATCGCTCGTACCGCCCCTGTAGGTTTCCCGCTTCCAGCGCCGGAACGGCGTGTTGCCGGCGTGGGTCCAGCCCCAGGGGTAGTGGTTGAAAACCTTCGGGCCGCCGATCTCCTCAATGGCGGCCAGGTTTTGCGCCAGGTTTTCCGGCACATTGTTGAAGAACTTGCCCTCATTCACCGACCCCGTCGGGCCACCCTCGGCGCTGGCTCCATTATCTGAAATCAGCATGATCAGGGTGTTCTCGTATTCGCCGATCTGCTTGAGAAAGGTGATCAGCTCGCCGATGTAGTGGTCGGTGTGCTCCAGAAAGCCAGCGAACACCTCCATCATGCGGGCGTAAAGGCGCTTTTCCTCCGCCGGCAACCCCTGCCAATCCTGTACATCAGGATCATGGCGGGAGAGCAGCGTGTCGGCGGGGATCACCCCCAGCTCCTTCTGGCGGGCGAATACCTTCTCGCGATAGGCATCCCAGCCGTCATCGAACTGGCCCTTGTAGCGATCGGCCCACTCCTTCGGCACATGGTGCGGCGCATGCATGGCGCCAGTGCAGAAATAGAGGAAAAAGGGCTTGTTCGGCGCCACCTGCTTGGCATCGGCGATCATCGCCTTCGCCCGGGTCACCAGATCGGGGGTGAGGTGATAGCCCTGCTCCGGCGTTGCCGGTGGCTCCACCTGATGGTTATCCGCCACCAGCTCGGGGTAATACTGGTGCGTGTCTCCCCCCAGGAAGCCGTAAAAGCGCTCAAAGCCGCGGCCCAGGGGCCAGCGGTCATAGGGGCCGGCGGCGGATGTCTGCTCCACGGGCGTGAGGTGCCACTTGCCTACCGCATAGGTGTTGTATCCCTGCTGCTGCAGAATCTCCGAGAGAAACCCGTTGGCAAACGGGATAGTGCCGTTATATCCCGGGAAGCCGGTGGAGCCCTCGGTGATACAGGCCAGCCCGTTGGAGTGGTGGTTGCGGCCGTTGAGCATGCAGGAGCGCGACGGCGAACACAACGCCGTGGTGTGCATGTTGTTGAACAACAAGCCATCGGCGGCCAGGGCATCGATGTTGGGCGTTCGGATCGGGCTGCCATAACAACCCAGCTGGCCGAAGCCGGTGTCATCCAACACGATGAACAGCACGTTCGGCGCCCCATCCTTCGCCCGAAGCGGTTCCGGCCAGGCCGGCGTAGAAACCTCCACGGTTCGACCGATCACACCGGGGAAGGCGGAACCGGGCTTGTACGAGTTGAGGGACATGGGGCGAGACGCAGCTCTGAACGGAGCGTAGCCATGGGATTTGCCCTCTCCAGGAAGGGGGTGCTGCGTTTTCTGAAATTTCTTGCGCGTTTTGCTATTTATCTTGGCAAATGCCGCTTGTTTTCCTATGGTTTACTCATAGACGGAGGTGGATCCATGGAGCCCGGGCTCTCGGGAGCGACAACTTCGCTTCCGTTCATTAAGCTACCGGGCGCGTCTCTGGCTAGCGCCAATGCCAGCGATTTTGGTGGCATTGTTGGCAGTTTTCTGCCCCTGAATGTTCACCAGTGGGACCATCCCCATCGCGACCAGCCGTTTTTCAATCATTCGGGTTGTATTCGCCTTGGTGATCTCACACTCCTGGCCACCTGGGGCTCCGCCATCCATGGCGAAGTGGAGCAGAGGTGTGAGGCGCAGTTGGTGCTCCCCTATCCAGCTGGGATCAACGCCTTCACGATTGATCAGCGCACCTACCGCTTCCGCTCCTCCGCGCTGTTC
>CAIVPT010000161.1 GCA_903907855.1 uncultured Synechococcaceae cyanobacterium | reverse complement strand
GTCGCTCTTGCTGTCGTAGGCGGCCAGCACCACCTGGCGGCTGTCGCCCTGGTTGAGCAAGGTGACGGGCAGCTCGATTGGCAGCATCAGGATGCGGTTGGTGATCTTCTCGGGCAGTGCTCCAGGCCATGCCGGTTGCTTGGAGCGTTTGCCCTTGGCAGCGGTGGCGTCGGTTTCCGGAGTTGCGCCAGCGGGGTTGCAGCGGAAGCTGAGCAGCGGGATCAGCACCTCCTGAGGGCTGGTGCCGCCGTGGTGATAGCAGAGGCTGCCGCCGGCCTTGAACACACCGGCGGAGCGGGGCACCACCACCGAGAGGCCCTTGCTGCCGTAGCCGAGCTCTGCCGGTGGGATCTCGATGCAGGGCTCCTGAACGGCAGAGGGATGGCCCAACCAGCAGCGGCGCTCCAGCTTGAAGGTTTTGCCGGCAGGGGCTGGGATTCGCATCGCTGGCTCGCGGCCCAGCGGCAGATGCAGGAAGCCGTGATCGGCGGTGATCACGAAGCGCTCCAGCCGATGGTCCAGCGGCAGGGCAGCCAGGCGGCGCACGGCTTCTTCGATGGTGTCGAGCTCGCGCTGCATGTCGGCGCGCACATTGGCGAGGCGTTCGTCGCTGTCGCGCTCGCCGGCCTCATCGATGCCGATGCTGGTGATCACCACCGGGCCGGTGCCGGCGAGTTTCTCCAGCAACACCGCGTCCTTGCTGCGGATCACCTCCACCAGGTTGAGCACCACCGCAGCAGGCACGCGTTGCTGCAGGTGAGCGAGGCGTTTGGACTTGTCGTTGCTCCAGCCCACGGGCACGCCATCGACCACCGAGCAGGGCTCGCCATCGCCTTCGGTGACGGCAAAGCCGCGTTCAGCGCCAGGCAGCAGGGCTGCCATGCCCACTGGGGTGATCGAGGGCAGCGCCGCCTGGGCGATCTCGAGCTTGAGGTCGCTCAGCTGCTCGCGGCTCCAGCCGCTGAAGCGCTCATGCAGGGAGGCGCCCATCTCGTAGCGCAGGGCATCCACCCAGAACACCACCGCCCGGCCAGCTCCTGGCTGCACCCGTTCGGCCCAGATCCGGGTCTGGGGCATGGCACCGGGGACCAACCAGCCTGCTTGCTGCAGGGCATCGGTGAAGCGCCGGGTCTGTTTCTCGAGCAGTTGCTCGTAGCGGTGGCGCAGCTGCTCCAGGCCTTGGGCCACCTCAACGGCGGATGCGCTCAGGTCTGCCACCTGCTGCTCCATCCGTCGCTGCAGCCCATCCACGTGGTGGGCCGCATCGGCCTGGTAGGCCAACCAATCCGCCACCGGAGCCGTTGGCTTGGGCAGCTGGGCTTCTGCCTGATCGAGAGCCAGGCCAAGGGCGGCAGCCGTTCTGGCCAGATCCCACTGCAGCCGCCGCTGCGACTGGGTGGGGTCGGTGGGCTGACCCACCAGCCAGAAGCTGCCCTGGCGGGCCTGCACCAGCTCCTGGGCTTTGGCGGCTTCTCCCTTGGCCAGAAAGGCATCGACGCTGCGCAGCAGGAACTGCTCTTCGCAGGGGAAGGTGTCGATCGCGCCGAGCACGCCCGGGCGTTCGCTGCTGATCAGCTCGCGCAGGCCCAGCTCCTCTTCCACCCGGGCGGCGATGGCGATGTAGG
>CAIVPT010000160.1 GCA_903907855.1 uncultured Synechococcaceae cyanobacterium | reverse complement strand
TGCGATAGAGATGGTTGAGAAAGGTGGGCTCCTCCATCTCCAGTTCCTGCAGGGGCGTCAGCAGGGCTGGGTTCTCCAGAAGAATGGGCAGGCCCGTGATCTGGCGCAGCTGCGTGAGTTTGTGCCGGAGCAAGGTGAGGGTTTCGTCGTTGTAGGCCACCGGCAGGGCCAGGCCCCCCTCGCTGTGGCGTTCCACCCCCTGGGGCGGAATGATCACGTTCAGGTGCTCGCTCAACCAGCAGAAGCCCCCGAGCCGCTCGCCCACCTCGGTGATCGCCCGGGCCAGGGCCTCGTCGAGGGGGCTGGCGCTGGGCAGGGACAGGCTGAAGCTGTGGGCGTTGAGCGGTTTGTCCTGCCGCAGGCTGGCGAGGGCCTCCAGCAACGGGGCAGGGAACGCGAAGCGCTCCCCCACCGGCGAGTGGTCGCCCAGGTCGTGGACCATCTGGCCTGGATTGACCGACAGGTGCTCGACCAGATCGGCGCAGTCGGCCATGACCTCCGGTGTGGTCGGGTTGAACAGCAGGCCGACGCTGGGCCGGCTGAGGCTGGAGCGCGTCGGGGCGGACAGGGCTGACATGGGCTCCGGGCAGGGGTGGGGGAGTGGCACGGATTCCTCCCCCGCGGAAGGAATCCATGCCATGGGTTGGCGGCTTGGCTTCAGAGGCCGGCGAAGGGCGACTTCAGCACCGGATTGATGCGGATGTCGCTCAGCAGATCCCGCGGCACACCCTGCACGCAGGTGATGCAGCTGAAGGGGCGGATCTTCAGGCCGGGGATGCCATTCTTGATCACGCCCCCATTCAGAGCGGCAATGCTGAGGCCGCCATTGATTTGCTCCAGCTCCTCAGCATTGAGGGCTGTGCAGCAGGGCTCTTCGGGATGGATGGGGGATGGGAAGGTCATGATGGGTTTCCTCGATTTGGTTGGTTGATGGTTGGGAAGGAGCGCTTGGTTTCGCTCCGTGCCCTCACGATCGGCGCCATTCAGTCCCCCGCCTGTGATCGCGCTCGTTTGCGTCTGTGATTTGCCTCACGGCAGAAGCCCTGACCTTCACCCTGCCCGGAGTTGAGGGCTGGATGGTTCAACGGGTGATCTGTGCTCGCTGCGCACTGGTGGCTGGCCCCGCCAGCATTCAGCCATCCATGGGAAGATTGAAGACCTAGGCCTGTACGCATGACCCCTCCGCCGGCCCCACCACCGGGTCTTGTTCCTGAGGATCTGGCGGCCGTGGCGCTGTTTGCCGATCTCGACGCCGACCAGCATCGCCGCCTGCTCGAAAACCACCGGCTGCTGTCCCTGGAGATCGACCAGCTGCTGGTGCTGGAGCAGGACGAATCCCAGGGCCTGTTCCTGTTGCGCTCTGGCCTGGTCAAGGTGCGCGGCTTTGATCTCGACGGGCAGGAAACGGTGCTCGCCCTGCTCGGCGCTGGTGAGATCTGCGGCGAGATGGCGATCCTCAACCCTGAGGGTCTGCGCACCGCTGATGTGGTCACCCTCACCCCCGTGCGCGTGGCGGTGCTGCGCGCCGCCCCCTTTGCCGCCCTGTTGCGGGCCGATCCCCGCCTGTCGCTGGCCCTGGCGCGCCTGCAGGCCCGCCGGCTGCAGACCCTCAACCATCGCCTGCGGCTGCGCGGCGGCGACGCCACCACGCGCCTGCTCGCCACCCTGCTGGACCTGGCCCGCCGCAGCGCCCCCGGCGCCAGCGAGACCGATCCGATCCCGCCCCTGCCCCAGCGGGAGATCGCCAGCCTCTGCGGCCTGGCCCGGGAGACCGCCTCGCGCACCCTCAGCGCCCTGCGCCGCCGCGGCCTGGTGGCGGATACCCCCGAGGGGGGGCTGCAACTGCTCAATCGAGAGGATCTGCGGCGTCGCGGGCTGGTGGTCTGAAGACCCCGCCGCGGGCTCGTGGTCTGACAGCCCGCCGCTCGGCTGGTGGTCTGCGGGCACCGGTGGCGGCAGGCTGGAGGTCGCCGTGGCGTTCCCCCATGTCTGATCCCCTCCTCTCGTCCCGCTGCGGTGCCGGTCTGCGCCATGCCCGCCTGCGGTGCGCCGGCCTGCGGTCGCGGCTGCTGCTTCTGCCCCTGCTGCTCGCCCTTCCCCTCACCTCGCCACTCACCGCCACGCCGGCCACCGCGCAGGTGCAGCTCAGCTGCGGCGGCACCCTGCTGGAGGCCCGCGGGGCCGCGGAGCAGGAGCGCACGATTCGCCAGCTTCAGCTCTCCCTCTCCCTGGAGGCCGAGGGGCCCACCAGCGACGCCGCCCTCGGTCTGCTGCAGACCCGCCTGGCGGCGGTGCGCAGCGGCCTGCAGGGGCTGGGGGTGGAGGAGCTGCGGGTGAGCTCGCCGAGCACCTGGCCGCGCACGGATTCCCGCGGCCGGCCGTCGGGGGTGCAGGCCTCCCTGTCGGTGAGCGGGCGGCTGGCACCGGCGGCGTTGCAACCCCTGGTGCGCCAGGTCGGCGCCCTCAGCGGTGTGCGGCTGGCGCCGGTGACGCCCCTGGCGGATCCGGCGCAGGATCTGGCGGTGCGCCGCCGCCTGCTGGCGGGCGCCTACGAGGACGCCCGGGCCCAGGCGGCGGAGGTGGCCGCGGCGATCGGCCGGCAGCGTCTGGAGCCCCTGGAGGTGCAGCTCAATGGGGGCGAGCCACGCCCGATGCCGATGATGGCCCGCGCCGACGCGGCCCCGCCCCCGTTTGATCCGGCCGAGCTGGCGGCACCGAAGGATCGCCTGAGCCTGTTGGTGCGCTTCTGCGCCCGCTGAGCCCGTTCCCGCCGCAGAGTCCCCACAGGCCCCGCAGGCCTCCTCAGCCATTCCGCCTACCCTGAAGCCGTGGCCGCTCCGACGGTGGATCTCGACCTGCTGATCAGCGATGCCGCCACCGCGGCCCACTGGGCGGGATCCCGCTGGCATGTGCTCGGCCACATCCACCGCGAGGGGGTGCGCCTGGATGCCCCCTGAGGAAGACGCCCGCGCCATCCTGCGGCTGGCCCTGCGCCATGAGCACTCGTTGGCGGCCAGCCTTGATGGGCTGATCGTGCTGGCGGGAGCGCGGCTACCGGAGGAGCTCCTGGAGCTGCAAGACATCGCCGTCAAGGCCCGCTATTCACCGGAAGACACCCCCCTGCCGGCAAGCCGTGAACGACTGCTTGCCCTGATCCGTCAGCTGCGCGGCGTGTTGGAAAAGAGGCTCCAGCGGGGGGAGGCCTGAACGATCACCCAGGGCTGTGAGCCATCTCACAGGGTTATGGGAGCGCGCTCACGCTATTGGCTTGGCGCCGGGGTTTTGCTGAAGGCAAGAGATCCACCGATCTCCATTCTTTCCACTCTGGAGACAAAAACCATGGCAATCATCAATGGCAGTGCCCTGGGCGATGTGATCAGCCCGCTTGCTCCGCTGCCCTATCGCTCCACCAATCTCGCTGATCAGATCTTCGGCAATGCTGGTGACGACGTCATCGATGGCGGCGCTGGCAACGACACGATCGATGGCGGCGCTGGCAACGACCGCATCTTCGGCGGCGATGGTAATGACACCCTCACCGGCGGTGCTGGCGTCGACACCATCTACGGCGGCTTCGGCAACGACATCATCACCTCCGATGGCGATGGCGGTAGTTACTACGGTGAAGCCGGCAATGATCTGATGAAGTCTGGCCTTGGCAATGAGTATATGGATGGTGGTGTCGGCACTGACACCATCGACCACCGGGCTTTTAACGGTAACTATGACTACAGCATGGCCACCGGCATCACCAATTTTACGGCGTTGATTGGTGAGCAGTTCCGTAATTTTGAGAATGCCCTGATGGGAAATGGCGATGACTCCGTCATCGGCACCTCCGGAGCCAATAGCATCAACGGCGGCGGCGGTAACGATCTCCTCACCGGTGGCCTTGGCGCGGACATCCTGACCGGTGGTGCGGGCAGCGATCAATTCCGTTACGGGGAATGGGGTGGCGCCAACCGTGATCTGATCACCGACTTTTCGGTGGTGGATGACAGCATTGTGCTCCTCGATGCCCTCGATGCCGGCCTGCCCGCGCCCATGGGCCCAACAGCCGGCGGCATCACGGGCCTGGCTTTCAGTGGTGGTTCCGTTGCTGGGAACAGCCTTGCCGCAGGCTGGTTGTTCAAGGCAGCAGGAAGCGTGGCCCCGTTCAACGGCATGGCGGCGGGCAGCCTCTCCGGCATCTACGTGGATACCGCGAGTGGCGATCTCTGGTACAATCCCACCACCCTCACCGCTAACGACAGCCGTCTGCTGGCGCGGGTCTCCATAGGGGCTGCCACGGCGATGACCACCGCCGATTTCGTCTATGGCTGACGGAACCTGTTGAAGGTGTCTGTTGACGGCGGAGTTTCCGCCCTCGCTAAGCCCCCGCAAGCAGCGGGGGTTTTTTGTTTCCAGTTTGCGCGGCGAGATAGCGCGAGCAATGCGAGCCCCATGCCCCATGGGATTCTGGGGTTTGTTGTACCAGGATGAAAATGGCGGCGACCCGTTTTGCCCTATCCACGCGGATCGTCCGCATGCCGCAGGCGCAAGGCCAGGCCTTCCTCAATCAGCCTCGTGGGGCTGAGCTTCTCGCGGGCGGCCAGAGCCTTGGCTTCCACCAGCAGATCGTCGTTGAGATCGAGCGTGGTGCGCATCGCCCTGGGTCAATGAAGACGGCGACCTCCCTGCAGTGGGGGCTCAGCATTTACCCCTGCAGGTAGGTGCTCTGGCCGAGGCTGGCCTCCAGGTGGGCCATCAGGCGGCGGGCGTCGCTGATGCCGAGCTGGCCGGCGGCGATGGCGGCCTCGCTGGCCACCCGCAGGCGCTCCAGCAGCAGTTTCGGGTCGTGCTCCATCACTTCGAGCACCTCGGCATTGGTGTCGCCGCGCACCACGTGATCGAGCCGGTAGCCGCCGCCGTCGTGCAGGCGGATGTGTACGGCATTGGTGCTGCCGAACAGGTTGTGCAGGTTGCCCATCACCTCCTGGTAGGCGCCGCCCAGAAACAGGCCGATCCAGTAGGGCTCGCCGGGCCGCAGCGTATGGAGTTCCAGCAGCGATTTGGGTTGGCCCCGGTCGATGAAGCGGGCCAGTTTGCCGTCGGAGTCGCAGGTGAGATCGGCGAAGGTGCCCAGGGCCGCAGGACGCTCATCGAGGCGGTGGATGGGCAGCACCGGGAACAGCTGGTCGATCGCCCAGGTGTCGGGGGCGGAGCGGAAGATCGAGAGGTTGGCGTAGTAGGTGCTGGCCAGGGCCGCCCGCAGGCCGCGCAGATCATCCGGGATCGGCTGGCCGCCGGGCACCTCCGCCAGCCGCTCGCCGATGCGGTGGCAGCAGGCCCAGTAGAGCTGTTCGGCCAGGGCCCGCTCCGGCAGGCCCAGGTAGCCGAGCCGGAAGGCGGCCAGGGCGTCATCCTTGAACTTGATGGCGTCGTTCCAGGCCTCCTGCAGCGGCTCACAAGTCACCGGATCGGCCGGATCGCAGGCGCCGGAGCGCTCCACCGCCTCCACGGTGTCGCGCAGATTGCGCACGATCAGGGGCTCGTCCCCCTGGGGCGGTGGCACGGCGGCCGGGGGCTGGCCGGCCCCGAGCACATCGAACACCAACACCGAGAAATGGCTGGCGATCGCCCGGCCGCTCTCGCTCACCAACGTGGGCACCGCCACGCCGTTGGGTTCGCAGCATTCGCGCACCGTGGCCACCACGTCGTTGGCGTAGTTCTGGAGCGAGTAGTTGGTGGAGGCAGCGCTGGCGGTGCGGCTGCCGTCGTAATCGATGCCCAGGCCGCCGCCCACATCGAGGAAGCCCATCGCCGCCCCCTGGCGGGTGAGCTCCACGTAGATCTGGCCGGCCTCCTGCAGGGCGTCTTTGAGGACGGCGATGTCGTTGATCTGGCTGCCGATGTGGAAGTGCAGCAGCCGCAGATCGGTCAGTAGACCCGCCTGGCGCAGGGCCTCCACCGTGGCCAGCACCTCGGGGATGGCCAGGCCGAACTTGGCCCTCTCCCCCACCGAGCTGCCCCAGCGGCCGGTGCTGCGGGCCGAGAGCTTGGCGCGGATGCCGATGTAGGGCGCCGCCCCGAGCTCGCGGCTGGCGGCGATGATCCGCTCCACCTCATCGGCCTGCTCGATCACCACCACCGGCCGCCGCCCGAGGCGCCGGGCCAGGATCGCGGTCTCGATGTAGCGGCGGTCCTTGTAGCCGTTGCAGATCAGCAGGGCCTCGGGGTCGTCGAGCAACGAGAGGGCGATCAGCAACTCCGCCTTGCTGCCGGCCTCCAGCCCGAAATGCCAACGGCGGCCGCTGGCCACCAGCTCCTCCACCACGTGCCGCTGCTGGTTGCACTTCACCGGGAACACGCCCTGGTAGCGACCGGCGTAGCCGTACTGGGCGATCGCCCGCTCGAAGGCGGCGTGCAGGCGCTCCAGCCGGTCCTCGAGGATGTCGTCGAAGCGGATCAGCAGGGGCAGGGAGAGGTCGCGGCTCTGCAGCTCCCGCACCAGCTCCACCAGATCGAGGCTGCCGCCCCGTTCGCCCCGGGGCTGCACCATCACATGGCCGCGGGCGCTCACCGAGAAGTAGGGATCACCCCAGCGATCGAGGCCGTAGAGGGCGGCTCCGTCGCTGGCGCTCCAGGTGCCGGTGGGGTTGGCGAGCACCATCGGACCCGGATCTTGGCGGATTGCTTGGGGGGGAATCTAGTCAGCGGCGGCGGCGACCACCCGAGTCGGCGGTGGCGGCGCGAGCGGGCGGAAAGATTTCCCCCCCTCTAAAGGGGGGTATTTGGCTTGCGGTGCCCTGCAAACCGGGGACAGCTCAGGAGGATTTCTCTGACGTGGAGCTTCTTCCATGAGTTTGTTGACCCCTTCTCTTCTGATCCCCCAGGGGGCGGTGCCCCCGGCTCCGGTCCGCCTCCAGGCCGCGCTGGCGGCGTTCCAGAAGGGGCAAGCCGAGCGGGCCGAGCTGGACCTCCGGGCCCTGATCCGCCGCTACCCCCGCTTTGCGGAGGCGCACACCGCCCTGGCGGCCGTGCTGTGCCGCCGTGGTGCGATCGGGAAGGCCGGAGCCTGCTGGCGTGAGGCGGACCGGTTGGATCCGCGCTGCTGCCAGCACCAGTGGCTGCAGGAGAGCCGTCAGTGGCCCCCGCTGGCCCTGGAGGCGCTGGAACCGCTGTTGGCCCGGGAGTGCCTGACGGAGCTGGTGCCTTAGGGGCCCCGCTGGCGTAGGAAAGGGGAAACCATTGAGGGGCCGTAGCCTCAGCCCCCGTGATTGACAGGGCACCGAACGGCCCATAGGGTTTGGCTGTCGCGCAGGTATCTGTCGCGACAGTTTCACCACGTGACCAGGCATAGCGGTTTGGACTTTACTGATCGCCTGAATGAGATAGAGCCAAACTACCGAATGATGGCAAGCTGGATGGTTTCCAGCGGCATGCGTTTGCGGTATGCAATCGCGATGAACAGCAATCTTGGCATGTTTGCGATTGTTCAGTCGATCAAGGTCAAGAATCGCATCACGGCAGTCGCCTCCACGGAAGAGGAGGCGCTCCACCGTATCCGCGAAAGCAGGCCTGGGCTGTTGATCTGCTCGGATCAACTGGCGGAAGGAAATGGTTTCTCCCTCTGCAAGCGGGCGCTGCAGGCCGTAGGCGATCTGAGGATCCTGATGGTTCTGATGTCCGACCCGGCGGATGTGGCCCTTGCCCTCGAATGTGGTGCCATGGCAGTGGTTTGTGAGGAGGATTTTATGTCTCCGGAGCTGGAAGTGCTGCAGTCGTTGCTGGCGGCCGCGAACAGCAAAACTTATGTTTCCAGCCGCGCGAAGGCGCGCATGATGCGGCCGTCGGTGATTGTTGAATCCCCGCGGTCGCTCACGCCGAGGGAAGGGGAGATTCTGGCGCTCATGCTCAAGGGCTTCACGGATCGTGACATCTCCGACAAATTGCAGATCTCTGTTTATACCGTCAAGGAATACGGCAAAAGCATCCGCGATAAATATCAGGTCAAGACCCGCCTGCAGTTGATCAGCGCCCTGCTGAGCCGCAATCTCCTCCCTGGGCGCAGCGCCTAGATCCGCTCTGCCGCCTCGATCCCGTCTGCCTCCGTCGTCCCCGATGGCGCCGTGCCGTCCCCGCCCTGAACCATGGCTTGCCAATGGGCAGGGCAGCCACAGACGATGGCCGTCAACCCTGCTTCCCTCCCATGGCCACCGAACGCACTTTCCTCGCCATCAAGCCCGACGGGGTGCAGCGGGGTCTGGTGGGCGAGATCATCGGCCGCTTTGAGCGCAAGGGCTTCAAGCTCGTAGGCCTCAAGCAGCTCATCCCCACCCGTGAGCTGGCGGAGCAGCACTACGGCATGCACCGCGAGCGTCCCTTCTTCCCCGGCCTGGTGTCGTTCATCACCAGTGGCCCGGTGGTGGCGATGGTGTGGGAAGGCGACGGCGTGATCGCGGCAGCCCGCCTGATGATCGGGGCCACCAAGCCCCTGGAGGCCGCCCCCGGCACCATTCGTGGCGACCTGGCGGTGAATATCGGCCGCAACGTGATCCACGGCTCCGACGCTGAGGACACCGCCGCTTTCGAGGTCGGTCTGTGGTTCCAGCCCTCCGAGCTCAGCGACTGGACGCCGGCGGATCAGGGCTGGCGGGTGGAGGGCTGAGTCGGCCGGCACAGGCCCGGTCCCACTGCTCGAAGTAGCGGTCCGGCGTTAGCCGGGCCATCACCCGCGCCTCCGCCTCCCGTTGCCACTGGGCCGGGGGCACCAACGCCTGCACCTCGCGCCGGTCGCGGCGGCCCAGTTGCCGCTGCACCGCGGCGGGGTCCAGCCAGGGTCGGCCCGCCAGGCATAGGGTCTGCACCAGATGCCAGCCCTCGTGCCGCAGGGTGATGCTCCGGTCGCCCCGTGGGCACACCACCACTTCGCGCTGGCCCCGGAGGTAGAGGCCCTCCAGATCCCGTTCGGCGCAGCGCGGATGGTCGCTGCGCACCGTGATCCCGCGCGTCTGAAAGCCGGACACCAGTGCGGCCCAGTCCCCGCGGGCGAGCGCCTGGGGGGGGATTCCCAGCAGGGCCGGCACGCTCAGGGCGAGAGCCAGGGCCGTTGACACCTGCGGCCCTGATCGCCAACCGGCCGGCCGGCCCCCAAAATCAGCGCGAAAAATGGCAAAGAAAGGCTGAAACATTGCTGGGGCTCCGGTCGGCGGCCAGTGGGTCGCGGGGGATTGGGGTGAGGGGCTGGTGAGCATCTCGCCCGTGTGGGTGAGGCGGAGGCCGCAGCGGCCTTGATTGTCTCCCTGCATACGTTTTGCGGCCCCTCTCCCCCGCTGGCCATGTCGCTGTCTTCCTCCGGTCATCGCCATCGTGGGCTGGGGGCGTTTCCCGCCCCGCGCCGGCTCACCCCTTCCCCGGGGGCCTCGGCACCCGTAGCGCCGCCATCGCCCTGGAGACCGGCCAGCCCTGAAGCCTCAGGGAGATCCGAACCGCGTCCAGGCGAAGGCCGCCAGCAACGCCGCCGCCTCGCTGGCGTCACCGCGCTCCGCCTCGGCCTCGCCGCCCCCGGTCGCCCCATCCAGATCGGCCGCCACCAGCGCCGCGCTGATCCCCGCCAGCAGCACCCCGTTGCGGTGGTGGCCGGTGCACAGCCACAGCCCCTCCAGCGGGCCTTTCCCCAACAGCGGCCCCTCGTCCGGTGTGCACGGGCGGAAGCCCCACCAGCGCTCCATCGGCGGCCAGAGGGCCGCCTCCGGCAGCAGCGCCGCCAGCCCCGCCTCCAGCTGCCGCTGGCCCGCCGGCGTCAGCCCCTCCGCAAAGCCCGCCTCCGGCTCGCTGGTCGCCCCCACCACCACCAGCCCGTCCTGCCGGGGCACCAGGTACGTGCCCGGTCCGAACAGCACCCGGGCGAGCGCCTGACGCGGCGCCTGCAGGGAGAGCATCTGCCCCTTCACCGGAAACACCGGCAGGGCCGGCACCAGGTGGCCGCTCCAGGCCCCGCTGCAGAGCACCGCCTGGTCGGCCGCGAGCTCCCGCTCCTCGCCGTCGGCGCCCCGCAGCCGCACCGCCTCCAGCCGGCCGCCGCGCTGCAGCAGCTCCCGCACCTCGGCCCCCTCCTCAAACGCCACGCCCCGCTGCACGCAGGCCCGCTCCAGGGCCCGCATCAGCCGGCGGCGGTTGTCGATCTGGCCGTCGGCGTGGAACAGCAGCCCCGAACGCCAGCGGGCGGCCAGACCCGGCACCTCCCGCTCCAGGGCGTCGCGCTCCAGGGGCTCCCCCCAGGCGGCGGTGGGGAAGGCGTCCCGTTCGGCGGCGTCGGCGAAGGGCACCACGATGCCGCAGGGCCGCAGCCCGCAGGGCAGGCCGCTGTCGGACTCCACCGCGGCCACCCACTCCGGGATGCGCGCCAGGGCGGCCTGGCCCAGGTGCAGCAGCGATCCCTGCAGCCCCTCGGCGTGGGGGGCCAGCATTCCGGCCGCCACGAAACCCGCCGCCTCGCTGCGGCGACGGCTCAGCACCCGCACCATCCGGCCGCGGCGGGCCAGGGCGTGGGCCACCGCCAGCCCCATCAGGCCACCCCCCAGCACCAGCACCGGTCGCCCCATCCCCATGGCCCCTCAGGCCGCCTCCGCCAGCCCCAGCCGGCGGCAGAGCGGCGGCAGGGTCAGTCCCTGCAGGCAGAGGTTGCCCACCACCACCAGGAAGATCAGCCCTTGCAGCTGGTGCTCCAGCGCCGCCGCCTGCTCCTCCCCCAGGCCGGGCAGGGCGGGGATGGCGTGGATGGCGGTGTAGGCCAGGGCCAGCGGCACGGCCCCCCGCAGCCCGCACCAGGCCAGCAGTGCCCCCTCCCGCCGGCCGAAGGGCGAGAACGGCTGGAGCGCCAGCACGCTCAGGGGCCGGGCGATCAGGATCAGGGCCAGGGCGCTCAGCAGGCCGGGAATCAGGGCGGTGACGATGCTGGAGGGCTCGATCAGGGAGCCGAACAGCAGGAACACGCTGAACTCGGTGAGTGTGTTGAAGGGCTCCAGGCTGTGCTCCAGCCGTTCGGGCGTGATCCAGCGGTTGGCGTAGATGTCGTTCGCCAGGAACAGGCCGGTGACGTAGGCGGAGATGAAGCCCGAGCCCTGCAGCAGCTGGGCCAGCCCATAGGACGACAGGGCCACGGCAATACCGAGCAGCAGGATCTGGCTGGGGCTGCTCACGAAGCGGCGCAGGATGAACTGGGCCACAAAGCTGAGGATCAGCCCCACCATCACGCCGCTGCCGATGCTCTTGAGGAAGCTCTGCAGGGCCGGCAGCAGGGCGGCGGGATCGCCGCCGCCATGGGGGTGCAACCAGCCGGCGCTGGCCAGACTCACCACCAGCATCAGGAACACGATCGCCAGCGGGTCGTTGAGGGAGGCCTCCATCTCCACCAGCGCCTGCAGCCGCTGCGGGAGGCGCAGCCCGGCGCGCCGCAGCACCTCCAGGGTCGCCATGGCGTCGGTGCAGGAGACGCAGGCGGCCGCCATCAGGGCCACCGGCACAGGCAGGGCCACCACCCCCAGGGCGGGCCAGAGCGCCTCCGTCGCCGCGTGGATGCCCCACAACAGAGGGGCGAACACCAGGGTGGTCAGCAGCACGCCCCCCACCGCCAGCAGCACCCCGTAGCGCAGGAAGCCCCGCAGGTGGTGCAGCTCGGCGTTGAGGCCGGCGCAGAACAGCAGCATCGAGAGGCTCACCACATGCAGGTTCTCCACCTGGGACAGCGACAGCACGCTCTGGCCCGGGTGGAGCAGCAGCCCCAGCACCAGCACCCCGACCACGGCGGGCAGGCGCAGGTGGATGGCGATGCGGCTGCACACGAGGGTGCCCAGGAAGGCCAGGGCGGTGAGGCTGATCAGCAGGGGGAACGGCAGGCCGCCACCGAGCAGGGTGCCCCCTTGGGGTGCCGCTTCCGCCGCCCCATGGGCAGCCGTCGGGGCCGCGGCGACCAGGGCGGAGAGCAGCACGGACATCGGCGGCGACAGCTGGGAACGGGTCGGCGGGGGCAGCCTAGGAATCCCCGTCCAGGGCGCCCCCGTCGGGAGCCATTCCCTCCGGAGCGGCCCCCACCACCCGCCCCGGGACGGTGCGGAAGATCAGGCCGGAGAGCAGCAGCAGGGCCAGCAGGTTGGGCAGGGCCAGCAGCGCGTCGAGGGTGTCGGCGATGCCCCACAGACCCGGCAGGCCCTGGCTGGAGGCGAGCACCATCACCCCGATCCACACCAGCCGGAACGGCTTGCGGCCCCGGCTGCCCACCAGAAAGGCCAGGCAGCGTTCGCCGTAGTAGCCGAAGGTGACCAAGGTGGTGAAGGCAAAGAGCACCAGGCAGAGGTCGAGGATCCAGACGTTGCCGCCGGAGCCCCAGGCGAAGGCCTGGCGCAGCAACTGCAGGCCCGCCCCCTCCCTCCCCATCAGTTCCCAGGCGGGGTGACCGCCCCCCAGGGCGGCATGGGGCCGCGCGCTGTGTTCGAGCACGCCACTGATCAGGAGCAGCAGGCCGGTGGCGCTGCATACCAGCAGGCTCACCAGGTTGGTCAGCATGGCGATCGCCCCCTGGCGCACGGGATCGGCGGGGCTGGCTGGGGCGTGCACGATCGAGGAGGTGCCCAGCCCGGCCTCGTTGGCGAACACGGCGGCGCGCACCGCCGTCTGCACCGTGAGGGCCAGGGCGCCTCCGCTGAGGGCCTCGGGTCGGAAGGCCTCCTGCAGCATGCGACCCAGGGCGGCGGGAACGAGGCCGGCGTGCGGGAGCAGCAGGGCCGTCACCGCGAACAGGTATCCGAAGGTCATCAGCGGCACCAGCAGCGACGACACCCGACTGATGCGCCGGAGCCCACCGGCGAGCACCAGCCCGGTGAGCGTCGCCGCCCCCATGCCGACCAGCAACGGTGGCAGGCCGCTCAGCTCCTGCAGGCCGAGGGCCAGCTGCTGGGCCTGGACGCCGTTGCCCAGGCCGAACACCCCGAGCGTGCCCAGGGCGGCGTACATCGTGGCCAGCCAGGTCCAACCGGGGCCCAGGCCGTGTCGGATCGCCTCCATCGGTCCGCCGTGCACCGCGCCGCGCCAATCGCGCTGGCGGAAGCGCACCGCCAGGAAGGTTTCGCTGAATTTGGTGCCCATGCCCACCAGGCCCACCAGCCACATCCAGGGCACCACCCCCGGTCCGCCGACCCCGAGGCTGATGGCCATGCCGGTGAGGTGGCCGACGCCGAGGGTTCCGCCCAGGGCGGTCATCAGGGCGGCGAAGCTGCTGATCTCCCCCGTTCCCGCCCGCTGGTCGCGGAAGGATTGCCAGAGCTGGAGACAGGCCCAGGGCAGGGCCCGCAGGGGCAGGAACTGCAGCCCCAGGGTCAGGAACAGGCCCACCAGGGTGATCCAGTCTGCGGACAGGCCCCAGAGGAAGGCGTTCAGCGCGTCAAGCCACGCCATGGTCTGCCCCGCCGAGAATCGCCTCCGACTTTCCCATGGGCCGACGGGTGCCGCCGCTCCATAGGATCCCCCCAGGCTTGGCACGGCAACCGATGGTGGCGACCCCGCAACTGGCAGAAACCCCCGCCCCCGCGCCCGCGACCCAGGGCGGAGACCCGTCGCTGGCCGACTGGGAGGCGGTGATCGGCCTGGAGATCCACGTGCAGCTCGGCACCGATAGCAAGATCTTCACGGCTGCCTCCACCGCCTTCGGCGACGAGCCCAACACCCATATCGACCCGGTGGTCTGCGGTTTGCCGGGTACTTTGCCGGTGCTCAATCAGCGGGTATTGGAGTATGCGGTGAAGGCTGCACTCGCCCTCAATCTGCAGATCGCCCCCCATTGCAAATTTGATCGTAAGCAATACTTCTACCCCGATCTCCCCAAGAATTACCAGATTTCCCAGTACGACGAGCCGATCGCCGAGAACGGCTCCATCGAGGTAGAGGTGGCGGAGAAGGGCAAGGACACCTACCGCAAAACGGTGGGAATCGAGCGCCTGCATATGGAGGAGGATGCCGGCAAGCTGGTGCACGCCGGCAGCGATCGCCTGGCTGGTTCCACCCATTCGCTGGTGGATTACAACCGGGCGGGCGTTGCCCTGGCGGAGATTGTCAGCCGTCCGGATCTGCGCACCGGCCGTGAGGCGGCCGAGTATGCCGCCGAGGTTCGCCGCATCATGCGTTATCTGGGCGTCTCCGACGGCAACATGCAGGAGGGTTCGTTGCGCTGCGATGTCAACATCTCGGTGCGCCGCGGCCCCACGGCGCCGTTCGGCACGAAGGTGGAGATCAAGAATATGAACTCCTTCTCCGCAATTCAGCGGGCGTGTGAGTATGAAATGCAGCGCCAGATCCGCGCCTATGAAGACGGCGAGCCGGTGCGGCAGGAAACGCGATTGTGGGATGAGGGCAAGCAGGTTACCCGCAGCATGCGTGGCAAGGAGGGGGCGAGCGACTATCGCTACTTCCCCGATCCCGACCTCGGGCCGATCGAGGTGAGTGAGGCCCAGCGCGAGGCTTGGCGTGCACAGCTGCCCGAGCTTCCCGCCGCCCGCCGCGATCGTTATGCCCAAACCCTGGGCCTCTCCCCCTACGACGCGCGGGTGCTCACCGATGAGCGGCCGATGGCCGATTACTTCGAGGCGGCGGTGGCCGCCGGCGGCGATGCCAAGGGTCTGGCCAACTGGATCACCGGCGACCTCGCGGCCCATGTGAATGCCCAGCGCCTCTCGTTTGCCGATCTCCCCTTCCGCCCCGCCGAGCTGGCGGAGATGGTGACGCTGATCGACCGCGGCACGATCAGCGGCAAGATCGCCAAGGAGATCCTGCCGGAGCTGCTCGAGAAGGGCGGCTCCCCCGCTGCGCTGGTGGAGGCCCGCGGGCTGGGCATGATCAGCGACCCGGCGGCGATCACCGCCATCGTCGACGAACTGCTGGCCGCCCATCCCGCTGAGGTGGAGGCGTTCCGCGGGGGCAAGAACAAGCTGCAGGGTTTCTTCGTCGGTCAACTGATGAAGCGGACCGGCGGTCGCGCCGATCCGCAGCTGGCGAACCGCATCCTGGCGGAGCGGCTCAAGGGCTGATCCCCCGCAGATTCAGACGATGCTGATCTGCGAGAGGCTGGTGAAACCGCTGGCAAATTGATAGCCCGTGATCTCCAGCACCGCATCACTGAGCGCATTGAAACCGGCGTTGCCATCGTTGAGGCCGATGAACGTGCGCAGTGACGCGCCGCTGCCGTAGGTGAAGGTGGCAGCCCCACTGGCGACGAAGTTGGTGCTGCTGAGCAGGGTGGCCAGGGCGGCATTGGTGAGGCCGCTGAGTGCCCCGAGCTGGCGGAAGTCTCCGCTGGCCGGTGCCGTGCTCACATCGAAGCGATCCCGGCCGACCGTGAAGTCGCGGATCTTCTCGAAGGTGCGCGCAGACGTGCTGCCGCCGACGATGCCATCGGTGAGCAGGGTATACACAAAGCTGTTGACCCCCAGCCCGCCGCTGAGCACGTCAAGCCCGCCCCCACTGATGATCGTGTCATCGCCATTGCCGCCATTCACCGTGTCGACCCCGAGGCCGGCGTGGATCGTGTCGGAGCCGCTGCTGCCGGTCACCGTGTCGTTGCCGTCGCCGCTCTCGATGCGCAGATTGGCGCCGAGCAGGGTGCTGCCGCTGAAGTTGAGCACGTTGGCGGCGGCGTCTCCGAGCAGGCGCACCACGCCGCTGGTGGCGGTGGCGTCGATCACCTCGATGCCATTGGTGGCCGAGAAGCTCTTGAGGCCGATGTCCACGGCGGCGGTGCCGGCGGCGGCCACGAGGCGATCGATCTCCCCGGCGCCGGTGCCGCGGTCGGTGATCGTGTCGTAACCCTCGAAGCTGCCGGCCGCAACACTGCCGGCCACCTCGTAGGTGTCGCTGCCACCGGCGCCGGAGAGGCTGTCATCTCCTTTGCCACCGAGGATGCGGTCGGCGCTGGCGCCACCGGTGATCGTGTCCTTGCCGTCGCCGCCGTCGATGCGCAGGTTGGCGCCCAGCAGGGAGATGCCGGTGAAGTTGAGCACGTTGGCGGCGCCATCGCCGAGCAGGCGCACCAGGCCGGTGGTGGCGGTGGCATCGATCACCTCAATGCCGTTGGCGGTGGAGAAGCTTTTGAGGCCGATGTCCACCGCGGCAGTGCCGGCGGCGACCATGATCCGATCCACCACGCCGGTGCCGCCGCCCCGGTCGGTGATGGTGTCGTAGCCCTGGAAGGTGCCGCCCGCCAGGCTGCCGGCCACCTCGTAGGTGTCGGCGCCGCCGCCCCCATCCACCGTGTCGTCACCCCGGCCGGCCAGGATCCGTTCCCCATCGGTGCTGCCGGTGATCGTGTCGTTGCCGTCGCCGGCGTCGATCACAAAGCCGCCGCCCAGGAAGCGCATGCCGCCGAAGTGCAGGGTGTTGGCGTTTCCGTTGCCCTGCAGGCGCACCTGGCCGCTGACGCTCACCCCGTCGACCACCTTGGTGGTGCTGTTGACGATCTGCTCGATGCCCGAGCCGGCCAGGAAATTGCCCGCGCCCAGGCCGATGTCCACATCGTCGTTGCCGACGGCCACGATCCGATCCAGCCCGCTGAGGCCGGTGTCGCCGTAGGTGTCCTGGCCGCCGTAGGTCATCCAGCCGCCGCTCTCCAGCCCGCTCACCAGGTAGGTGTCGCTGCCCTCACCCCCGTCGAGAAGGTCGTTGCCGCCTTCGCCGCGGATCGTGTCGTCCCCGGCCAGGGTGCGGATCTGGTCGTTGCCGTAGCCGCCGCTCACCACGTTGGCCTGGGCACTGCCCACCAGGTTGTCGTTGCCGTCGCCGAGCTCGATGCTGAGGTTGCTGCCGCGCAACTCGGTGGCGCTGAAGTTGAGGGTGTTGGCCTGCCAGTCGCCGAGCAAGCGCACCGCTCCGGTGGTACCCGTGGCGTCGATCAGTTCGATGCCGGAGGCAGGCCCGAAGCTGGTCAGGCCGATGTCGACCCCCTCGCTGCCGGTGTCGCTCACCGCGACGATGCGGTCGCTGCCACTGCTGTCGCTGTAGCTGTCGTAGCCCTCGAAGCTGTAGGTCTGCCAGTTGGGATGGGCCGGGTCGCGGCCGCGCACTTCATAGGTGTCGTTGCCGGCGCCCCCCTGCAGCACGTCGTTGTCCCGTCCCCCGAGGATGGTGTCAGCCAGGGTGGTGCCAACGATGGTGTCGTTGCCCTCGCCGCCTACCAGGCGGAACTTGCCGCCGATCAGGGTCACGCCAGAGAAATCGAGCACATTCGACTGCCTGCTGCCCACCAGGTTCACCGTGGCGGTGGTGATGCCGCCGTTGCCGTCATCGACGGTGGTGGCATTGAGGATCTGCTCGATGCCGGAGCTGGCATGAAAAGCCTGGAAGCCGATGTCCACCGCGCTCCAGCCCAGCGCCACAATCGCGTCCACCCCATCGGTGGTGGCACCGGAGTCGGCGTAGGTGTCGAAGCCTTCGAAGTCGTAGGAGCGCCAGTCGGGGTTGTAGGGGTTCTGGCCGCTCACCTCGTAGCGGTCGCCGCCCGCTCCCCCGTTGAGCCAGTCGTTGTCGCGGCCGCCGCGGATGCGATCGTTGGCTGCGCTGCCGATGATCGTGTCGTTGCCGTCGCCGGCATCGATCAGGAACTCGCCCGACAGTGTGGTGGCGGAGAAATCGAGGGTGTTGGCGCGCCAGTCGCTGAGCAACCGCACCTCCGCCGTAGTGGGATTGCCGTTGGCATCGAGCGTTTGGGTGGAATTGACGATCAGCTCGATGCCGCTCTCGGGCCCGAACTGCCACAGACCGATATCAACGGGCTGATCTCCCAAGGCGACGATGGCATCCAAGCCACTGCTGCCGGAATCGGCGAAGGTGTCAAATCCCTCGAAGAGATAGGGCTGCCCTTCCACCCACTCAGGGGTGTTGCCGGTCACCTCGTAGCTATCGCCGCCATCGCCGCCATCGAGCCAATCGTTGTCGCGGCCCCCGCGGATGCGATTGGCCAGTTCGTTGCCGATGACCCTGTCGTTGCCATCGCCGCCATCGATCAGGAAGGAGCCGCCGATCAGGGTCGTGCTGGAGAAATCAAGGGTGTTGTTCTGCCAGTTCCCGAGCAGGCGCACTTCGGCCACGGCCGGCTCGGGGTCTGCCACGAGCGGCGGTTCCTCCACCAGCGCCGTGGTGGCGTTCACGATCTGTTCGATGCCGGAGCTGGCGTCGAAGTGCAGGAAGCCGATATCCACGGGGCCCACGCCTTCGGCCACGATCCTGTCGATGCCGTCCGTTGCGCTGCCGCTGTCTTGGTAGAGGTCCCACGCCTCGAACAGGTAGGGCACGCCCGGGTACCAGTTGGGGTCGTAGCCGCTGACGCGGTAGGTGTCGCCACCGCCGGCGCCATCGAGCGTGTCGCTGTCGCGACCGCCCCGGATGTCATCGGCCAGGGCGGTGCCCACGATCGTGTCTTGGCCATCGCCGCCGTCGATCTGGAAGGGGCCGCCCACCAGTTCGGTGCCGGAGAAATCGAGGTTGTTGTTCTGCCAGTTCCCCAGCAGCCGCACCAATGCCCCCCCTTCGGTGGCGTTGACGATCCGCTCGATGCCACTGCCGGCACCGAAGCCCATCAGGCCGATGTCCACCGCTCCGAATCCTTCGGCCAGGATCTGGTCGACGCCGATCAGGCCACTGTCGGCGTAGGTGTCGTAGCCCTGGAAGCTCCAGGTGCCCCAATCGGTGTGGTGGGGATCGGCGCCGCTCACCAGGTAGGTGTCGCTGCCCTCGCCGCCATCGAGATGGTCCTCCTCGAAGCCGCCGTCGAGCTGGTCATCGCCGACGCCACCCCTGAGGGTGTCACCGCCCCAGCTGCCATCCAGCAGATCGGCACCGTCGCCCCCCTCCAGCACGTCGTTGCCGCCGCGGCCGAGCAGCTGGTCGTCGCCGCCATCGCCGAGCAGGGTTTCGCTGGCCCCCGTGCCGAGGCTGAGGCGGCGGTCGGAGAGAAAATAGTTGAGCCAGCCGGAGACATCACTGAGACTCTGGTTGTTATTGCCGTCTTCGTTGAGGAAATTCTCGCCACGAATTTCGTAGCCGTAGTGATAGATGCCATCCACCACGGTGTTGACCAGGTTTTGGCCAAAAAACCGGGTGGTTGAGCCATCATTTTGGATCAAATGGAAGCCGGTTTCTACCCCATTTTCATCATTGCCATGGTCGCGATCAAAGGCTTCGAAGGCGGTGTCGCGCACCAGCCGGTTGATCAGCCGCAGGTCGTGGCGGCTGATCCAGCCGTCGAGATTCACGCCGGTGGTGTTGATCGCATCAAGCAGCAGCTGGTTGAGGCGATAGGCGGCCGCCAGGCCATCGTTGATGTCGAGGGCGGCGGTGAATTTGGAGAGGCCGGGATCGAGGCGCATCCAGTCGACCATGCGATCGAGGCCGCTGCCGGTGGTGGAGGGATCGCCGTAATAGAAGCTGATCCATTCGGCTACATTGCCCACCAGCGCATTGGCGTCGCCGTCTTCATTCTGGAAGCGGCCATCGTTGTTGATGGTGAAGCCGATGTGATAGATGCCGTCGTAGATGGTGTTGACAGCGTTCTGGCCAAACAGCTTGGTGGTGGCCCCATCGTTCTGCACGAGGTGGAAGCCGGTCTCGCTGCCGTTCTCGTCATCGCCGTGGAGGGCAACGAACTGGGCGTAGCGGCTGGAATCGTTGCGGATCCAGGCGTTGATCGCCCGCACCTCCGTTTCGCTCAGGCGGGTGGGGTCGCCATCGGCCAGGCCCTGGGTGCTCAGGGCATTGATCCCTTCCAGGATCAGGTGGTTGAGGGCATCGGCGGCCTGCGCTCCCCCCTGGATGTCGCCCCAGGGGATCGCCGCCTGCAGGCCGGGATCGGCCACCACGGTTTCCACGACGCGGTCGAGGCCCGTGCCGGTGGTGGCCAGATCCACCTTCAGGGCCGTGAGCCAGCGGGCCACATCCACGAGCGTGGCGTTGTCGGCACCGTCCTCGTTGGTCAGGCGCGTGCCGTCGGCGCTGAGGGGAAAACCGATGTGATATAGGCTGTCGAGCACCGAATCGATCAGGGCCCGGCCGTCGAAGGTGTCGGTGCCGCCATCGTTCTGAATGGCGTGGTAAGCGGTCTCCACGCCGTTTTCGTCATTGCCATGGCCCTTGAGGAAGGCCTCCAGCCGCTCCGGAGCCGTGGGGTCGCGGAACCAGGCATTGAGGGCCACGATGTCGGCGACGCCGAGCACGGGTTTGGTGAGGGCGCCGGTGGCCTGCAGACCCTCCACCAGGAGGGTGTTGAGCCAGTCGCTCGCCGCGATGCCGGTGGCGATCGCGCTGGCTTCGTTGGCACCGGCCAGGCCGGGATCGCGGGCGATCCAGCCGAGCACCTGATCCAGCCCGGTGCCGGTGCTGCCGGCGGGGGTCTCGAGGTAGGGGGAATAGCTGGTGGCGGGGCTCATGGCCTGGGCGGCGCGGAGGGTAGGGGGGATCTCGGCCGTATGAGATCAGATTTATGCCGTTATCCCGTATCTGCAATGTATGAATGCCGCCCAGGAACCGAACCTGCCGCGGGGTACTCGAATCAAAATGTGAGAAAGATTTACCGACCCCCGACCGCCGCCGCCGCCGCCGGCGGCCTGTCCAGGAGCCGGTCCAACTGGATGGCCAGGGCCTCGGGCCTTCCCCGATTGTCGATCAGCTGATCCGCCAGGGCCCGCTTGCGCTCCAGCGGCCATTGGGCGGCCAGCCGCGCCTGCGCCTCCGGCTCCGCCAGCCCGTCGCGGGCCATCAGCCGCCGCCGCTGCTGCTCCTCGTCGCACACCACCAGCCACACCTCGCTGCATAGCCCCTCCAGGCCCGCCTCGAACAGCAGCGGGATCATCACCACCACCACCGGCACCTCCGCCAGCCCCGCCAGCTCCTGCTCGAACCGCTGCCGCACCAGCGGATGCACCAGTGCCTCCAGCCAGCGGCGTTCGGCGGCATCGGCGAAGACGATCCGCCCCAGGGCGGCCCGATCCAGGCTCGGCGCCTCCGCATCCTCCCCGGTCCCCTGAACCCGCTCTCCGTAGCGCTCCAGCACCGCCTGGGTGGCGGTGGTGCCAGGCGCCAGGGCCTCGCGGGCGTAGCGGTCGGCGTCGAGCACCGGCAGCCCCCGGGCCGCCAGCAGGGCGCCCACGCTGCTTTTGCCGCTGGCGATGCCGCCGGTGAGGCCGATGCGCCGCTGGGCTCCCCGCCAGCGCGGCCGGGCCAGGCGCTCCAGCATCGGCGGAGGCCCCAGCTGCTCCAGCCGGAAGCGCGCCCCGTAGCTGGGGGTAGGCCGCTCCGAATAGAAGCGGCTGGCGCGCGGCGGGTACAGCCGCTGGCCCAGGTTTGCCAGCCGACTGCGGGTCCGCAGCGCGGTCCGCACCAGCCGTCGCCGCCAGGCGGGTGCCACCGGCCACTGCAGGCTGTCCGCCACCGGTGGATCGAGCAGGCCGCGCAGCAGACCGGCCAGGGCAGGCCGCAGCGGCGCAGGCCAGTCGTTCAGCAGCATGGAGAGG
>CAIVPT010000159.1 GCA_903907855.1 uncultured Synechococcaceae cyanobacterium | reverse complement strand
GCCACTGCGCCAGCTCGGCGCGGCTGCGAAGCAGATCCACCCTCAGAACGGCAAAAGACCCACCCGCCAATCTGGCGGATGGGTCGTGGGTTCTGCTTCAAGGGACCGTTCCCTCAGGCAAGAGAGATCAATCAAGCACTTCGAGGCGCACCTGGGCCACACCGCTGGCGGTGACGCCGAGCTGCTGGGCGGCTCCGTGGGCCAGATCGATGATGCGGCCGCCATGGAAAGGACCGCGGTCATTGATCCGCACGACGGTGGAGCGCCCGTTCCAGAGGTTGGTGACGCGCACGCGGGTGCCGAAGGCCAGGGTGCGGTGGGCGGCGGTGAGGGTACCGGGGCGGAACACCTCGCCACTGGCGGTGCGGTTTCCGTAGAAGCCGGGGCCGTACCAGCTGGCTTGGCCGACGCTGACGCCAGCGGATGCGATCTGCTGCCCCTGGGCGAGGGGGGCCGGGGGGATCTGCCTGATGAACCGCTCCTCCCAGGTGGGAGCGGGATTCGCCTCGAGAATGGCCACGGAGGCCGGACTACCGGAGGAGAAGCTGCCAGCGGAGGCGGGTGCGACAAAGCCAGCGCTGGTGATCAGGAGGGCGGCTGCGCCCAGGAGATGAGGTCGACGCATAACAAACGGAACGAGCCGGTGACTGGATCCTGCACTCCCCGGCAAACCAGGGCGAGGGGGGAAATTCGTCATGCCGTGACCGGGAAATAGCCGGTTCACAAATGACGAAAGCACCAGAAGAGTTCCTCTCAGAAATCAGGACGAGGCAAAGGTAACGGACTTTTGGCGGTGGATTCCGCTCGGTCAACCAGGCCAATCACTGATCAGTTTTCTTCATCGAAACCCCCCGCCCCCCGAAAGCACAGGGCTTTGACCAGCCACCCGCCACCCCAATAGATCAGCGGATCCGATCGCATAGATCAGCCACGCTGATCACTGAATGGGCCAATCCCGAGTCCGTCCACGGCCCACCGGGGGGGTCGGTGGGGGTAGGTGCCCGGCGGAGCAGGATCGGGAAGCAGGATCGCCAGAGCAACGGGGTACTGAGGCCATGGATTACCGCACGGCTGGGGTGGATGTGGTGGCCGGTCGGGCCTTCGTGGAGCGAATCCGCGCCAGCGTCGAATCGACGCGCCGGCCGGAGGTGCTCGGCGGACTCGGCGGCTTCGGCGGGCTCTGCCGGCTTCCTGCGGGGATGCGCAAGCCCCTGCTGGTGGCGGGCACCGATGGGGTCGGCACGAAGCTGGAGCTGGCCCAGGAGCACGGGGGCCACCACGGCGTCGGCATCGACCTGGTGGCGATGTGCGTGAACGACGTGATCACCAGCGGCGCCGAACCGCTGCTGTTCCTCGATTACCTCGCCACCGGCCGCCTCGCACCCGAGGCGATGGCGGAGGTGGTGGAGGGCATCGCCGAGGGCTGCCGCCGCAGCGGCTGCGCCCTGCTCGGTGGCGAAACGGCCGAGATGCCGGGCTTCTACCCCGCCGGCCGCTACGACATGGCCGGCTTCTGTGTGGCGGTGGTGGAAGAAGACGAACGCATCGACGGCCAGGCGGTGCGGGCCGGCGACCGCATCGTGGCGATCGCCAGCAGCGGGGTGCACAGCAACGGCTTCAGCCTGGTGCGGCGGATCCTCGCCAGCCAGGGGGTCACGGCCCAGACCCGGCTCGCCCCGGAGGAGCCGCCGCTGATCGAGCGATTGCTCACCCCCACCACCCTCTACGGAGAGTTGGTGCGGCGGCTTCGCCAGGCCGGGGCCCCCCTGCACGGCATGGCCCACATCACCGGCGGCGGCCTGCCGGAAAACCTGCCCCGCGCCCTGCCGGAGGGGCTGCACGCGGCCATCGATCCCCACAGTTGGGAGCGCCCCGACCTCTTCCGCTGGCTTCAGGAGGCCGGAGAGGTACCGGAGGAGGACCTCTGGAACACCTTCAACCTCGGGGTGGGCTTCTGCCTGGTGCTCCCCGCTGACGCGGTGGAGGAGGCGCTGGCGATCAGCCACGCGCTGGAGTTGCCGGCCTGGGAACTGGGCCAGGTGGCGGCCGGCGCGTTGCCGGGGCAGCCCCTGGCCGGCTTGCCGTACTGAGGCGCGACTGGCCGGTCCCGCCGGGGGGTTCGTATGGTCCCCCCTAGTACTTCCCCTGAAATCGCCGGCGTCCCCGACCGCGGCCCCGGTTTCCTCCGTTCGCCATGTTCGAGACCTCGTCCCGCATCACCCGTCGACGCAGCTCCGCCGGTCCAGTGCCGCCCCAGCGGCCCCTGCAACCCCGGCCCCGGCCCCGCGAGCCGATCAGCCCGATCCGCGAAGGTGGCCCCGGTAGCGGCCCCCAGGGCCCCGGTAGCGGCCCCCAGGGCGGTGGTGGTGGCGGCCATCGACCCACCTTCCTCACCCTGCGCGACCACGGCAAGGTGTATGTGGCCGATCTTCCCCGGCTCTCCGATGGCCAGCTCACCCATATCGCCAAGGAGGTGCGGGAGGTACACGAGAGCCTCAGCCGCCGCCTCCTGGAGATCGAGCGCCAGGGGGTGCTCACCCAGGCCGAGCAGGACACCTTGATCCGCGCAACCACCAAGCGCGACGTCACCGAACGCTTCCTCTCCGCCATCGCCCAGGAGCAGGAGCTGCGGCGCAGCAACCCGGCCCTGCGGGCAGCCGCCGGCGAATCCCTCGCGCGAGCCTTCCTCGAGCTGGCCCGTCACCGACTGCCCGGCGCCACGTTCGACTCCCTGCTGCAGGAGGCCCTGGCGGCCTGTGACCCCGGCGGTGCCGGCATGCCCCCGGCGGAAGATCCCCAGGTGCTGCGCCTGCTGCAGGGTCCGGAAACCCCCGAGCCCCGGCCGGCCTCCCTGCCGGTGGTGCTCACCCCCGATCCGCTCCGCGACCCGGCCCCCAAGGCAGGCTGAGGCCCTCAGTCGCTGAGGAACGGATTGGCCGGCATGCGGGCACCCGCCTCCGCGCACTGGAGGCTGAGCCAGTCGAGCTCCTGGCGCTCGTTCTCCTCCAGGCCCCAGCCCAGGGCAGCGGCGGCGGCCTCGGCCTGATCCACCCGCCGCAGTCCGGGAATCGGCAGGGCTCCGTGGGCCCGGCACCAGTTGAGGGCCACCGCCGCCGGCTCCGCCCCCCGGGCCGTAGCGATCGCCTGCATTGCCTCCAGGAGCGGCTGCAGGCGGGGCCAGAGCCGGCGGAACAGCACCCCGCGCGGCCCGGCGGGGGCTGGGGGCGATCCCCCCGGCCCCCGCGCCAGCAGGCCCAACGCCAACGGGCTGTAGGCGATCAGGGCGATACCCAGCTCCCGGCAGACCTCCGCCACCCCCTCGCACTCCAGGGGGTCGGCCGCCAGCAACGAAAGCTGGACCTGCAGGCTGCGCAGCGGCACGCCGCGATCCGCCAGGTGGGCGTGCAGTCGGCGCAGGCGCCGCGGCCCCAGGTTGGAGACCCCCAGACCCGCCACCTCGCCGCTTGCCACCAGATCGGCCAGGCCATCGAGCAGGGGCAGCTCCTGCCAGGGGGCGTAGCGGGCCGTGCTCCAGTGCAGCTGCACCAGGTCGAGCTTGCCCTGCAGCCGGGCCTGCGACGCGCGAAAGGCGCGGTCATAGCCCCGCCGCCCGAGGCGCCAGGGGAAGGGGGCCAGCTTGGTGGCCACGCAGAGCTCCGCGCGTTCGCGCTCGGCAAGCTCGGCGCCGAAGGCCCCAAGCAGAACCTCGCTGCGGCCCTGCAGGCGGCCGGTGCCATAGGAATCGGCGGTGTCGAAGAACCTCAGGCCCAGGGCCACGGCCCGCTGGAAGCAGGCCCGCAGCTCCTGATCCTGGGCGGGGTCGTAACCCCAGAGGAAGCGGTTGCCCCAGGCCCAGGTGCCAACCCCGATGCCGGGAACGGTGCCCGCCAGGGGCAGGGGGGAGGCGGCCGGGGGCACGGGCATGGCGGTCACGGCGCGGCGGGCGTAGGAGCCATGATCGAACCGGCTGGCCCACCCTGGACGCCCTTGCTGGATACCGTGAGCGAACTCTCCTCCCCCGGATCCCCGTGCGCCGCCGAGGCCCCGGTGCACGTCAGCGACTCCGGGACTGGTGCCGCCCCGGCCCCGGGGTCTTTCCCCGATCCAGTGCTCTGCGGCCACTGCGGCCGCACCGCCAGCAACGGACTCTCCTGCATCGGCATGTGCGTGGCGGATTCCGGCTACTGAACCCGGCTGGCGGTCTGGCGTTGCTGATGGCCCTGGTTCTGGGCCCCGCCTCGGCCGCCCCCCAGCTCCCCGGCAGCGGCGGGGCGGATCGGGCGCTTGAGGCGGTGGGGCGCTGGGAACGGCCCCTGCGGCGCTGCCGCCTGGTGCGTCGGCAACCGCCGGGCGCAGCGGCGGCGGGCTGCCGCGGGGTTCGCCTCGACCAACAGCTGCCTGGCCTGCTGAGTCTGCGCCTGCTGGGGGCGGAACTCCGGCGGGGCGGCCCCCCTGGGCAACTGGTGTTTGCCGGGGCTCTGGAACCGGGCAGCCGCCCCATGGTCTGCCGCCAGCTGCGCTGCCGACCTGAGGGGCCACTGCTCCTGCAGGTGAGCGCCATGGCGAGGAGTGCAATCCCCCTCGGCCCTGGCGGCTCGGCCCTGCTTCAAGCCCAGCGGGCTGAAGGGCGCTGCAGCCTGCAGGGCCAGAAGCTGGCCTGCCGCGTGCGGGGCGACAACGGGGAGGACTGGGAGGTCGAGGCCGAACTCTGAAGGTTCAGGGAGCCCGCAGGATTACGAGGGATAACAGAACCCAGGGGAAGGGACCCGGCAACCCGTAACTCCTAAAGATTTCCTTTAGGGTCCGGGCCTTGCCCCTGAGGCTCCATGACCTCCTCCACCTCACTGCTTGCCCTCGTGGGCGTTGCAGGCTTCGCCCTCCTCTCCCTGCTGTTCGGGATCCTTCCCTGAACGGCCGACTTCCGGGGGCTCAGCGCTCCTGAACCTCAGCCTGGGTGTCGCCGCTGGTCTGGTGGCCATCGAGGTGCTTCTCGCACGCCAGCGAAGCTGGGGCGAACAGCATTCCCCAACCGATCAGCAGGGCGGAGAGAAAGGCCTTCATCGCACGGGTGTGACAGATGGCCGCACCGTAGCGACGTTCCGGTGGGCCAGCCCGCAGCCGCCCCATGCAAGGTGTTGAAACCCCTGCCGGGGACCCGGGGATCGTGAAAATGAAGAGGCGGCACCCAGATTCGAACTGGGGGTAAAGGATTTGCAATCCTCTGCCTTACCACTTGGCCATGCCGCCAGCCGGGGAGCAAACTCCCCTAATCGGATCGTATCAGCCATGGCATGTCCTCCCGCCTGCTGGTCCTGAGCAACGGCCACGGGGAGGACCTGATCGCCCTGCGCCTGATCGAGGCCCTGCAACGTCGCCACCAGGCCAGGCCAGCGACGGCGGGCGAACCCCTGGTCGTGGCGGTGCTGCCCCTGGTGGGGGAGGGGAGCGCCTTCGCGGCGGCGGAACGACAGGGACTGCTGCAGCGGGTGGGGCCGCGGCTGACACTGCCCAGCGGCGGCTTCAGCAACCAGAGCCTGGCGGGGCTGCTGGCCGACCTGGG
>CAIVPT010000158.1 GCA_903907855.1 uncultured Synechococcaceae cyanobacterium | reverse complement strand
GGCCAGTGGCTGGAGCGAATGCGTGCCGCTGCCCAGTCGAGATGGACTGCTAGTGCGCTCAGCGTTGCAGGAACTGCAGAAGCTTATCCCGATGCCTCTGCGCGGCATCGACGTCGACAACGACACGGCCTTCATGAACAAGGAGCTGGAGCGCTGCTGCGCCGAGGCTCGCAAGCCCGTGGAGCTGACCCGTTCGCGGGCCTACAAATCCAATGACCAGGCCTGGGTGGAACAGAAGAACGGCATGCTCGTTCGCCGCGTGGTGGGCCACCGGCGGCTTAAAGGCCCCCAGCAGCTGGAGCGGCTTTGCCAGCTCTATGCCGCCCTGCGCCTGTTTACCAACATCTACCAACCATCAGCGAAACGGATCCCCTTTGAGGAGTGCGACGCTCGTGACGGCAGGCGTCCCCGCCGGCGCCACGACCAACCGCTCACCCCAGCGGATCGGTTGCTGGGTTGGAGGGGGCTGGGCCGCAAAGGCCGCCAGCAGATTGAGGCATTGCAGCAGCACTGCGATCCAGTGGCACTGCTGGAGACGATCCGCAGCAATCAGAGTGCCCTTGTAAACGGAGAGCAGGAAGCGGCCGGGGCGATGGACCCCTCAGACAGCAACAAGGAGCTGACAGCTTTCCTGAGCAGCCTGCGGCTGCTGTGGCAGCAGAGCGAACCAGCCAAGCGCGGCGGCTGGGAAATGCCCACCCGGACCTACCGAACTTGAGTGGATCCAACACTGAGCTGCTGGCCCGTGGTGTTGGCGTGGCTCATGGCCGATCCGATGCTCACGGGCCAGCAGGCCATGCACCGACTGGAGCGAGAACAACCTGGTCTGTATGGCGGAAGCCTCCGGGCTCTGCAGCGGCGAATGGCTGAGTGGCGAGTCGCCCATGCCGAGCAGGTGATGGGCCAACAGATGGGAGCGATCCGAGATCTGGAGAACAGCCAGCTCACCAAAAAAGAGGAAACGGTCAGCGTGACGCCAATTAAAGGGAAACACAGAATTGAGTCAACGCGCCCTATGGCGGGAGTCACATCCCCGGGTGCCTGCCGCTGCCACTCAGATGGAGTAATCCGGCTCAAAGCTGCGGGCCTGGCGGCTCAGCACGTGCAGCACATCACCCGGTCGCGCATCTCGCAGATTCACCTGATCGCGGGGAAACTGGGCTTGGATACCCTCCCCGCTGGCCAGCTCCAGGTCTGCTTGGAGATCGCGCCCTAGGTGGGTGAGGCGGCGCAGTCGGGCCGGCACGGTCCCGGGATGGGGATCGGCAAACACCTGAACATCATGGGGACGGATGAACATGGATGGGGCTACCTGTCCCGGAGCAATCTCAGCGCTCCCGGCCACCGGCAAGGCGCCTGCCGGCAGCACGTTGACCGCACCAACGAAGCCCATCACAAAGGGGCTGGCGGGATGGTCATAGATCTCCGCTGGGGTACCGATTTGTTCGATGCGTCCCTCGTTCATCACCACGATGCGATCAGCCACCTCCATCGCCTCTTCCTGGTCGTGGGTCACGATCACGGTGGTGACGTGCATCTCGTCATGCAGTTGGCGCAACCAGGCGCGCAGCTCCTTGCGCACCTTGGCGTCGAGGGCACTGAAGGGCTCATCCAGCAGGAGCACCCGCGGTTGCACCGCCAGCGCACGAGCCAGGGCCACCCGCTGGCGCTGCCCGCCAGAGAGCTGGGAGGGGTAGCGGCCGCCATAGCCGCGCAGCTGCACCAGATCGAGCAGCTCGTCGACGCGACGGCGGATCGCCTCCTTTTTCCAGCGGCGGAGCTCCAGGCCAAAGGCCACGTTCTGGCGCACGGTGCGGTGCTTGAAGAGGGCGAAGTGCTGGAAGACGAAACCCACCTGCCGGTCCTGCACGGAGCGATCCGTGGCCTCCTCGCCAGTGATCCAGATGCGGCCGGTGTCGGACTGCTCAAGACCGGCGATCAGGCGAAGCAACGTGCTCTTTCCCGAGCCGGAGGGCCCGAGCAGGGCCACCAGGGAGCCTGATTCGATGTCGAGGCTGACGTCATCGACGGCGCGGAAATCGCCGAAGTGCTTGCCGACGCGGGCGACGCGGATGCCCATGGTCGCAGGGGGGTAGGGGAGGAGGGGCGAGGGAGCCCCAGTTGCCCGAGTTTAACATCGGGGAACCGTGCATTGCTGCGGCCCGAGCGGAACACGCGTGTTACGGTCGGGTTAGCGTTGTTTTGAGCCATGGTTGCCGTTCTGCCCCGGAGGAGGGGCGCCAGACGCCTGCGTCTCCCCAGCTGGCCCTGGCGCATCACCTGGACCTATCTCGGCCTGGTGCTGTTCCTGCCCCTGGCCGGGATGCTTCTCAAAGCCGCCGGCGTCGGTCCGGTGGGATTCTGGGAGAAGGCCACCAGCCCCGTGGCGCTGGCCTCCTATCGCATCAGCTTCGGCCTGGCGGCGCTGGCCAGCATGATCAATGGCGTCTTTGGTCTGGCCATCGCCTGGGCGCTGATTCGTTGCCGTTTCCCGGGCAAGCGCGTGCTCGATGCGCTGATCGATCTTCCCTTCGCCCTGCCCACGGCTGTGGCAGGCCTGGCGCTCTCCTTTGTTTACAGCCCGGAGGGCTGGTTGGGAGCCCCCCTGATGCAGGCGTTCGGCCTCCGCGTTTCCTACACAGCGGTGGGTGTGGCGGTGGCGATGCTGTTCATCTCACTGCCGTTCGTCGTGCGCACGGTCGAGCCCGTGCTGCGCTCCCTGGAGAAGGAACAGGAGGAGGCGTCCTGGTGCCTCGGCGCCAACCAGCAACAAACCTTCTTCCGAGTGGTGCTGCCCCAGCTGCTGCCGGCCATCCTGGGGGGAATCGCCCAG
>CAIVPT010000157.1 GCA_903907855.1 uncultured Synechococcaceae cyanobacterium | reverse complement strand
TTTGCTCTCAGCGGCCCGCTGCGCCGCTATGGCCGGCTCAAGGCACTGGGCCTGCCGGATCGCTATCGCCTGTTCTTTCGCCCCTTTGAAGCGGAGGGCCGCCGCCTGCTGTTGATCCTCTGGCTGGGCTTCCCCCGCAAGGACGACGATCGCAACGACTGCTACGCCGTGTTCTCGCGCCTGGTGCAGCGCGGCGAGCTGCCGGAGGACTGGGAGAGCCTGCAGCGCGAGCTCGACGCCGGCTGAGGAGATGACGTCTGGCAAGAGGGTAATTAGCTCGTCACCATGCGTATCCAGCAACCAGCAATTCAGCTTTCTCCAGCCTGCAAATCTCCCCAGGCGCCATCCAGCTTCTGCCTCGTTTTGCCTGCGCTAGGATCAGATCCGCACGGCTCAGGCTGCATACAGCACGGCTCTCGAAACCTGATCGCCACCTACCCCGCTGAATTCCCGATCGACCCGAAGCTCCCCCACAGCAGCAGGGGCTGGTGGTCCACCGGATTCTGGAATCAGCTATAGCCAAAGCGACGAACGTACCAGGTCTTCGCTGCCTGGGTGAGGCTGCAAGCTGGCGACGGCTCAACCCTCTTCCCAGCGGAATCCCTGGTCATCCCAGGCCTTGGGATCCTCGATCGGCTCCAGGTGGGTGAGCACGTGGGTGCGGGTCAGGGCCCCGGCGATCTCCCGCTCCAGCTGGTCGCAGAGATCATGGCCGGCCTGCACCGTCCAGCGCCCCGGCACCAGCACATGGAAGGCCACGAATCGGCGTGATCCGGCCACCCGGGTGCGCAGGGCATGGAAGTGGATGTCCTCCGTTTCATGGGAGGCGAGCAGGGCCTCCACCTGGGCTTGCTCGTCCTCAGGCAACGAACGATCCAGCAGGCCGGATGCCGTTTCGTGGAGCAGTTTCCAGCCGGTGACGAGGATGTTCAGTGCCACCGCAATCGCGATCAAGGGGTCGAGGATCGTCAACCCGGTGACGTGCACCAGGCCAATGCCCAGCACCACGCCGAATGAGGTCCAGACATCGGTGAGCAGATGGTGGGCGTCGGCCCGCAACGTGATTGAGTGGAAGCGGCGGGAGGCCTTCAGCAGGATCCAGGCCACCAGAGCGTTGAGGACCGTGGCCATCAGGGAGAGGGCCAGGCCGATTCCCAGTTGTTCCAGGGGCTCGGGCTGTTGCAATCGGCCCACGGCCGCAGAGATGATCGCCAGGGCGGCCACCACGATCAGCACGCTTTCCAGGCCGCTGGAGAAGTATTCGGCCTTGAAGTGTCCGTAGTGATGGCTCCGGTCGGCCGGTTTGGCGGCCAGGGTGAGTGCCCAGAAGGCGCCGAGCGCCGCCACCAGATTCACCCCGGATTCCATCGCATCAGAGAGAAGCCCCACCGACCCGGTGAGCTTCCAGGCCGCCGTCTTCAGCACGATCGTGGCCACCGCAGCCGCCACCGAGATCAGCATGTAGGAGCGCGGGGAAGCAAAGGCCATGGGGAACCGGGAATTGCCCTGGAATGGAGGTGGTTTCAAGTATTCTGTCATCGATGCCTGTGGCTTTGCGTCGGGTCGGTGTTGAACGAGGCCCTTTTGCGCAGGTGCCACTCCTGAGAATCATCCTGATTGCTATTGTCTGGCTTGAGAATATGGGGATACGGATCTTCGGGGCTCTGGAAACCCTGGTCTTTTCGTCACGATACGGGGGCATCTCGTGTCTGCCCCGCATTCGCAGGTTCCAGGGAGGCAAGACAGCCCCCCTGGGTCCCAGCAAGGAAGGTCAGGGGTTCTGGCGCACGCGCTTGACCGCAAGGCCCGCCTCCGTGGCGGTCACCGCGGCCAGCAGCAACAGTCCAATCAGGCCGACCAGCTGGTTCTGAACCTCCGCTGCGGCATCGGCGTTTTTCCCCAGTACGGCGCCGGCCACAAACCACGCGGTGGCCAGGGCGGAGGTGATCCAGTACGCCTTCCAGCGGCGTTGATAGAGGTAGCCCGTGCCCAGGCCCGGGAGCACATTCAGCAACACCGCCACCCAACCAGCGGAGGCGGCGAGGATCTGCTCACGGGTGGGGGTCATGGCCAGGCGCTCAGGGCCTCCACTCTGGCAGTTGCCCCCGTGCTCCGTATGCGAGCAGCTTTGTGGTAGCTGATTCTCAATGTCAGGACAGATGAACCGGGCCAGAGAACCCGCCCATTCTGTATTGGTCGATAGCACCCAGTCAGGCAGTGCCAGGCTGAGCTGTTGCCGGTTTCGCGCCTTTGGCTGGCTCAGGGGGTGTAGGGCCGCGCCAGGCCCCGCTCCAGCAACTCCGTGCACAGGCTTGGGCTGCCCTCGCGGTAGCAGTCGGCGAGCATCCGCCCGTACTTCTCCTCCTTGGTGGTGCGCACGAGCACTGCCCCGGCCCGCTCGAACCACTGGCTCACAAACGCCTGGCTTTCCTGGCCCTTGATCTTCTCCTGCGGGTCCTTGCTGCGCAGCTCCGGCGCGTCGATGCCGTACAGCCGCACCCGCTGGCGCAGGGTGAGCGAGAAGCCCAGGTCCAGGTCGAGATCAACCGTGTCGCCATCGACCACCTTGGCCATGGCCTTGAGGCGGTAGATGAAGGGCTCGGGGGCTTGGGCGCTGCCGTTGTTGCTCATGGCGGGAGAAGGAACTGGATCCAGCCAACACCACCGGCTCCCCCCACGGTCAGGAACGAAGTCCACTCGGGTCTGGGTTTTGGCTTTTCCACAGCACCAGCTTCCTCAGGGCTGGGATGGTTGATCGGTCAGCCGAGCGCCCGGGCGGTGTGGCGCAACAGCGGGTGCTCCTGCCAGTCGGCCGGCAGCGCCAGCCACACCGGACTGTGGGGCCGCGAGGGCAGGGGGCAGCGGCGCAGGGCGGCCCAGGTCTCGGCCTCCCGATCCGCCACCACCAGTGCCAGGGAGCTGCCACGGATGCGGCCGACCCAGTCGTCCGGGGTCTGCAGGCTGTTGCCCCCGCTGCGCAGCGTCATCCCCAGCTCCCGCAG
>CAIVPT010000156.1 GCA_903907855.1 uncultured Synechococcaceae cyanobacterium | reverse complement strand
GTGCGGTGGCGCAGGCGCAGATTGTGGTTCATGCGGGCGCGGCGCAGATCGAGGTAGCGGTGGCGCAGGCGCAGCTCCTCGCGGGTGTTCTCCTCGTCGTGCACCGACACCGGGAAGGGCAGGTTGCCTTTGACCGCGTTGAGCACCGTGAGGGAGCCGGCCAGCACCTCGATGGCGCCGGTGGCCAGCCGCTCGTTCAGCGATTCGGAGGGGCGCGGCCGCACCCGGCCGCTCACCTGCAGCACGGTTTCGTGGCGCAGGTGTTCCGCCACCGCGAAGGCATCGACTCCGTTGTCCGGATCCACCGTGATCTGCACGGTGCCGCTGCGGTCGCGCAGGTCGATGAAGATCACTCCGCCGTGGTCGCGTCGCCGGTCGACCCAGCCGCAAAGCTGCACCTCCTGGCCGGCGTGGTCGGCGCGCAGGTCGCCGCAACCGTGGCTGCGCATGGGAAAGGCTCGGATCGGGGCAAGGGGTGAGTTTCCCACGCCGCTAGGGCTCCGCCAGGGGCACCAGCACGAAGGAGCGCTCCCGCAGGCGGTGATCGTCCATCAGCAGCAGGTCAAGGTCGAGGCTGCGCGGATCCCAACGCTTGCCCCGCACCCGCTCGAAGCTCAGGTTTTCACTGTCTTGTAGTCCCGAAAGCTTTGTGGTAATTGCGGAAAGGTGTGGGGGCGATGGCTTTTGTAGCCGTCCTGGCAGCTATCCCGGCCGTAACGTGTGTGAGCGGGACGTTTGTTTTATCCTGCACACGCCAAGCTCATCCCTCCGCCAGCCGGAGATCCTCCAGCACCACCGCCAGGGCTTCGTTCAGTTGCAGTCGGTTTCGGGTGGTGTCTGAGAGGAGGAATCGGCACTGAGCAGCAAGGAATCGAGCTTGGATTCGAGCGCGGCGAGACGCTTGTTCTCGGTCTGTAGCCGCTCGATATCGCTCTCGATCAGCCTCGTTCGCCTCTCGCTCTCTTGCGCTCTGATCTGCGCGTCGATTGTTGGATGCCAGTTTAACCTCGCCAACAAGCGCCGCCACGGCGGCAAGGAGGAGAGGAATTCCGATTTGCTGATTAACTTTGAAGCGGAGGAATCCGAAGAGATCGACATGGCTGTAGGAGGTGAAAAAGGTAATCAGAATGACCAGCAAGCCCGCCGCCAGGGAGACCCAGCCCACCGAATCCAGTGGCAATGAGTCGTCTCCCGGATCTGTGGAGTGGGGCTCTGGCGTGAAGGTCATAAATTTAGTCGAGCCAGTCGACGCGCCACCCGCCCATAGTGCATGCGTACGATACCTGCTGTTCGTCGCGGCTCATCCCTCCGCCGGCCGGAGATCCTCCTGCAACAGCGCCAGAGCTTCGTTCAGTTGCAATCGGTTGCGGGTGGTGTCTGAGAGGAGGAATCGGCACTGAGCAGCAAGGAATCGAGCTTGGATTCGAGAACGGCGAGCCGTTTGTTCTCGTTCTGCAGCCGCTCGATCTCGTTCTCGATCAGCTTCGTTCGCCTCTCGCTTTCTTTCTCTCGCCTCTTGCTCTCGAGTATTCTGATCTGCGCGTCGACTGTTGGATGCCAGTTTAACCTCGCCAACCAGCGCCGCCATGGCGGCAAGGAGGAGAGGAATTCCGATTTGCTGATTGACCTTGAAGCGCAGGACTCCGAAGAGATTGACATGGCTGTAGGAGGTGAAAAAGGTAATCAGGATGACCAGCAGGCCCGCCGCCAGGGAAACCCAGTCCACCGGATCCAGAGGCGCGTTGTCTCCCGATCCCGTGCTACGGGCCTCTGATGTGAAGGACATGAGATTAACCGTGTCGACCGGCAGGCCACCAACCCATAATACAGGTGTACTGTTGAGCTGTATGGAAGGCCTTTCCTTGCGTTTTTGGAATCGTCAACCCACGCCTTCAGTCGTCTGCGGGCGGCGAAGGCTCCAGCGCCGCCAGGGCCTGTTCGTCCTCCAGCGCCGCCAGGCCGCTCTCGCCCGTTAGCGCCGCCGCCAGGTCCGCCACGCTGCTGCCGCTGACCGGATCGATCCAGGCTGGCGCGATCTCCGCCAGCGGCACCAGCACGAAGGCCCGCTCCCGCAACCTTGGGTGGGGCAGCGTCAGGCGGGGGCTGGCCAGGCGCCGGTCGCCCATCAGCAGCAGGTCGAGGTCGAGGCAGCGGGGGCCCCAGCGCTCGCCGCGCACCCGGCCGAAGCGCCGTTCCGTGGCCAGCAGCAGCTCCAGCAGGGCATCGGGCTCCAGCGTCACCGCCAGCAGGGCGCAGCCGTTCACGTAGTCGGGTTGGGGCGGGCCCACGGGGGCGCTCCGGTACCAGCGGGAGCGGGCCAGCAGCCGCACCCCCGGGCTGGCCTCCAGCGCCGCCAGCGCTGCTTCCAGGGTGGCCCGGCAGTCGCCAAGGTTGGCGCCGAGGGCGATGGCGGCCTGCTGGGGCGGCGGCTGGGCGCTCATCCGGCCGCCGCAGCCCCCTGAGCGCCGGGGGCGGCGTCAGAGCGGCGGCGGACCATCTCGATCGCGACGCGGCCGTCGAAGCCCGCGATCGGCGCCGCCACCTTCGTGAGGTTGGAGCGCACCTCCCGCACCTCCGGGAAGGCCAGCACCGCGTCGCAGAGGCGGGTGTTCAGCCGTTCGATCGTGCGATACCGGCTGCCCTCCACCAGCGCCTTCACCCGCTCGATCACCGCGGCGTAATTGAGGGTGTGGGCCAGCTCGTCGTCATCGCCCGTGCGGGAGAGGTCGAGCTGGATCTCCAGGTCGACCTCGAACCACTGCCCCAGCTCCTGTTCGGCGTCGAAGAAGCCGGTGTGGCCCCAGGCGCGGATGGCGCTGATGCGAAGGGTGTCCACCGCTCAGCCCCGGCGGTAGAAGGGGCGCTTCACCACCCGCGCCGGCTCCGCCTTGCCCCGGATCTCCACCGCCAGCTCCGTGCCGATCTTCGCCAGCTCCGATGGCACATAGGCCAGGGCGATGGCCTCCGCCAGCGTCGGTGACCAGCTGCCGCTGGTGATCTCCCCCACCACCGCCCCGTTGTGCAGCACCGGGTAGCCGTGGCGGGCGATCGCCCGGCCCTGCAGCTTCAGGCCCACCAGCTTTCGCCCCACCCCTTCGGCGCTCTGCTGCTCGAGAACCCCACGGCCCACGAAGGCGGCGGGCATCTCCAGGTGCACCAACCAGCCGAGGGAGGCCTCCAGGGGGGTGGTGCCGGCGTCCATGTCGTTGCCGTAGAGGTGCATGGCCGCCTCCAGGCGCAGGGTGTCGCGGGCGCCGAGGCCGCAGGGCGTGACCCCCTCCGCCAGCAGCCGCTCCCAGAGGGCCAGGCCGGCTTCGCGATCCAGCAGCAGCTCAAAGCCGTCTTCACCCGTGTAGCCGGTGCGGGCGGCGAACACCGGGGTGCCCTCCAGGGAGCCGCCCCGCAGGCTCAGGTCGCGGTGGCCGAAGCGGGGCAGGCCGGAGAGATCAGCGCCGCTGAGGGCCGCCAGCCGGGCCGGGGCCTCGGGGCCCTGCAGGGCGAGCAGCACGCCATCGCCCTTGCGGTCGCGCACCGCAATGCCACGGGGTTCGAGCTGGCTGCGGATCCAGGCGGTGTCGGCGTCGGCGCAGGCGGCGTTGATCACCAACACGAGTTCATCGGTTTCGGGTGCGCCCCGCCGGCCCCGGTCGTAAACGATCAGGTCGTCGCGGATGCCGCCCGCGTCGTTGAGCAGCACCGAGTAGCAGGCCTCGCCCGGGCCGATGCGGAACAGATCGCTCGGGACCAGGGCCTGCAGGGCATCCTTCACCCCCTCGCCCCGCAGCTCCAGCACGCCCATGTGGGAGATGTCAAAGACGCCGCAGCGCTCCCGCACCGCCTGGTGTTCCTGCACCAGCCCGCCGAACTGCACCGCCATCTCCCAGCCGGCGAAGGGCACCATGCGGCCGCCGGCCGCTTGCGCCGCGCCATGCAGGGGGGTGCGCGCGAGGGGTTCCGCGGAGGAGGAGGGGGCGGCCATGGGGGCTCGGGGCGGCAGTGGCCGGATCCTATGGAGGGGGCAAAGCTGCAGGTGGATTTCCGAAGTACGGAGAAAGGCTGACGATCCGGATTTCCCCATGGCCATTGACCTGCGGACTGACTACGTTGAGCGGCCCAGGTCCCCCCCCCCGTCGGATGGGCAATCGCCCCAGCTGCCGCAGCTGCCGCCACTGCACCCCGCCCAGCGGGGTGGACATGGGCTGGTGCCAGCTGCGGCAGATACCGATCCATCCGGAGCTGGCCTCCGAGCTGTGGTGCCACCACTGGACCGCCCGCCCGCCCAAGCTGCCGGTGATGGCCCCCCGGGGCGGCGGCGAATCCGCCCCCGTTGATGAGCAGCTCACCCTCGCCGGCATGGAGCGCGAGGAGGCCTGATCGGCCGCCGCTCGGGCCCTCGTGATGGGGGGAAGACCGCACGGCGTATCCGCGGCTACGCCGTGGCCGTTTCCCGTTTTCTGGCTAGTAAATTAATAACTGCTTCACTATCGCCATCACCTGGAGGTGCCCGGCCTTGGTCATGAGCCCCACTCCCACCACGCCGATCGAGCTGATGGCCGCCCAGGTGGAGTGCGAGATCATTGCCCTGCCCACGGGCGCCCAGGTGTTCCAGCGGGGCGCCACCGCGAACGCCATCTACGGTGTGCGGCGCGGGATCGTTGAGCTGAGCGGCGAGCAGGGCGAGAAAACCTGCTACCGCCCAGGCGAGCTCTTCCGCTATCTCGACATCGTGTGGCGTGAGGGCCTGCACCGCAGTGATGCGCTCGCCTTGACGCCGGTGGAGGTGCTGCGGCTCGATCGGTTGCGCTTCCTCAACCTGCTGCACAACCACCCCACCCTGGCGATCCTGTTGATCGGCCAGCAGCACGATCGCCTGCGGGAGCAGCGGGCCAGCGGCACCTGCTGCTACTGAGTCCCTTCGCCGCTGTCGGGCCCGCTTCAGCGGGCGCCCAACAGCAGCAACAGGCTGCGCACCACCTTGGCGGCCAGCACGGAGCTCACGCCGCTGGGGTCGAGCTGGGGGGCCAGCTCCACCACATCGGCGGCCACGAGCTGGTGGTGGCGCAATTCCTCCACCAGGGCGGCGAAGTCGCGCCAGAGAAATCCCCCGGGTTCCGGGGTGCCGGTGCCCGGCAGCACTGCGGGGTCGAACCAGTCGAGATCCACCGTGAGGTAGAGGGGGCGACCGCGCAGGGGGTGCAGGTCCGCCGCGAGGTTGGCCAGTTCCACCAGCCGGCCGCTGGTGCGAAGTTCGTCGAATTCCTCGCGGGTGCCGCTGCGGATCGCCGCCTGGCGCAACAGGCCGCTGGGTAGCACCTCCAGGCAGCGGCGCATGGCGCAGGCGTGGCTGTGGCGCGTTCCCAGATAGTCCTCCCGCAGGTCGGCGTGGGCATCGAGCTGCAGCAGCACCAGATCGGGATGGCGCTCCGCCACCGCCGCCACTGCGCCGCTGCTGATCGAATGCTCGCCCCCCAGCATCAGGGGCTTCAGCCCCAGGCTCAGCACTTGGCGGGTGGCCTCATGGACGGCGGCCACCACCGGCTCCGGCGCGCCGAAGGGGATGGCCACCGCCCCCAGGTCGGCGAAGGGGAGGTCCTCCAGGTCGAGGTCCAGCTGGGGGCAATAGCTCTCGAGCCCGCCGCTCACCTCCCGGATCGCCGCCGGACCGAAGCGGGTGCCGGGGCGGAAGGAGGTGGTGCCGTCGTAGGGAACGCCGTAGAGGCCCACGCGACAGCCGGCCGGATCGCGGCGGGCGCCCAGGAACACAGCCCCGTCGTCGTCGAACAGGGGCTCCGAATCGTGGTCGCTAGCCGGGGAATGGGGAGGGATCATCAGCGGAGGGCGCGTTCGATGAAGGCGGGCATGGCGTCGAAGCCGCCGCGCTGCCAGCGGGGCGACCAGATCTCACAGCCGGCGGCGACGGCGCTGGCGCGTTGCGGCTGCGGCTCGCGGTAGCGGGGGCCATCGACGGCGGCGAAGGTCCAGCTCCACCAGCCGCTGGGGTACATCGGCACCCAGCCGTAGAGCGGATCGGCGTGGCCGAACACCTCCCGCAGCAGCTTCACCATCGCGATGTGCACCTCTCGGAAGGCCTCCGGCGATTCGCTCTGGGTGGCGAACACGCCGCCGGGCCGCAGGATGCGGCGGCAGTGCTCGAAGAAGGCCCGGTTGAACAGCCCTTCGGCCGGGCCGGCGGGGTCGGAGCCATCAACGATCACCACGTCGTAGCTGGCATCGGGCGCTTCAGCGGCCCAGGCGATGCCATCGCCCACCGTGAGCTGCAGGCGCGGATCGCCCCAGGCGTCGCCGCCGATTGTGGGCAGGTGCTTCTGGCTCCACTCCACCACCAGGCCGTCGATCTCCACCAGGTCGAGGTGCTGCACACCCGGGTGGCGCAGGCATTCGCGGGCGGTGCCGCCGTCGCCGCCGCCGATCACCAGCACCCGCTCGACCGCCGCGGCGCCGCACAGGGCGGGGTGCACGAGCGCCTCGTGGTAGTGCCGCTCCTGCCGTTCGGCGGTCATCCAGCAGCCATCGAGCAGCAGGCCCTTGCCGTAGCGCTCGCTGTCGATGATCGTGACCCGCTGGAACGGGCTGGCCCGCTCCTCCAGCACCCGCCCGGCCAGGCCGTAGCGCACGCCCTGGTGTTCCTCATCGATCCAGCCGGGGGGGGCGGCGGTGGTGGTGGCGGGCATGGGGTGGCGGGCGGCGTTCTCCCTTCCAGCTAAACCGCAGGCAGGACCCCCTGTCACCGCCCGATGCCCCTGCCCCGACGATTTCTTCTGACCGGAGCCGTGCGGCTGGCAGCGGCCCTCGGCCTCGCCGGCGGGCTGGGCCCCGCCGTTGGTGCCGCCACCACTGCCCCCGCGGCGGCCGCCGTCGACCCGGGCGGTGAGGATCCCGCCGCCCGCCTGCGGCGGCGCCTGGAGATCTGCCGGCCGCCGGGCGATCCGCTGGCGGAGCTGCTCCGCCGCAACGCCGCCTTCGCTGCGGTCTGGCAGGAGGTCGCCGCCAGCGGCGATCCGCTGGAGCGGGCGCGGTTGCTGCAGGAACATGGTGCCCTGCATTGCCAGGTGGGCCCCGGCGCCCTGGCGGAGGGGCAGCGGCCGTGGGCGGCGGTGCTGGGTTGCGCCGATTCGCGGGTGGCGCCCGATTGGTTGTTTGCCGCCGGCTCCGGCGAGCTGTTCGAGGTGCGCTGCGCTGGCAACACCCCCTTCGACGCCGGCATCGCCTCGCTGGAGTACGCGGTGGCGGAGCTGCAGGTGCCCCTGATCCTGGTGCTGGGCCATGGCGGCTGCGGGGCCGTGACGGCCGCCCTGCGCCGCGACCCGCTGACGCCGTTGCTGGAGGAGCTGGTGGCGCCGATCCGCGCCTCCCTCAAGTCCCTGCCCGGGTCCCCGGGCTTGGCGGACGCGGTGGCCGCCAACGCCCGTGCCACGGCCCTGGCCCTGCCCCGCCGCAGCCCCCTGCTGGCCGAGGCCCAGGCCACCGGGCGGTTGCGCATCGCCGCCGCCGTGGCCGATATCGCCAGCGGCCGGGTGACGCCGCTGTGAGCGGCGAGGACCTATCGATTTCCCCGGGCCTGATGATCCCGGCGGCGGAACTGCGCTGGCGCTTCTCCCGCTCCGGCGGCCCCGGCGGCCAGGGGGTGAACACCGCCGATTCGCGGGTGGAGCTGCGCTTTGATCTGGCCGCCAGCCCGTCGCTGCCTGAGCCGTTGCGGCAGCGGGCGCTGGCGCGGCTGCAGGGGCGGTTGGTGGGCGGGGAGCTGGTGCTGGTGGCGGCGGAGGAGCGCTCCCAGTGGCGCAACCGCCAGGCCGCCCGCCGTCGCCTGGTGGAGCTGCTGGGGCGAGCGATCGCGCCGCCACCGCCGCCGCGGCGCCCCACCCGGCCGACGCGGGCGTCGCAGACGCGGCGCCTGGAGGCCAAGCGCCAGCGCGGCACCCTCAAGGCGGACCGTCGCCAGGGCCGCCGGCCAGCGGGGGACTGAGGGGCCTCAGGCTCCCTGCGCTTCGGCCCGGATCGCGGCCTTCGCCTGGCGCCACAGCGCCTCCAGCTCCGCGAGGCTGCGGCCCGTCAGGTCGCCCCCCAACGCCGCCTCGACCCGACCGAAGCGCTCCAGGAAGCGGCGGTTGGTGCCCGCCAGCCCCTCCTCCGGATCGAGGCCGCACCAGCGCGCCACATTCACCAGGGTGAAGAGCACATCCCCGAGCTCCTCCTGGGCGTGGGCGCGATCGCCGGAGGCCACCGCCTCCTTGAGCTCGTCGAGCTCCTCGTGCACCTTGCCCCACACCCCGTCCAGGTCGTCCCATTCGAAGCCGGCGGCGGCGGCCTTGCGCGAGATCGCCATCGCTCCGGCCAGGGCGGGTTGGCCGCGCACCTTGCCGGCCAGCCGCTCGCTCAGGGGGCTGGCGGGCCGCTCGCTCGCCTTGATCGCCTCCCAGTGCACCCGCACCGCGTCGCTGTCGGCCGCGGCCGCGTCGGCGAAGACGTGCGGATGGCGGCGCACCAGCTTGGCGCCCAGCTCCCGCGCCACCGCCTCCAGGTCGAAGCGGTTCGTTTCCGCGGCGATGCGGGCGTGCAGCAGCACCTGCAGCAGCAGGTCGCCCAGCTCTTCGCGCAGGTGGTGGTCGTCGCCGTGGCGGATGGCGTCGGCCACCTCATGGGCCTCCTCCAGCACGTAGGGGATCAGGGAGGTGTGGGTCTGCTCCAGGTCCCAGGGGCAGCCGCCGTCGGGGTCCCGCAGGCGCTCGACGATCGCGAGCAGCTCCGCCAGAGCATCCAGCGCTGGGGGCTGGGGAGTGCTCGGGGGGGGCGGATCGGCGGCGGGGGAGGAGGTCATCGGCGGCGATCGGCGGTGGTTCCATCCTGCTGGGGGGCGGCCGGCCGCTGGCGTCAGCGCCGCCGCCTTCGTCCCCGCTGGCCGGCCCGGGTCCGTCGGGCCAGCCAACGCAGCGGCCGCGGCAGGCGGGGCACCGGGTCGCCGTCCTGGATCAGGTGCAACCAGCCGCTCGCCTCCAGCCCCACCAGCGCGGCCAGCACGAGGGGCCGCTGGTCGCGCCAGAGCCCCTCCAGGCTCCCGAGCAGCTGCGCTACTGAGGGGCTGCCCCAGGGATGGAGCGCCTGGCTGACCAGGGCCGCGGCGATGCCCAGATAGGCAAGCCGGCCGGCGCTGCCCAGCAGGGGCGAGTGGGAGAGGGCGGAGCGGTGGCTGAGAACGCGCCGGTAGGGCCACCACAACAGCGCCAGCGGACCCCAGCGGCGGGTGGCCCGAGACAGGGTGTCGAGGTCGGGGGAGAGGAAGAGGCCGCCCAGCAGGAAGCCCGCCGCCGCCGTCAGCGCCGCGGCCGGACCCAGCGCCGGCCACCACAGCAGGCCGAAGGGCAGGGCCAGCAGGCGGGTGGCGCGGTCGTGGTGGCGGCCGCTGGCCATCGGCGCGGGCGGGGTGGGGCGTGGGCGGAGGCTAGGGGTGCGGCGCGGCGCAGGCTCGTGCAGAATCCCCCCAGGCGCGATTAGCTCAGCGGTAGAGCAGCTGTCTTACACACAGCATGTCGCTGGTTCGAATCCGGCATCGCGCATCGGCCCCAGGGGCCCACTGTCCAAGAAAAAACGCCGGGTTCCACGGGGAACCACGGCTCATGCCGAAGGCGGCGGCAGCACCGAAGAGGGGCGCGGGGCCAGGGACGGCAGTTGGGGTTGCGAGAATGGCGTATGCGCGTGATTCAGTGCTGCGACCCCCAGTATTGAGGGACCGCCGGCGCCGAAATTGGCGACTGAGTCGATGATGAGTCCGCCACGATCGCCTATGGCGATGTATGCAGAATGGGGCATAATTAGCAAGTGGATGATTGGGTATTCCTAGAAGGGGGGTGGGGAGCCGGTCCCGCGGCTCGTGGGGGCGGCTCTGCGACTGTCCATCCCGGGAGGTCGGCGTTCCTGGTCCCCTTGCGTTGTGGGGATTTCGTGCGCCCTGGGGGCTCGGGTCGGCGGTGTGTATGGCTAGGTGAGGGCCGGAGAGTGGATCTCAGTCGCCCCCGTTGCCGGCGAACCAGGCCAGCAGGTCGTCGGGGCCGGCGAAATCGAGAAGATCTTCTGCGAGTTGCTCCAGGCGCAGCAGGGGTAGGGCAGCGATGCGTACCCGGCTGCGCTCCTCTACCTCCCCGAAACGTCGGGTGAGCTGGCGGAGAGCCAGAGCGGCGGCTTCCTGCTGCCGGCCAGCCTCAATGCCCTCTTCCCGGCCTTCCTGCCGGCCTTCCTGCCGGCCTTCCTCACGCCCCTCCTCCAGGATCTCCTGCACGGCGCGGGTATGGCGCAGCTCCTGCAGGGGCAGTCCGACGATCATGAGAATCTCCTCCCGGCTGAGCTGTGAGAAGCGCTCAAACAGCATAGAGAGAACAACCGGTTCGAGATCTCTGCGCTCCGCCAGGATCCGGCGGCAACGCTCGCCCAGCTCAGCTTCCGTGCGCACCGGCAGGGTGAGCAGATCGATGGCGGCATCAAGGCTCTGCACCTGAGCGAGGGCATCAAGGCTGACCCAGTGCACGGTCTCCAGAAAACCCCGCAGCGGGGTGATGGGGCCGAGGTTGAGGCGCTGGTGCGGCGTGATCACCACCACCCGCCAGTGCTCAACGGCCGGATGGAGCTGCAGGAAACGGAAGGTCTGGGCCGCCAGGCGGTGGTGGAAGCCAGGATCGGTACGCATCTGCACCTCCAAGAGCACCACCGGCAGCTCGGGGGTGCCGGCGTCACTGGTGAGCGGCCAGAGCACCCCATCAAGGCGATGGCTGCCGGCCTTGAGTTCCGGGGCCAGGAAGCGGTACTGGCAATCGAGGTCCGTGGGAACGGGCTGATCGGCCAGGCTGCGGTCGTCCGGGTCCGCCAGCCAGCGGATCAGATCGGGTGCCGACTGGAACACGCCGTAGAACCAGCGGTCGGTGTTCAACGGTGCGGGGAGATCTGCCGACAAGGTACCGCTGCGGCATTCCCGTCGCTTTACCAGCTCGTGCGGCCTCCTGTTGCGCAAAAAGCGCCTGCTCCAACGCTGTAAGGACCAGGACGCATTCCTTGAGCAACCCGGTAACGTGAGGGGATTGGCTAACTCACGCCAGGATGAATTGCCTTGGCGTCTCAGCCATGGCAAACCTGGATCACGTCACAGGCATAGGGAGCAAGGCTCGCGCAAAAGCGATCGCCACACTCCATCGAGGCATGGATCGAACCAGCAAAGCCTTTGCTGTGGCGGCAGGAGTTGTGGCGGCTGCATTGAGTGATCTCAATAATTTTCCGGCCGACCCTGCGCGCATCAGCCGCATCAGTTGAAGCCAGTGTGTATTCCGCGGCGATAGTGTCTGTAGACCAGCTTTTGGTGCATCGGAATGCGTTGCTCAGTGTGAGGTGGGCGCCTTTTGCTGGGCAGATTCGGCCCCTGAAGTCGTTCGCCCTGATGGTGGGGGATGGGGTTCGGCTTCAGTATAGACCGTATAGGGAGTATTGCGTCCTCATGGTCTTTGGCCTTTCCCGTGCTATTGCCTCCACAGGAAATGGGTTGGATGATTTCTGCTTCCCAGGGGGAGGTCTTTATTGGCCAGGTCTAAATGCCTGGAGTCAGCGCGCCGTGGGTCGGCGCTGGATCAAAGTGCCTCGTGAATGATTCAGCGGGGTTAGCCTGAGCAGACTGCTGACCCCTACACTGATCCCTAGGCACTGCCTAGGCAGGATGTTGTGCCATGGGCGCTCGATGGCCGCCCTCGTCTCCCATCACTCGACTCTCATCACTCGACTCTCATCACAGGATTCCCCCTTGAAGATCGCCATTGTCGGTGCTGGGCCTGCTGGACTTACCCTCGCCTGCGCCTTGGCCCGTGAGGGTGGCTACGCAATCGATCTCTTTGAG
>CAIVPT010000155.1 GCA_903907855.1 uncultured Synechococcaceae cyanobacterium | reverse complement strand
AGGGCGAGGGGATACCAACGGTTGGAGAAGCCCAGGATCTCGCCCTGGGTAGGCATCAGATCGAGACTGAGATCGTCTGTGCACCAGCGGCAGAGGGGTGCCCCTGGCCGGCTGTCTTCCTGGAAGCCCCGCTGCCGCAGTTGGCGCCCCACCTGATGGGAGTCAGACCTGGCGATCACGCTGCAGATCACATCCACGTCCTGGGTGGGCCGGATCTCCGGCATCGCCGGATCCGTGATCAACACTCCGGCCTCGGCGCCGCCGACAAACACCAGTTGCTCCAGCAGGGCAAGCGCCAGGGCCTGTTCACGGGCGCTGCCGCCGCGCACCGCGTCGAACAGGGCCAGCAGCTCCCCCTGGGCCGGGTTTCGTTCTGGCGCCTCGGGGAGAGTGGGGTAGAGCGGATGGAAGGCAATGCCGCGGGCGGTTCCCTTCTTCCACGGCCATACAGGGGGTGGGTCGTTGCCCAGCCGGATCTGCTCGCTGAGGGGGGAGGCGGCGTGGCCGGTGGGACCACCGCGGCTGAGCCCGCCCTGCGTGGCTGGAAAGCAGTAGCGGCCCCCGTGCTGCACGAAAGTTTTCAGGGCGGCGCGAACCACTGAGGGCTTGCCACCCTCCTCCTTGATCGCCAGCCTGGCGGCCACGGCACGCTCCACCGCCGCATGGGCCTCTGAGGCCGTCAGGCCCAGCTCGGCGCCGAGGCCTGCGAGTTGCTGGGCATCAGCAGAGAAACCCTTCGCCGGCTTCGCCTGCGGGGAGTCTTCCAACCCGGAAACACGTCCGCCGCTGGAGTTGCACCCAGAGCCGGGGGCCCTTGCAATGGCCTATCGAGAATGTCAAGGCCGCCATGACGGGGTGGAGCACGAGGACTCTGCGGGTCTGACGCTCGTAGCCCCCCTATCCGGTAAGACCATGAGCCGCGCCATGCTCATGGCCCAGCATCCGAGCCCATGGCCGGCAAGCGAGCCCTCAACGCCAAGAACCTTCAAACGCTTGGCGCGGCGGCCCTGGCGGAGTTACTGATCGAGGTGAGTACCGGCAACGCCGTGATCCAGCGGCGGCTGCGGCTAGCCCTGGCCGCAGCCGGCGGGGCCGAAGGGGCGGCGCAGGAGGTGCGCAAGCGACTGGCGGCAATCGCCCGGTCCACCACCTTCATCGATTCCGCCAAACGCGAGGCGCTGCTGGCGGACATGGAGGCCCAGCAACAGGCGATCAGCGGGCCGATCGCCACGGCCGACCCCGCCCTGGCGGTGGACCTGCAGGTGCGACTGCTGGAGCTGAGCGAGGGGGTGCTGGACCGCTGCTCGGATTCCACCGGTGCTGTGATCGGCCTGTTCCAGCGCGCGGTCGACGCCCTGGCGAGCCTGGCTGGCGCAGCGGCCCTCAGCACTGAGGCCCTGGTGGCGCATGCGGCCGAGCTGCTGCAGGAGAATGGTTATGGCCAGTTCGAAGGACTGATCCCCGCCCTGGCACCGGCCCTTGGTGAGGCAGGGCTGCTCCAGTTGGAGGAGGCACTGCTGGAGCGCGGTGGCGTCGATCGCTTCACGAGGGAGCAGCTCGCCCGGGGCCGTGGCGACCTCGATAGCTACCTGGAGTTGTTCGAGCCCTCCCAGCTCACCTGGCCCGACACCGCCGCCGAGGTGGCCGGCCATCTGCTCAGCGGCGGCCGGGCCGAGCAGGCCCTGACCGTGCTCGATCGGGCCGCCAAGGCGACCCAGATCATGGAGGCCGAGGCGTGGCACGCCACTCGCATCGCTGTGCTCAACTCCCTGGGCCGCAGCGAGGAGGCGCAGCAGCACCGCTGGCAGGTCTTCGCCAAAACCCTCTCGATTCCAATGCTGCGCGAGATCCTCCAGCGGCTGGATGACTTCGCCGATGTGGAAGCTGAGCAGCAGGCCTTCGCGGTGGCGGAGCAGCACCCCCTACCCCTGGCGGCGCTGCAGTTTTTAGTGTTCTGGCCCTCCCTGGCGCGGGCGGCTCGCTACGTGATCGAGCACTGCCACGACTGGGATGGCGACGCCTATGAGATCTACGAGCCTGCAGCCGAGCGCCTCAGCGCCGACCATCCTGTGGCCGCCAGCCTGCTGCTGCGCGCGATGGTGGTGTTCGCCCTGTCGATGGGCCGCTCCAAGCGCTACCGCTACGCCGCCGAGCACCTGCGGCAGTGCCAGCGGCTGGAGGCCCGTATCGACGATTGGCAGGGCTTTGAGAGCCACGCCAGCTTCGTGGGGCGATTGCGGGAGGCCTTCGCGCAGGAGTGGAGCTTCTGGCAGCCACTGGAGCGTTGAGCCTGCGCAGAAGGAACCAGGCAACTTGGTTTCCAACTGGATCGCGTTGACGCGGTTTCCGAGCAACCTGTCCTTCGCCGGAATCCAAGTGACCCCATGCCCTCCAGGGAGCCGGTCATCCGAGTTCCACTGTCCTGGACCCTTGCCGTAAGGACCAATTTGGTAGTCCCGCAACGTGCCCTTCTTGCCAGGCGGGAATCGATGACGCCGCACGAAGTAGCGCCCGCCATTGGAGTAGACCTCGACAAAGAGGGACTCACCAGCAGACACCCTGTATTTCTTCGACTGGGGTTGGAGTGCCCCGAGATCGCTGTCAGCAAAAGGCATTTGAGAAATACCCCAACAGACTTTTTCGGCGACCCTGGTTGTAGGCGGATTTCCCTGGACGACCGACCCGCAGAAACCCTTGATACAGCGAAGGGTCTGGACGAACCAGACCCTTTGAAAACTCTTGAGGAGCGTAGAGCTTGCCCGCGATGCTCAGGGCCGAGCCCGAGCCGGTGAGGGTGGTGATCAGCGGCGCGCTTCTGCCGAACAGCGCAGCTGCACCGACGCCTGCTTGCTGCCCTGGACGCTCCGTTCTCATGCGTCAGCGGTGGCCCTGGGCAGCAACCACCGGCCGAAACGGGCGTAGAGCGCAGGGAGAACCAACAGGGTCAGCAGGGTGGAGGTGATCAGGCCGCCCAGCACCACAATCGCCAGGGGCTGCAGGATCTCGTTCCCAGCCCCGAAGGCCAGAGCCAGGGGCAGCGTGCCGAGGGCTGAGGTGAGGGCCGTCATCAAGATCGCAGTGAGGCGCTGCAGGCTGCCGGCGCGGATCACCTCCTTGAGCTCCATGCCTTCCGCATGGCGGCGGTTGTAGTTGTCCACCAGCAGCAGGCCATTGCGGACCGCCACTCCGAACAGGGTGATGAAGCCGATCAGGGAGGCCACCGAAAGAACCCCTCCGGTGAGCAGGATGGCCACCAGGCCCCCAACAAGCGCCAGTGGCAGGTTGATCAGAATCGCGATCGTGGCCGGTAGTGATTTCACGGCCACGAACATCAACACGGCGATCACCACCATGGCCAAAAGGCTGTAGAGCAGCATGTTGGTGGTGGCCCGCTCCTCCGATTCAAACTGGCCGCCGTAGCGGATGAGATAGCCGCT
>CAIVPT010000154.1 GCA_903907855.1 uncultured Synechococcaceae cyanobacterium | reverse complement strand
TTCGTGGGCGCCGCCTTCGTCGACTTCTACACCATGCCCCGCAGCTACCGGGATGACCAGTACCTGGCGGGTGCCCTGGGCATGTACCTCACCTACATCAACCTCTTCGTGTTCATCCTCCGGCTGATCATCGCCCTCCAGGGTGGCGGCCGCCGCGACTGACGCGACTGAACGGTGCACCCCAAGGGCACCAGGTTCCTAAATGGGCCGGCTATGCCGGCCCTTTTTTCATGGCCGCTCAACCCCCACCGACAACCAGCCGTGAAGCTGAGCCCGCCGGAGGCCCCCAGGCTGGGAGCGGCTCCTAAGGTCGGAGCTTGCGAGGTTTCAGGAGAAAAAGCGTGAGGGTTCTGGTCACGGGAGGTGCCGGCTACATCGGCAGTCACGCCGTGCGGGCGCTCTGCCGTGCGGGACACCAGGTGGCCGTGCTCGACAACCTCGTCTACGGCCACCGCGACATCGTGCGCGACGTGCTGGAGGTGCCCCTGGTGGAAGGGCAGGTGGGCGATCGGCCCCTGCTTGATTCCGTGCTGGCGGGGTCCCATCCAGCCCTGGCCGGCAGCGCCCTGGAGGGGCGACCGATCGAGGCGGTGCTCCACTTCGCCGCCTATGCCTACGTGGGCGAGTCGGTGAGCGACCCAGCCAAGTACTACCGCAACAATCTCGGCGACACCCTCAGCCTGCTTGAAGCGCTGATCGCCCCCCCCACCCCGATCCCAATCGTCTTCTCCTCCACCTGTGCCACCTATGGCGTCCCCCAGCAGGTGCCGATCACCGAGGACCACCCCCAGGCCCCGATCAATCCCTATGGCCGCAGCAAATGGATGGTGGAGCGCCTGCTGATCGACTTCGCCGCCGCCTACGGGCTGCCCAGCGTGATCTTCCGCTACTTCAATGCCGCGGGCGCCGATCCGGAGGGGGGCCTGGGAGAGGACCACAATCCGGAGACCCACCTGATCCCCCGCGTCCTTGACGTGATGAGCGGCCGGGAGCCATACCTGCAGATCTTCGGCGATGACTACCCCACCCCCGATGGCACCTGCATCCGCGACTACATCCACGTCAGCGACCTCGCGGACGCCCATGTGCTCGGACTGGAGAGGCTGCTGCGGCTGCGGGAGCACGAGGAGACCCTCTCCGCACCGTTGATCTACAACCTCGGCAACGGCACCGGCTATTCGGTGCAACAGGTGATCGAGACTGCCAAGGCGGTCACCGGCCGCGGACTGTTGGCCCACGTGGCCCCGCGGCGCAAGGGGGACCCGGCACAGCTAGTGGCCGGAGCGGAGCGGGCGCACCGCGAACTGGGCTGGCGGCCCCGCCATCCCGACCTGGGCACGATCATCGAACACGCTTGGGCGTGGCATCGACACCGGCACGCTCCGTAGCGGAGAGGCGAGCGGGCCAGGGACGGGCCAGGGGTTCGCCGATGAACAGGCCCTGATCCGGCATGGCCACACTGCGCCAGTAGGCCTCGATCAAGGTGTCGCCACGGCGGTAGTAGGCAAGCAGGAGACCGGGATCGGGGAACTTCGCGGTGAGGTTGCAGGGTTCGACCACCGTGCCGTAGCTGCCGGTGGCGCCCGCCTCCAGCCAGCGCAGGGCACTCATCTGACCGGACCCTGTGAGCTGGCCGCCGAAGGAGGTGAGGTGATCGGCCACCGCCCCGGGACGAAAGCGGTTGGTGGTGATCGCAGGAACATGAGCCAGACCGGTGAAGTAGGCCATGACATCCTTCGCACCGCGCAACGCATTGGCCCGCAGCACGCGCACCTGGAATCCGGGGCCGACAGCGGCCACCACGGCGTCGTACCCGGCCGCCCGCACATTGCGGGCGACGTCGGAGGTGCTCAGCAGGTAGGCGGTGCCAGGGGGAGCGGTGCCGTCAGAAGCCACCCCGCGCTCAATCAGTCGCCGCGCCGATCCGGGGTCGGCGGCGGCAAGCAGCATGCTCGGCCGCAGCCGCAAGCCATCCCAAGGGCGGCTCACATCGCCGCGGGCGTAATAGCGGCTGACTCGGGTGGGACGGCAGGTGTCGCGGCAACCGGAATGGTCCCGTCCGAGGCTGATCGCCGAGGTGATCGATTGGCATCCCACCCGCCAAGGGGTGGTCCAGGCCAGGGCATAGGCCTGCAC
>CAIVPT010000153.1 GCA_903907855.1 uncultured Synechococcaceae cyanobacterium | reverse complement strand
CTTTATTGGCCAGGTCTAAATGCCTGGAGTCAGCGCGCCGTGGGTCGGCGCTGGATCAAAGTGCCTCGTGAATGATTCAGCGGGGTTAGCCTGAGCAGACTGCTGACCCCTACACTGATTCCTAGGCACTGCCTAGGCAGGATGTTGTGCCATGGGCGCTCGATGGCCGCCCTCGTCTCCCATCACTCGTCTCCCATCACTCGTCTCTCATCACAGGATTCCCCCTTGAAGATCGCCATTGTCGGTGCTGGGCCTGCTGGACTTACCCTCGCCTGCGCCTTGGCCCGTGAGGGTGGCTACGCAATCGATCTCTTTGAGCGTGGCGACGACCACTTTCAGGCCGCCACCTACAACCCCAGCCGTAGCTATACGATTGATATCACTGGCCATGGCCTGAATGCTGCACTAAAAATAGGCATTGCTGAGCGGTTTGATGGTGAGCTGATCGCCTTCAAGGGCATCAAGACGGCGCCTGCTCCCTGGCTCCATCGTTTAGGCGTTGGGTATGGACTGGATCCGTATGAGAGCCGCGGATGGACCGGCAGCCGCGGCGATATCTGCCGCTCCCTCCAGGCTCACTTGATCGATCGTTATGCCGACGTTGTGAACCTCCACTTCGGCGTGGAAGCCCAGCTTGTCAATGCCTGCAACGCTGAACTGGAACTCACCTGGCTCGGTACAAATCAACGCGAGATGCGTTGCTTTGATTTGGCTGTGGGCTGCGATGGCGGTGGTAGTGCCCTTCGGCGTGCATTGAGCGAGCAGCAGCCCGATTTCCGCGTCGAATCAACCGACCTGGGCAACCACTCGACGATGCTGCATCTCGATCAGAATCCCGAAGAACTTGATCCCCGCTATCTCTACTTGTTCGCTACCCAGCCCGTGCTCGTGGTGGCGGGGGCCATCAAGGGTCCCAACGGTCCAGCCGATCCCCTTTGGTTTTGTCAGGTTGGCTTCCAGGCGGCCACGTCGTTCGCATCCTTCGCTGATGCAGCCGATCTCTTGGATCGGGCTCACCCGCTGTTGCGTCATTTCGCCTCTGATGAGATGGTGGCAGGCTTCAGCCAGCGGGAATGCCTCCCCACTGGCAAATCAAAACGCTGCTCCTCCTTGGTGATCGACCGCGTCGCTCTGCTTGGCGATGCCGGTGCCCCTGTTCCTCCGGTGGGCCAAGGCGTCAATGCCGCCATGCAAGGAGCCACGGTTCTGGCTCAATGTCTTGCCGATCACCGCCATTCTCTGGACCAAGGCTTGGCGGCGTACTCCAGCCAGTGGCAAGCCGAATGTGATGCGTTACGTCAGATCGCAATCGGCACCTTTCAATCCCTCAAGAAGACGCCTTGGCGGATTCTGTTCGCCTCCAAATTCGGCCACCTCGGCATCGATCTAGCCAAAGACGAACATCTCAGCTACCAGCAGGCATTGGATCAATCCAGCGGTGGCGAGCGACTGGGTTGAGGCGTGTGCCGCTTCCCACCCTCTGGGAGAAGCATGCTTCAGAACATCTCTTCAAAGCATCTTCTGTAGAAGCCCATAGGCCCTGGCCAGGGCCAGCCCCAGCAGGTTGATCAGCATCAGATTATGCAGCAGGCAGAGGGAGCGACCCAGTCGCGTCACACCAGCGAAGCTTGATTTGCCTTGGTTGACTACGGAGTAAATGGAAGCGTGGTAGTAGTCAAATGATGTGATCGGCTCCTTTGCCTCCGCGATGGTGATGGTTTGGCCGGCGGGACCGTTGCCCCAGCAGTCAATACGCCAAAGGAGCCAACCCCAGGCCATGGAGAAAAATGGGATAAAAACCAGAATCTGACCGAGTAGTAGGCGTGGGCTGGCGGCCGGAATAAACAGAAGTGCATTGACAAAGACCAGGCCAATCACCATCCGGAACACAAAAAAGCCCCCAAAGAAATCCAGGACAATGCGGGGTATTCGCTGGCTGGTGAGCAAGGCCACTAACCATAGTGTCGGAACCACAAAAATGGCCAGTACGTTTAACGGATTATGGCTGACGTTGGCAAAATTATAATAGGCGTTAATAATTGGGTTCCCATGTTTGGCGATGAAGCCTTGGGAGGCGTCTTTCAACAATAGATAACTGCTTACGCTCGACAGCGCTCCGAGCAGCGTCAAGGCCAGCAGTTCCTTGATCTGCCCCAACTTTTTGGTCGACATGCTGGCTGAGGTTGTTCAAGGCCGCGATCAAGCTAAAGCCCTCTCGATCCCCCTTCCCCTTTCTCTCTGAGATCTGGGAGGCCTTGGCCTGGGGGGCGTCTTCGCTCCGCGGCTGCAGCTGCACGCCTGCGGCCTGGTGTTCCCCCATCCGCGCAGCGGTGCGCGGATCGCCTTGCTTGCGTTCGACGCCACCCTGGGAGTGAGGGCGGCGTCCGATCCTGGCCCCCCTCAGCCCTCGGGGTAGAGCAGCTCCGACAGCTCGTCGGGGTCGACGTCGTAGACGCGCGCCAGGGTGGTCTCGATCGCGCTGGTCACCACATCCGGCAGGAAGCGCATGGCATTGAGCGCGTCGTCGGTGATGTCGTCGGTGAGCAGCTTGTCCCCACCGAGCTTCTCGTCGTTGATCACGGCCATCACCCAGCTCTGGTAAGCGGTGACGAGGTCGGCGAACTCGAGCTCCGGGTCGTTCAGATCCAGGGCCATCGGGGCGTCTCCACGGACGTTGCCCTTGCAGTCTGCCCATCGGTGGGCGCGTTGTGCCGCCGCTACCGCCCCCCCATGCTGAGCCCGGGCCTGCGGCAGGCTGGAGCCCTGCGGCCCTCCGATCCCGCCCCGCCCCCGTGCCCGACGCCCCAGACCCCTCCCCGCAGGCCCTGCAGGCCACCCTGGTGGACTTCGCCATCGGTGAGCTGGTGCGCCAGCACCGGGAGAGCTTCGCGCCGCTCTGGACCGTGGAGAGCTGGGCCAAGCTGCTGATCTGGCTGGCGCTCAACTGCGGCTGCAGCGCTGATTCCGCTTCCCTGGAGAGCTTTGCCGCCAGCCTCGGACCGGTGCTCACCGGCCGCATGCGGCGCTTGTTCTTTTCCCGCGACCTGGAGGACCTCAACCTGCGGCTGATGGCCGATCCGGCCGAGCCCCAGGCCCTGGCCCTGCCCCTCGACGCCCTGGCCGTCGAGCCGGTGCCTGAGCGGGTGGCGGAGGCCCTGCAGCGGGTGGGGTTGGCGGAGCGGGTGGTCGCCGTCGAAGGCTGGCAGCGCCACGGCAGCCTGCTCGCCCTGCCCTGGCGGGGCTGAAGGGCGGCGCCCGTAGCCCGGCTGGCGCCGCTGGCCGTGGCGGTCAAACGTGCTACTTTCGTGGCTAAAAATTAGTCGGCGTGTTTGCCAAGATCCGCGGCTTTGCCAGGCATTCCCTTCCTGATTTCTGGCAACATCCCCTCTGGCGAAAGCGCCGCTGGGTTCCCTTTTTTCGGTTTGCTTCGCTGCAGCTGCGCTTCGCCCTTGGGCCCAGTCAGCTGCTGATCCCCTGGCTGGGGGGCGTGCGTCTGCCGGTGCGTCGCGGCGACCATGGCCTGACCGGCAACGTGTATCTGGGCCTGCAGGAATGCAGGGACATGGCCTTCGCCCTGCATCTGTTGCGCCCCGGCGACCTGTTCCTGGATGTGGGCGCCAATCTGGGTTCCTATTCCCTGCTGGCCGCGGGTGTTGCCGGCTCCCACTGCCTGGCCTTCGAGCCCGTTCCCTCCACTTTCACGCGGTTGCAGGAGGCACTGGCGATCAACGATCTGGGCACACGTGCCGAGGCACGCAACCTGGCGCTGGTGGGGCCGGAGCGGGTGGCAGCGGGGGAGAACCTGGTGTTCTCCGCAGATCGCGACTGCCAGAACTCGTTCGTGGACGCGTCGTATCCTGGCCGCAAGATCATTGTCAATATCTCCACTCTCGACGAGCAATGTGCTGGGTTTGCGCCCACGCTCATGAAGGTGGATGTGGAGGGTTTTGAGCAGGATGTGCTGCTCGGTGCCCAGGCCGTGCTGGCGGCGGAGTCGCTGCTTGCAATCATCATCGAAGGCCAGACGGAAGCGGTGAATGCGATCCTGCGCACGGCCGGTTTTGCGGATGTGAGTTACGAGCCCTTCCGCCGTGAGCTGATGCCGATCACGCACTACACCCCCAATCGTCTCTGGGTCCGCCGCACGCGCCTGGCGGAGGTGAGCGAGCGGCTGCGCTCCGCCCCTCCCCATCGCGTCTACGGTCGCCCGATCTGAGGCCGATCTGAGGGGGCCACGGCCGCCGGACTGGCTCAGCGGCGGTCCCGGGGCCGGCTCTGGCAGCCTGGGCTGGTGTGCCGGAGTCCCGCCCATGCGGCTGATCGGTGAGTACCACGACAGCGGCTACCTGGCGCTGGCCGAGGCGGTGATGGCCTTCTTTGACCGCCGCCCCGATCTGCAGCGCCCTGGCGTCGCCTTTGGTGACGATGCTGGCGGAGGTGGGGGCGCGGGCGGCGATGACGGCCTCCCCGGCAAGGTGTCGAACGATATCTCCCTGGTGTGGCTCGACCGCAGCGATCCGGAGGCCCACGCCCTGGCGGACGCCATCCTGCGCGGGGTGTCGGTGGGGCTGAAGCGCTGGCTGGCGGAGCGGCCCCTCTTCCTCGACTGCTGCCCGGAGCGCTCCCTGTTCGTCTGCCCGCTCTTCAACCTGCAGCGCTACGCCCCGGGCGAGGGCTTCCGCCGCTGGCACTGCGACTGGAGCCTGGACCCCGACGCCACCGAACCGCAACGCCGCGTGCTGGCCTGGATCCTCTACGCCAACAGCCTGCCGGAGGGGGGCACCGAGTTCCACTGGCAGGACCACCATGTGGAAGCGGAGAAGGGCAAGCTGGCGATCTTCCCCGCCGGCCTGTCCCACATCCACCGCGGCCGCGTCAGCCACGAGCACAGCAAAACGATCGCCACCGGCTGGATCAACGCCGGCCGCCTCGAGGACTACGTGGCCCGCCTGCAAGCCAGCGGCTGAGGGCGACGGCCCAGCGGGGTGGCTCAGGCGGAGGGCACGATCAGCCCCTCCAGGGCCCGTTGCAGCTCCGCGGTGAGCGCGCCCACGGCGGCCCGGCGGTCGCTGCGGTAAGCATCCAGCCGATCGGCCACCGCGATCGGCTCGCCGATCGAGAGCTGCACCCGCCGGGGCCCGAGCTGGGGACGGCGGCCCGGGTCACTCCCGAGCAGGCGGCACTTGGTGTCCCACAGCAGCATCAAGGTGTCGGCGAAGCGCTCTGGGCTCGGTGCCTCCTTCACGTAGCGGCCGCTCACCGCCACGAAGCTCTCCACCACGCGCATGTGCCACAGGCGTCGCTCCGTCTCCTCCGCGAGCCGATCGGCCAGGCCCCGCTGCAGGGGGCAGCGGCCGTTGGCCTCCACACCAGCGGGGTAGAGGCGGTCCCAACCGGCCTGTTCGAGGCGGCGGCAGCGGCTGGTGAGGTCGCCGCTGGCCCGCAGGCCGAAGGAGGTTTCCACCACCTCCAGGGCTGCGTTCAGGAGCCGCTGCAGGCGCAGCGCCAGCCGCTCGTTCGGGTCGGCTGGCTGGTCGAGATCGGGCAGATCCTTCTGGTACGAGTCGCGGTAGAAGCGCTCCATCAGCGCCAGCATCCGCTCGGCCAGGGCCAGCAGGCGCGGGTAGAGGTGGGCCGGATCGGCGGCCGTGGCGGAGCGAGCCGCCACGAAGCCGGCTTCCGCGGCGGCGGGCGACAGCCCCGCCTGGCGCTCCAGCCGCCCCAGCAGCGCCTCCAACTCCCCCCAGATCGGCCGGCTCCAGCTGTATTGCACGCCGATCGGCAGCACGGTCATCGCCTCGGAGCGACCGGCCTTGCGCAGGTCGTCGGCGGTCCAGAAGGCGAGCTGGGCCACCCCGGGCTCCAGGGCGCTCACCAGCTCGTTGTGGCCGTTGGTGGCCCCCTCCGGTGCCGCCGCGAAGGGGTAGCGGCCCTCCAGCAGCAGGGCGCGGGCCGACCGCAGGCCGGCGCTGTCGAGTTTGCCGCGTTGAATCGAGCTGCCCCCCAGCCGCGGCAGCAGCCAGCCCACCGGCGCCCCGGCCCAGAGGGGAATGCCCCGGTCGTAGAGGAAGTGGGCGTGGGGGCGGGGCCGCAGCCGCACCCCCTGGTGCCGGGCCAGGCGCGGCAGATCCAGCCAGAGCAGGGCCGCCAGACACAGCGGGTCGCTGACGCTGGGGTGGCGGAAGGCCAGCAGCAGCCGGCTCTGGCCGCTCTGGAAGGCCTGCATCGCCGCCACCAGCTGCTCGCCGCCCACCACCTGTCGCGCCGTGATGGCGCCCCCGTGGCGCAGGGCCAGGGGCAGCAGCCGCTGCGACAAAGCCAGCACGCGCGGATCGAGCCGGGGCGGCAGGAAGGCCAGGGGGGGCGCGGCGGGCATGGCAGGAGGGGGTGGCGGCCAGAGCCGATGGGCCTGTCTTAGCCGCGCCGGCTGGCCCTTGCTGGCCTGGGGGCCCGGCTGCTGGCGTGGAGGGGCCCCTTCACAGCAGGGAACCCTGATGGTCTTGCGGCGGCAGCTGGGGGGCGCTCTGGTTGCGCTCCTCGGCCTCGCCGGCGTCCACCTCCAGCGCCTGCTCGATGATCCGGTCGGTGAGGGTGTCGAAGTAGGCCGCCAATGTGCTCTGCAACTCCAGGAATTCCGGCCAGAGGGTGTCGTTCACGAAGCGGCGGTTGAGGCGCGCCATCACGGTGGTGCGGCGTTGGCCCCGGTAGCGGTACGGGGCGATGCCGTAGCGGCGCAGGAGCGCCACAAACAAATGGCGCGACCACTGATCGGCCAACGTGAACCGGACCTCAATCGGGGGTTCCTCGGCCTCCAGCTCCTGCAGCCGGGCCTGGATGCGGTCGCGGGCCCGTTGGGCCGCCTCCCGTTCCCCCTCGCTGGCGGCCCGGGCATGGAGGGCTTCGATCCGGCGCAGGCGCTCCACCAGCTGCTGCTCGGGGCTGGGGGGAGGGGTGGCCGATGGGTGGCGGCGGCGGCCCATGGCGCTCCCCCGGAAAGCAGCACTGGATCGTAAGGGGAATCCCTGGCGGGCCCCTGTCAGCTCTGCTCGCGACCGGCCGTCTCCAGCGCAAGGGCGGCGACTTCCTGGTCCTCGGTGAGGTCGAGGCGTGCCGCCGACACCGGGGCTGCTGTGGTCATCACCCGGGTGCGGCTCTGGGAGCGCCACCACTTGAAGCGCAGCAACGGCAACAGGCCCACATCCCGCGCCATGGCCCAGAAGAACACGTAGCTCGCCAGCAACCGGCGCAGGGCGATGAAGCGCGATTCCCGCAGCGTTTCGATCAGCCGATCGGCCGAATTCATGGCGCCTCTGTCGTTGCCGTTGGTCGTGCCGCAGGGAAGCAGCAGTGTCTGCTGGAAGGGCCCGCTGCGCACGGAAGGGTCCGTTCCCACGGCCACGATCTCGGGACCCACATTCCAGTGCCGGATACCATCTGATTGGCGGGCCGTGAGGATGGCGGCATCCGCATCGGCGCGATGGATGCCGCCGCCCCGTCCATCGGGAACCCCGAGATACAGCAGCGTGCCTCGCACGATGCGGTGGGCGTGGGTGTGGAGCAGGTGGTCGCTGACTTCACCCCCCTGAACATCCAGGCTGGCGATGCCGAAGCTCAGGGCAAAGAGCTTGCTGATGTAGTTCGTCAGCAGGGGATGGACCCAGCCGGCTTCGCCGATCACCAGGGTGCGTCGTCCGGTTCGCGCCAGCAGGGGGCGTCTTTGCAGCCAACGGATGGCCAGCGTCCAGAACCAGGGCCCCAGGATGTAGAGCGCAATGTCACCGGCCAGGGCCAGCTCCCGCAGCAGCGTTGCCCAGCTGGAGTCAGCCGTCCACAGCGCCGGGCCCACGAGAGTGCGCATCAGGGCCTGCACCAGGGGCATGCGCAGCTCCAGGGTGATGAGGATGTACAGCGCATGGATCACCCAGGCCAACGGGGTTTCCAGCACATGCAGCGCCCAGCGCCGCCCCGCCCGCACCAGATGTCGCCAGGTAGCGGTGGGCTGGGGATTGCCCTGGCCATCGCAGCCGAGGATCTCCCGGCACTCCTGGAGAAGCCCCTCGGTTTCGCTGCTCTCCAGCTGTTCGAGGTGCAGCCGCGACAGCGGCATGCCCAGGGGCCGCTGCTGCTCGTTCGGGAAGGCCTGCAGAAGCTGGCGGCAGAGGCTGAACAGAAGCTGGGTGAGCGTTTGATGCATCGCGACGACCGAGGCGGTGGCCGGCTCCGCCCGCCGTCGGCCGGCGGCGGTATGGAACAGCCGACGGCTGAACCCTTCCCTCGCGTTCTGGGCTTGGAGCAGCGCCGAACCCTGCAGGCTGTCGGGTTCGCCGGTGACGATGAAGAACTCGCGGATCACCTGGCGACGCACCATCAGATCACAGGCCTCCATCACCTGCCGGGAGGGGAAGGTGCGGCCGGAGTGACTGAGGACCAACACGATGGTCTGGCGGGCGAGATGGAGGCTGTTGATGTCGTTCTGCAGTGCCTTGAGCACCTCGTTCGCCGACAGTGCTCGCACCGTGAGGCGCGGCATCAGGCTGCTGAGATCCCGGGCGAATTGTTCGCCCACCCAGAGACTGTTCTCCACCCCGGTGACCAGCAGATCGACGTCGCTCGAGCGGGCCAGGCTGTTGGCCAGGCCCGCCCGCACCAGCATCCTTTCCTTTTCGGCCACATTCGCTGCCTTGGCGATCAGCAACTGTCCCAACGAGTCAGCGGTCTGGCGATTGGTGGAGCCTGGGTTGCTCCAGTCGTCGTGGATGGTGGCGAGCAGGGCCGGGATGTCGGCGATATCGGCGGCCACAGGATCGCGCGGCTCGACCGCGCTCCGCAGGCGCGAAGCGATGCCCCTGCGGGGGCGGCCCCGATAGAACTGGCACCGTGCCAGCAGCTCCTGCGGCTCGAGGTCGCGCTGGAGTGAGAGGGAGCTGATCTGGAGATCGTTGCTGGAGAGAACGGCAATTTCACCGGCATTTTCATCGAGATCAATCCGCCAGGCCCCCTGCCGCTCCTGGAGGATGCCATCGACCGCCGCGGATTCCGAGGCGTAGAGCGTCAGGCCGGCGTGGGGATCCATTCCGATCGTGATCGGTTGACCGAGGCTGCAGAGCACCAAACGATCAGGCCAGGTGGTGGAGACCACCATCAAGCCAAAACTGCCGCGCGCATCGTGCATGAATTGCCGCACGGCTGTGGCGGGATCGTTGTGGCGGAACAGATCGACCGTGTGGTGGATCCACTGGCGCCGCTGCTCGCGGCTCAGCCCCTGCAGCCGGGGTTCGCGGCCCAGGGGTGGCTCGAGCCGGGCGGCCATCGATTCGGCCAGGTCGTGAGGGCTGACCCCCGCGGCGATGCAATCGCCGAATGTGTCCTCGATGAGGGTGGTCCATCGCGTCAGATCTTCGGCGGGGATGCTGGCGGGGAAGCGGGACAGCGCCCTGAGGGAGGCCCAGCGCACCGCAGCGAACCAATCGCCCTGACAGATCAACAGATCCACCATGCCGGCGATGCGGGCGGAGTCGACGACGGCTGGGGCTCTCTGCTGCAGGGCCTTCTCCAGCCAGGGCCCCAGGGAGCCCCCCACATCCACCGGCTCCCCGAAGCCCGCGAAGGCCTCAAAGTCACCGTTGTGGGTGATGCGGTGATGCACCCGCCGCCAGTGATGGCTCCAGCGCCCGTCATCGTCGAGGTGCCACAGGCGGCAGTGGCGGCCTGGTGTCCATTCCTGCCAGTGGGTTTCCGCCACCGCCGGTGGGCCGCTGGTGCCGAAGCGGTAGTGCCAGCAGGCCATCAGGCCGGTGGGGGGAGGGGTCCAGCCGCTGCGGCGTGCCCGCCGCCGCTGCTGGCAAAAGGCCGTCTCCAGCGAGGGGGTGAGATCGCCTCGCTTGGCATTCACCATCTTGTGACCGACGAAGCCGTGGTCGCCTTCGCGATCGAGCGCCATCACCAGCCCGCCACCGGCCTGGGCACCCCGCAGCTCCGTATCCCGACCCATCTGGTGGAAGATGCGGATGGCTTGCTCGGAGAGCAATTCGTCGCGGTTGGCGGCCTGGCGATCGGCCAACACCCCGAAATTGCCGCAGTACAGATGGGCCGCCTGGCCGCGCAGCAGGGCCAGCAGGTCGGTGCGCGAGGCGAAGAGCAACCCCAGGTGGCTCACCGCCGCAGCCAGCAGCAGATTGAGGCGCCAGAACTCTGCCGGACCGGCGTCGCTCAGGCCATTCAATCCATGGCAGGCGGCCGCCAGAAGGATCAGGTGAAGCAGGAGGGGGGCGGCGGCCTTGATCCGCACTTTCCACGGCTGGAGTTGGCCGACCGCCAACCAGGCGATCGGGGCCTCCGGGGCCTCCATCGCTGCCCATCCCCCGAAGGGCAGCAGCCGTCTGGCCAACTGCTGGGGGGAACGGTGCTCCAGCACGTTTTCCAGGCGCAGCACGCCCGGGGTTTGATCCACCAGCGCCTGCGCCACCGTATGGCCCGCGCCGTGGATTAACTCGGCCATCACCCAGGCCAAGCGCAGCAGCAGCGCGAAGAGCGGGGCATAGAGCAGCGCTTCGATCGGCGAGGAAGCGCCCACGGCGGCCTTCAGGAGGGCCAGGGCTTCGGGGCCGCCACGCCCTAGCCAGTGCCTAACTTCGGCATGGGTGAGCCGCG
>CAIVPT010000152.1 GCA_903907855.1 uncultured Synechococcaceae cyanobacterium | reverse complement strand
GCTCTCGGGCTGGTGGATGCCGCGGCGGGCGCTGGGCAGGGGAAGCAGATCGAGTTCGCGGAGCAGGGCTGGGTCCAGGGGATCCCCCCAGCTCTCGCAGTGGGGCAGAACGCTGCGCAGGAGCCCGGCGATCCGCTCCTGGCTCAAGCCCTCGCTGAGGGAATACACGGGCACGATCCGGCCGATCCGCTCAGAGCGCACGGGCGCCGAGGGTCCATCCAGCACCTCGATCAGGGGATCGCGGAAGGCCGGGCCATAGGGGGTCTCCTGCACCAGACCACTGATCGCCACGCTGGCGCCCACCGGGTACTGGTTCTGCTGGAGCCGGAGTGCGCCGGGGGAGGTGAAGCGTCGGCCCGCCAGGAAGCGCGACACCCGCAAGCGTCCGCTGCCGTCGTGCAGCTGGAGCTCGAGGATCGCCAGGTTGGGGTTGCGTGGGCTGGCGAACGCATGGCAGCGGCGCACCCGCGCCACGATCGTGGCGGTGCTTCCAGGCACCAGGTCGGTGATCCGCACGAGGCGGGCGTAGTCGAGGTAGTCGCGGGGGTAGTGCTGCACCAGATCCCTCACCACCAGAAGGCCGAGACCGGCCAGTTGACCCGCCAGCTTCGGGCCCACCCCGGGGATCTCCAGGAGGGGGGAATCGGGCTCCAGGCGATGGGTGGAGGGGCCGGAGTCTGGGCGCCCCTGCAACCGCAAGCGCGGAGGGGAGACGGGCAGGGGGGGGCGATAGCGACAACGCAGTTGGTGCAGGCGCTGGCGCAGCTGGCTCACCAGCCGCGCGCGGCGCTCCGGCGGGTCGGTGGGGTAGGAGGCAAAGCGCCCTGCCATCTCGGCGAGGGCCCGCCGTTCTTCCTCGGTGAGCCCCCGGGTGCCTTCCTGCAGGCTGCGGACGATGAAGGCGCTGAAGGTCTCGCGGCGACCGACCAGGTCGCCGAAGCCCCGCTCACTCTCCAGCTGGCTGGCCTGCTGCAGGGTGGCGCACCAGTTTTCCACCCCGGCGGTGGGAGTCACTCCAGAGGGCTGAGGCTGGTGTGGCGATCCTGCAACCACAGCTGTTCGGCCTCGTGGGCCTCGCGCCGCCGCTGCAGGCGACGGAATTGCTGCGCCATTCTGCGCACCTCCTGGCGATGCTGCTGCAGGCGTCGCCGACAGGTGCGCAGCCGCGGTTCCTCCAACTCCAGATCAACGCGGCGGAGAAGCACGGCCATCACCAGCAGGGGGCTGGCGTCCTCCGCTGGAAAGGGAAGCTGCAGGCGCAGCAGATTCGGAGGGGCCGGCTGCACCTCGATCTGGCCGGACAACACCCCGTCGAGAAGGGAGACCGGCAGCAGACTGCCGCTCAGCCCTGAGCGCAGCAGTTCGACGTTGATCGCGTGGGACAGGTTTCGCAACCGCCTCGCCAGGGCCTGCTCCACCCCCTCAAGCCAGCGAAGCAGCACCAAGGGATCGTCGGGCAGGCGTGCGTCCTGCCACGGGTCGGTGGCGCTGGAGCGCCTGGGTGGATCCCCCATCAGCTGTTGCAGCAGCTGGGGCAGGTGCATCTCCGCCAGGGAGGCGGGATCGGGGAGATCCCCTTCATCCGGCATCTCATCGTCCATACCCTCGTCCTCGTTCTCCATCCCTTCCTGTTCCTCCAGATCTGTCTCCAGATCGCTCTCCAGATCTGCCTCCATCTCTGGATCCAACGCCGGATCCATCCCTTCCCGATCCCCGTTGCTGTCTTGCGCAAGCTCCTCCGCAAGCCCCGCCAGTTCCGCCGCCGCTGTGGCCTCCGCTGGTGCAGCAAAGGGTCCGGCGGTGATCGCTGAAGTGAAGCTCTGCAGCAGGCCGATGCTGAAGGGACGGGAACCATCGAGGTTCACCGAGCCCTTGGGAAGGTCCTCCTGCCCAGGCCGCCCGGCGCCGTGCCCGATGGCAGCACCGGGCGGCCTGGGCAGAGCGATCCTTGGGGGCATCGTCAGCGCCAGGCTCTCGCCATCGCCATCGCCATCGCCATCGCCGGAGCGGGCGGAGAAGCGCTGCAGCAGCCGTTGGCGCTCGCGCCGTTCCTGCCGCTCCCTCTCCCGCGCCATCTGGGCGGCGAGGCTGACGAGCTGCTCCACGGTGAGCAGGCTGGTGCAGCGGTGGACCAGCGCGCGAAGGCGGCAATGCAGCTGCAGGCGATCGTTGGGCGGCAGGACCGCGTAGCGGCGGGGCTGTACCTGGGTGGCCAGATGGAAAACAGCCCGCTCAACCCGCAACGGCAGCACCTGGCGCAGCACCTGCAGGTACAGCGCCAGGTGGCGATACAGATCCGCATTTCCTGATCCCACGCGCTCCCGCAACGCCCGCAACTGAGGTTCAGGACCGCTGGATCCTGGCCCAGCACCGGAGGCTCCGGCGGAGGAACCGGGGGGCTCCGATGGCGCTCCGTGGCTCACTCCAGGGCCTCAGGCCGTCTTGCCCATGGACGCCACCTCGGTAGCGAAGTCGACCTTCTCAATCTCGATGCCCTCGCCGAGGGTATAGCGGGTGAAACGACGAACCTGGATGTTCTCCCCTGTTTTGCCGGCGGCCTGCTTGACCAGTTCGCCCAGGGTCATGTTGGGGTCGCGGATGAAGGGCTGCTCGAGCAGGGCCATCTCCTTGAGACGCTTGCCGATGCGGCCTTCCACGATCTTGATCTTCATCTCGGGCTTCTTGCCGGAGAGGTCGTCACGACCCATCTCGATCGCCTTCTCGCGCTCAGCCACTTCGGCGGGAATCTCGTCTGTGGTGACGTACTCCACGTTGGGGCAGGCGGCGATCTGCATCGCCACATTGCGCAGGAGCTCCTGGAAGAGCTCGCCGCGGGCAACGAAATCGGTTTCGCAGTTGACCTCCACCAGCACGCCGACGCGGGCACCGGTGTGGATATAGCTGCCCACAGCCCCCTCGGCGGCGGTGCGGCCCGCTTTTTTCTCCGCTGAGGCAATGCCCTTCTGGCGTAGCCACTCGGAGGCCTTGGTCATGTCGCCGGCGCTCTCAGCGAGCGCCTTCTTGCAATCCATCATGCCTGCGCCGGTTTTGTCGCGCAGTTCCTTGACGAGCTTGGCGGAGATCTCAGCCATCGGTGCGGAGAGGGGGAGCGGGTTGGGGGAGGAAAGGGGGCAGGGAGCGGGGGAGGGCCTCAGCCCTCCTCATCGCCACCGCGATCTTGGGCGCCATGGCGGCCTTCGTTGATCGCATCGGCCAGGCGGCCCAACACCAACTGGACCGAACGCACAGCATCGTCGTTGCAGGGGATCGGCACATCGCACAGATCCGGGTCGCAGTTGGTGTCGAGCATCGACACCAGGGGGATGTCGAGCTTGCGGGCCTCGAGCACCGCGTTGGTCTCACGGCGTTGGTCGACCAGAATCACCACATCAGGCAGGCGGCGCATGTTCTTGAGACCGCCGAGATACTTCTGCAGGCGATCGAGCTCCCGGCGCAGCACGGCGGCCTCCTTTTTCGGCCGCATGGCAATGGCGCCGGAGGATTCCATGCGCTCGAGATCCTTGAGGCGATCGATGCGAGCGCGCATCGTGGTCCAGTTGGTGAGCATGCCGCCCAGCCAGCGCTGGTTCACGTAGGCGGCGCCACAGCGAGATGCCTCCTGGGCGATCACCTCGGAGGCCTGTTTCTTGGTGCCAACGAACAGGAAGCGCTTGCCGCTGCGTGAGGCATTGCGCACCCATTTGTAGGCATTGTTCATGCAAACGGCGGTTTGCACGAGGTCGATGATGTGAACGCCGTTGCGCGCGCAGTAGATGTAGCGCGACATCTTCGGGTTCCAACGGCGGGTTTGGTGCCCGAAGTGGGCGCCCGCCTCCATCATCTCGGCGAGAGTGACGACAGCCATGGGGATTCGTGGGGTTTCGGGTTGGCCACCACCTGCCAGGGACCCGCCACACGGCCCAGCCCCGGTGAGGGGAAAGGCGGGAGGGTCACCCGAAACGCGCAGGTGTGCGGTGTTGGGGGACCGGAGCAACCTATCAAATGGCCGTGCGGGCTTCGGCGTAAAGGGCGCGCACGCCCAGGCGGTTGAGGGGAAGCCGCAGCAGCTCCATGGCCAGCTGGGGATGGCCGCGGCGGATCAACCAAGCCAGCACGGGGCGCAGGCTGCGCTCATTCACCAGGCCACCGAGGGTGAGCAGCTCCCAGAGCAGCCGGTGCAGCCAGGTGTACTGGATGATGAAGCGCACCCGACGGGTGGGGTGCTTGCGGTAGAAGACCAGCGCCATCTTGGCCCGCTCCCGCTCCACGCGGATCAGGTCGGGAATCTGGGCCAAGTTCAGGGCTGGGTGCCAGTGATACCCCACCGCCTCGGGGCAGCGCACCAGGCGCACGCCCAGGCGCCGCAGCCGTTCACCCAACTCCAGGTCTTCCCAGCCGTAGAGGCGGAAGGAGGTGTCGAACAGGCCACTGCGCAGCAACAGCGAGCGATCGATCGCCACGTTGCCGGTGGCGAAGTAGGCCCAGGAGAGATCGGTGGGCTTATGGGGCTCCCGGGTGGGCTCCTCGAAATTTGCGGTGTTGATCACGGCCCCATAGGTGAAGCAGAGCCGATCACCGCTGCGCTGCCAGTTCTCCTGCAAAGCCCGGCCGTGGCTTACCAGAAAATCGGCCGTCACCACCAGGTCGCTGTCGATGAAGACGATCACATCGCCAAGGGCCGCCTCCACGCCACGGTTGCGGCCCTCGGCGGGACCGCCATGCTCCTGGCGGATCAGCCGCACATGGGGAAGCTGCGCGGCCTGCTCCTCCAGCCACGCGACCGTGTCATCGGTTGAGCCGTCGTCGACGACGACCACCTCGTAGCGCTGTACTGGCGCTGCCAGTCGCTGCTCCTCCAGTGCTGTCAGGCACTTGCGCAGGATCGGCAGGCGGTTGTAGGTGGGGATGACAACGCTCAGGAACATGCGGGCCCAGGGGGTGCGGAACGCGAAAAAGGGGACCCGTTGGGGTCCCCCGGCGAGCCTGCGGGCGCCGCTCAGTCGGCGGCGCCGCCGTTGTTGGCGGTACCGGTGACGCCGTTGCCGGCCCCCTCGCCACGGCCGTCATTGCGCAGCTTGCGCTTCTTGAACTTACGGGCGTAGGCGCGGTTGCGCTCCTGCTTTTCCTTCTTGAGATTCCTGCGCTTGGCCATGCGGGCGGCGTTCCGGGAGTGATCTGAAGCACCATCCTACTGAACCGCATCCCAGGAGCTGGGGCGGGGAACCCTCAGATCACAGCTGCCGGGGTGCCCTCCAACAGCTGGCCGTCCTCCATCCGCACGAGCCGGTCGGCGATGTCGAGAATGCGGGGATCATGGGTGACCATCAGCACCGAGATGCCCTGGTCGCGGGCCAGGCCCCGGATCAGGTCCACCACCTCGCGGCCGGTGCGGCTGTCGAGGGCGGCGGTGGGTTCATCGGCCAACAGCAGCCGCGGACGGGCTGCCAGGGCGCGGGCGATGGCGACCCGCTGCTTCTGACCACCGGAGAGGTCGTGGGGGAGCTTGTTGAGGTGATCCCCCAGGCCCACCGCACGCAGCCACTGGCGCGCCACGTCGCGCCGGGCCCGGTAACTGAGGTCGTCGAGCAGGTCGGAGCCCATCTGCACGTTCTGTTCGGCGCTGAGGCAGCGCAGCAGGTTGTGGCCCTGGAAGATCATGCCGATGCGGCGTCGCAGCCGCTGGCGTTCCCCGCGGTTGGAGCCGTTGAGCTCCTGGCCGAGCACCTGCAGCGAGCCGCCCATCACCTGCCGCAGCGCCCCCACCAGGGTAAGCAGGGTGGTCTTGCCGCAGCCGGAGGGGCCGGTGAGCAGCACCACCTCCCCGGGCTGAATGGTGAGGTGCACCCCCTGCAATACCTGGCGGCAGGTGCTGCCAGTGCCGTACCAGTGGTCGAGGTCGCGAATGGCCACAGCAGGGGGGGAGGCGGGCACGCTCATGGCCTCAGAAAATCTCCGCCGGGTCGGCATCGCCGAGCTTGCGCATCGCCAGGCCGGCCGAGGCCATGCACATGGCCAGAATCAGCACGAAGACGAGCAGGGAACGCTCCGGCTGCATGTACACCGGTAGGCGCGTGCCGGAGCGCACCACCATGTACAGGCCCTGGCCCGCCAGCCAGGCGGGCACGAAGCCAAGAACCGCCAACAGCAGACCCTCCCGCGCCACCACGCCAAGAAGAGAGCTGAGGCGGTAGCCCATCGCCATCAATGTGGCGTATTCGGGCAGGTGATCACTGACATCCGAATGGAGAATCTGATAAACGATCACACAGCCCACCACGAAGCCCATCGCCGCACCCAAACTGAAAATGAACCCGATGGCGGTGCTGGTGCGCCAATAGTTTTTCTCGAATTCCTCAAAGCCCTTCTTGGTGAGAATCTGAACGTCCTGCGGCAGGTTTTCACGCAACCGTGCGGCCACCGCCTCCGGATCAGCGCCTGGGGCGAGACGCACCAGCCCCAGCTCGATGCTGCCAGGAGCGGTATCGGGCATCAGATAGAGATAGGTTTCGCGGCTCACCAACATGTTGCCGTCAGCGCCGAAGGAGGGGCCCAGGCTCACCAGCCCCGCAACCCGCACCCGCTTGCCGGCCACCTCGGTTTCCACCACCTTTCCCTGCCGGAACAACGGGCCGATCGGACCGAATTCCGGGCGGGAAAGCTCATCGAACAGCAGCCGCCCCCGCTGGGTGAGGACCTGGGCCTTCTTGGCCAGTTGCGGGTCGGTGAAGAGGGGATCCCCCGGCTCGAAGCCGATGGCCAGGATCGAGCGGGTACTGCGGGTGCTGGGGTTGCGCCAGAGCAACAAATTCCAGTGCACGGGCGTGGTGCCGATGACGTCCGGATCGGCCAAGGCCTGCACCAGCCGCCGGCGCGGGAAGCCCGCCATGCCGATCGAGCTCGTGGTCCGCGGACTGAGGACCACCAGGTCGGCGTCAAACAGCTTGTGAATCGTGACGCTGGCGTCGAACAAGCCGTCGCGGAATCCCAGCTGCATGAACATCAGGATCCCGGCAAAGGCGATGCCCGCCAGCGCTACCGCCAGGCGCGCCGGCTGTCGGGTGAGCAGCAGCCAGGCCAGGGGGATGCGCCGATGGGACCAGGGACCACTCATGGGCGCTCAGGGGGTGAGGCGGGCGATCACCTTGAGGCCGGTGAGATCCCGCACCCGTTGGGCATCCTCGGGATCCAGGCGCAGGCGCACTTCAACAATGCGGGCGTCGGCATCGCGGGTGGGGTCGGTGGAGAGCACCTCCCGTTGGCGCACCTGGGGGCTGATGCGGTTCACCGTCCCCGCCAGCGATCCCTCAAAGCCCCCGTTCTCACTGGTGATGGTGGCGCGCTGGCCGACGCGCACCCGGTCGATGTCGCTCTCGTAGACCTCCAGCAACACCTCCATCCGATCGCTGTCGGCCAGGTCGAGGATGCCCCCGTCCCCCGGACGCTCACCCACCCGGGCATTGAGGCGCAGCACGGTGCCATCGATCGGCGCCCGCAGCTCGGTGTTCATCAGGTCGGTACCGACACGCACCAATTCGGCCCGGGCCTCCTCCAGCTCCCCCTTGAGCTCCAGGAACGACTGCTCCCGCAGGTCCAGGGAGGCGGTGGGGAAAGCGCCGGCGACGGCCAGGCGCCGATAGCGGGCCAGATCACGGCCGGAGATCTCCAGCCGGCGGCGCAGGTTGGTGATGCGGGTGCGGAGGATCTCCACCTCCGCGCGTTGGCTGGGGGCGGAATCGAAGCGGGCCAGCAGCTGGCCGCGCTTCACCCGCTGACCCTCCTCGACGAGCAGCTGGCTGATGCGCGGATTGCTGGTACCGCCGGTGGTGGGAGGCGCCAGGGTGCGGATATCGCCATAGGGCTGCAAACGCCCCAACGCAGCCACCCCCTCCTTCGACCCCGAATCCCCCCGGGCGGCCGACGAGGCAGCGGAGGTGGGGGTTGGGCTGGGGGCGCTGCGGCGGGCGGGCCCGCGCAATTGGGCGTAGGCCAGCAGGCCACCGGCGATCGCCAGGCTGATCAGGCCGATCCCGAGGGTTCGGGAGGATCGTCGAACAACAGGCCCTCGATGTAGCGATCCGCCCACTCCGGACTGAACGCTTTCTCGAGAACCCGGCGCGTTTTGTCGTTCTTCTTCTGTTGCCTGCAATAGCGGAGCTGACCCTGCCAGCGGCTCACAGTAGCCTGATCCTCAGCACGTTGAGGAGTGGCGAGAGCCGTGGCATCGGCCAACACCTTCAGGTAGGCCGCCACGATGTCGACAAACCAGCCCTCCTCCTCGGGGGTGACCGGCCTCACAAACAACACGTGGGGCGAGAAGATCGCCCCCCAGTCCGGCAGCTCCCGGGGTTGGCTGAAGGGGGGCCTCTCCAGGGCCGCCAGGGCCGCCGCCACCCCCACCGGCAAGGTGTCGTTGACGGGCGAGAGATCGACGATCGCGGCGGAGACCACGCCACGGCCCGCGACGATGTCGGCTCCGAAGACCGGCAGGTCGAAGCGGGGGTCGGGGAAGAAGACGCAGTGCAGGATCTGCAGGCCGGCCCCAAGACGGGCCGTCTCCAGGTGGAGCTTGCGCAGGCCGCGGGCGCGATGCACCTCGTTGCGGATGAACAGCGCTTCGCCCTCCAGGCTGCCGCTGATCGCCTCCAGATCGTCATCGATGGCCAGGGGTTCGAGGCCCGGGAGGGCATCGCGGCACCCGCGGATCCGCTCCGCCAGGGCGTCGACGAGGGGATGGAGACCGGAGGTGGAGGCGGCCTGGGGCATGGGGGCCCGGAAAGCAGCAGAATGACGATCCTGACACGCTTGGATGGGGCCGCGGATGCGGGTGGAACGAGACGGTGAACCCCCGGCCACCGCAGCCGATTCCGGCGACGGTCTGTTGCCGGGCCTGGGGCAACCGCTCCGCCATCAGCTGGCCAATGGTGCCGAGCTGGTGAGCCTGCCGCTGGCGGGGGCGCCGCTGGTGTGTCTTGACTTCTGGTGTCGGGCGGGCAGCGCCTTCGAAACCCATCAGGAAAGTGGCATGGCCCACTTCCTCGAACACATGGTGTTCAAGGGCAGCACCCACCTCAGGCCCGGCGAATTCGATCGGCGCATCGAGGCCCTTGGTGGCAGCAGCAATGCCGCCACCGGTTACGACGACGTTCACTATCACGTGTTGATTCCCCCGGCCGCCGCCCCCGAGGCGGTCGACCTGTTGCTCGATCTGGTGCTCTGCCCGCGGCTGGAGGCAGAGAGCTTCGCCATGGAGCGCCAGGTGGTGCTGGAGGAGCTGGCCCAGAGCGAAGACCAGCCCGAGGAGGTGGCGGTCCAGACCCTGCTGGCCCGCGCCTGCCCCGACCACCCCTACGGCCTGCCGATCCTGGGGCGACGCGAACGCCTGCAGGCCCATGATCCGGCCGCCATGGCCGACTTCCACCGGCGGATGTATGGCGCCGGCCGCTGCGAGCTGGCCCTGAGCGGCGCGGTCGACAGCGCCCTGCTGGACCATGTGGCCCGCGGTCCCCTGGCCTCCCTGGCGGCGGTGGAGGAGCCACCCCCGCCGCCGCCGCTGCACCTCCAACCGGGCGACCACCGATTGACCCTGCCCCGGCTCGAGGCTGCCCGACTGCTGATGGCCTGGTGGCAACCGGCCGCCTCCGATCTCAGCGGCCTGATGGGGGCCGACCTGGCCACCACGGTGCTGGCCGAGGGGCGGCGCAGCCGGCTGGTGGAGCGCCTGCGGGAGCAGCTGCGCATTGTGGAGAGCATCGATCTCGATCTCCATCCGATGGAATGCGGCAGCCTCGCGATCCTGGAGGCGGTCTGCGGTGAGGACGACCTGCCGGAGGTACGCCGGGCGATCGAGCAGGTGTGGTTCGAAGTGATGGACGAAACGCTGGGCGAGATGGAATGGGCGCGGGCGCGACGGCTGGTGGCCAACAGCTACCGCTTCGGCCTGGAATCACCCGGTGCGGTGGCCGGTGTGATCGGCAACAGCCACCTCTGGGGCCGTCGCACCCCCCTGAGCGCCCCGCTGCGGGAACTGGAATGCTGGACGCCGGAGCGCCTGCGGCAGGAGGCGCTCCAGCGTCTGGAGCCCTCGCTGGCCACCGTGCTCGAGGCGGTCCCCGCATGAACGGCACCGCACCCCTGACCCTGCCCGGCGGGCTTCCCCTGTGGATCGAACCCCGGAGCGGCCCGGCGATCCTGGCGGCCCGGCTGATCGTTCCCGGCGGCAGCGGCGCCGATCCCCGTCACGGTCGCGGCGCCCACCAGCTCCTCGCCGGCCTGATGACCCGTGGCTGCGGCAACCTCGACGCCGAGGCCCTCGCGGATCTGATCGAAGGGGCCGGAGCCGGCCTGCGGGCCGATGCCCAGGAGGATGCCCTGCTGGTGGGCCTGAAGTGCGCCGCCGACGACGCGGCCACCCTGCTACCTCTGCTGCTGCGGATGGTGCGCCAGCCGTTGCTGGCCGCCGATCAGTTTGAACTGGAGCAACAGCTCAACATCCAGACCCTGCAGCGCCAGCGGGAGGACCCCTTCCAACTCGCCCACGATGGGCTGCGCCAGCTCCTCTACAAGGACGGACCGTACGGCCACGATCCGCTGGGGGTGGAGGAGGAGCTCGCCGCCCTGGCCCCTGAGGCCCTGCCTCCGTTGGTGAGGGATCTGGGGCGCCGCGGTGCCGTACTGGTGCTCTGCGGCGATGCGCCCGACGGGGTGATCGAGCTGCTCGAGGACGAGCTGGCAGCAGCCCCCTGGAGCACCGGCCTGCCCCAGGGGGAGCCCCCCGTGGCGCAACCGGCGCGGGGGCATCGCCTCGGCCGACAGATCCAGGACACGGAGCAACTGGTGCTGATGCTCGGTGCCCCCACCGTGCCCCTGGGCCATCCCGACGCCCTGCCCCTGCGGCTTCTCCAGGACCATCTCGGGGTCGGCATGTCCTCGCGGCTGTTCGTGGTGATGCGCGAGGAGCGTGGCCTTGCCTACGACGTCGGGGTCCACATGCCCACCCGCTGCGGCCCCGCCCCCTGGGTGATGCACCTCTCCACCTCCGCCGATCGGGCTGAGGAGGCCACCGCCTGTCTGCTCGATGAGTGGCAGCGTGTGCTCGAAACTCCGCTCGTCGAGGAGGAGCGCACCCTGGCGCTGGCCAAGGTGCGCGGGCAGGAGGCGATGGGGCGCCAGACCTGCGGCCAGATCGCCGACCGCCTCGCTGTGCTGCTCAGCCACCATCTGCCGCTCGACCAGGTGGAGCGGTCCCTGGAGCGGGCCGCTCGCCTGGAGGGAACGGATCTGCTCGGCGCGGCGCAGCGGTGGCTGCAGCGCCCCTGCCTGAGCCTGGTGGGGCCGGAAGCGGCGGTGGCTGCAGCCGAGCGGGCCTGGCAGCGCCACCCGCTCAGCGGGGAGCCGGCGGCTCCGGCGTCGCCGGACTGAGGCGGCCCTCCTCAAGAAGAAAGGTGCCGCGACGGAAGCGCACGGCCCGGATGCCCAGGGCCCTCAACTCCACCACTACGCCTGTTTCCCCCGGATCAATCAGGTCGGGGGGACGGAGCATGGGCATGGGGTCGGCGGTCTTGAGATAGGGCAAGGGGCCACTCAGCCGCACCCTGCTCCCCAGGGGATGCAGGGGCTGGCGATCGCCCTCAGCAGGGGGCGATGGGCTGTCACTGGCGTCCTGCGGACCCATATACCGCTTCCCCCGGGCTCCCCTGTCCAGGCGACCCTAGCTGCAGCAGGATGGGCGGCAGTGAGGAGAGGTTGTCCGTGCGGGCCCTGGCCAATCTGAGCGGCGCGATCGCCGGCCTGCTGCTGATCCTCGTGGGAGGCCTGGTGCCCGCGGCCCTGCCCGTGTGGGATCCGTCCGCCGGCTGGGAGCTGCGGCCGCTGATGATCACCCTCCAGGTGCCGGCCCTGCTGCTCACCGCCCTGGTCTGCGGGCACCGGGCGGCGATTCTGGCCGCCACGGCCTATCTGAGTCTGGGGCTTTTTCAGTTACCGGTCTTTCATGAGGGTGGCGGCACCAGCTACCTGCTCGATCCCGGATTCGGCTACCTGGCTGGCTTTCTGCCGGCCGCATGGCTCACCGGCAAACTCGGCCGCCAACAGGGACTCGAAGATCCCCTCTCCCTCGCAGCCCTGGCGGTGGTGGGCCTGCTGGTGATCCACCTGTGCGGCCTCACCAACCTGGTGCTCGGGGGCCTGGCGGGCCGGTGGGGAACCAGCTTCCTCCCCCTCGTGCGCGACTACAGCCTGGCCCTGCTGCCCCAGCTCATTGCCTGCTGTGCGGTGGGGGTGGTGGCCTGGCTGCTCCGCCGCCTCCTGCTGATCCCCTCATGAGTGCCACTGGCCCGGGCCCCCGTCGACCCCGCTCCAGCCGCGGACCAGCGGGTGTGAGCTGGATCCTGGCGCTGGTGCTCGTGGTGCTGGATCAGGGCAGCAAGCTCTGGGCTCTCGCCCAGTTGCCGGCCGGGGAGGTGGTTCCCTTTTGGCCCGGTCTGCTGCAGTTGCGGCGGGTGAGCAACACAGGCGCGGCGTTCAGCCTGTTCACCGGGTCCACCCCGGCCCTGGCGCTGGTGAGCCTGGCGGTAGCGGTGGGTGTGGCGGTGCTGCTGGTGCGGCGTCCACCCACCCTGCTGCTCCCGGCTCTGGCCCTTGGGTTCCTGCTGGGTGGCGCCGTGGGCAACGGGCTCGACCGTTGGCGCCTCGGTGCGGTGATCGACTTCCTGGAGTTCATGCCGGTCCCGTTCCCCGTCTTCAACATCGCCGATGTGGCGATCAACCTGGCCGTTCTGTGCTTTGCGCTCGACGCCTTGGCCGGCCTGCGGCGGGAGGGCTCCCGCGATGCCTGAGACCCTCGAGAAGCTTCAGCGACTGCCGGCTGCCCTGAGCATCAGCACTGCGCCGCTTCCGGAGTGCCACCTGACGATCGAACGTCCAGGCGGCCCATCGCGGCAGGTGCCCCTGCTCGGTGCCTGCTACCGCATCGGACGGGACAGCACCGCCGAGGTGGTGGTGGACCACGCGGTGGTCAGCCGTCGCCATGCCCTGCTGGAGCGCCATGGCAACCACTGGCTCCTGCGCGACAGCGACTCCACCAATGGTCTGTGGTGGCAGGGCCGGCGCGTTCGCTCCCTCGTGCTCCGCGACGGCGACCGGGTGGGCTTCGGCCCGCAGACCCAGGCGGAGATGCCCTCGTTGGTGTTCCATCGCCCCGGTGGTGAGCGCTGGCGTCCCCTGTTGCGGCGCGGCGCAATCGCCACGGTTTCCCTGGCCGGAGCCGGTCTGCTGCTGCTCGCCCTCTCCGCCCTGCAGATGCCGATCCGCGGCAGCCTCGCCACGGTGCGTGGCCCCCTGGTGCTCTACGACCGCATCAACCAGCCGATCGCCTCCGCCCACGACCAACGGCATCGCGAACTGCAACGGCTCGGCGAGTACCCGCCGCTGCTGATCGACGCCCTGCTCGCCAGCGAGGACAGCCGCTTCTGGTGGCACCCCGGCGTCGATCCGATCGGCACGGCGCGGGCCCTGCTCGCCAACCTCGCGGGGGGTCGCGTGATGGAGGGGGGCAGCACCCTCACCCAGCAGTTGGCGCGAAGCCTCTACCCCGAACAGGTGGGGGAGGGGGAGACCCTGGGGCGCAAATGGCGGGAGCTGCTGGTGGCGCTGCAGCTGGAGGCCCGCTTCAGCAAGCGGGATCTGCTGTTGAGCTACCTCAACCGCGTCTACCTCGGCGCGGGCTGGGGGTTCGAAGATGCCTCCCGACGGTTCTTCGGCAAGCCCGCCGCCCGTCTGTCCCTGGAGGAGGCGGCGCTGCTGGTGGGACTGCTCCCCTCCCCCAATGGCCACGATCCCTGCCTGAACCCCCAGGCCTCCCTCTCGGCCCGCAATGGCGTGCTCGCCAAGATGGCCGCCACCGGCCGAATCAGCGCCGACGAGGGACGCCGCGCGCGCCGCCGCCCGATCCGGCTGGCGGGCGACGCCTGCCGGGCCGGCGCCCGCCGTGGCGCCCCCTTCTACACCGATCAGGTGCGGCGGGATCTGGAGGAGATGGTGGGGGTTGATGTAGCCGCCGAGGGCAACTTCCTGATCGACACCCATCTCGATCCCGGCCTGCAGGAGACGGTGGAGCGCCTGCTGCGCCAGCGCATTGATGCCAACCGCGACCGGCAGGTGAGCCAGGGGGCGGTGGTGATCCTCGACAGCCGCAGCGGCGGCGTGCTGGCGATCGCCGGTGGGCGCGACTACCGCCAGAGCCAGTTCAACCGAGCTTCGATGGCCTTGCGCCAACCCGGCAGCACTTTCAAGCTCGTGCCCTACCTGGTGGCGTTGGAGCGGGGACTGGCTCCGGGTGATTCGGTGGGCTGTGGTCCGCTGCGCTGGCGCGGCCAGTTTTTTGACAGCGGCTGCGGCGGCAGCCTGAGCCTGCGCAGCGCCCTGGCGCGCAGCAGCAACACGGCCGCCCTGCGCCTGGCCCGGGACATGGGGTTGGAGGCGGTGGTGCAGAAGGCCCGCGATCTGGGCATCCGCAGCCCGCTCTCGCCGGTTCCCGGTCTGGCCCTCGGCCAGAGCGAGGTGACGCTGCTCGAGCTCACCGCCGCCTATGCCGCCGTTGCCAATGAGGGGATGTGGCATCCCCCCACCACCATCCGACGTCTCACCGATGCCGAAGCCTGCCCCACCCCAACCCGGGGCGGCGCCCCCCCCCGGAGCACACCCGCCGCGTCCCCATCGGACTGCCGCGCGGCCGCCCCAAGCCGGGGCAGCACCCACCCGGGGCGGCGGGTGATGAAGCAGCAGACGGCCCGCGATCTGCGCTCACTCCTCCAGGGCGTCGTGAACGGGGGCACGGGCACGGCCGCCTGGGTACCAGGGGGTGCGGCGGGGAAGACCGGCACCACCAATGACGCCCGCGATCTTCTCTTCGTGGGGTTCCTGCCCGAGCGGCACTGGACGATGGGCATCTGGCTCGGCAACGACGACAACCTGCCCACCCGGGCCACCAGCGCCCTGGCGGCGAGCCTCTGGGCCGAAATCCTGCGCGCAACAGCACCCTGAACCGATGGCGATGCCCCCACCCCTGGGCCCGCGTCTCTGGCTCTGGCTAGGCCTGGCCTTCGCTGCCCTCGCCCTGGTGGGCGTGGTGCTGCAGGCCCTGAACCAGCTGCTCTGGCAGCTCAGCTACTGGTTGCCGGCCTGGCTGCTCACGCCCCTGTTGCTGCTGCTGGTGGGGGCCGTCGGCCTGGCGGCGGTGCAGGTGGGCTGGCCCTGGTGGCTGGCCTGGCGGCGCAGCTCCCGCAGTGGCTCGGGCGGCGCCAGCCCCCTGCCCCCTGCCAACCGCCGGGAAGCGGCCCGCCGCAATCTCGAAGCGATTGACCGCACCCTGGAGCGGGTGCGCGATGCGGTGGAGCGGGAGGCCCTGCGCGAGGAGCGCCAACGCATGGAGAGCGAGCTCGAGCGCGGTGATCTGGTGATCGTGGTGTTTGGTTGCGGCTCCTCCGGCAAAACCTCCCTGATCCGGGCCCTGCTGCGGGAGCTGGTGGGGGAGGTGGGGGCAGCGATGGGCAGCACGCGCGCGAGCCAGCGCTACCGACTGAGGCTGCAGGGACTGGAACGGGCGGTGATCCTTGAGGACACCCCCGGCATCCTGGAGGCCGGGGAGGAGGGGCGCCAGCGCGAAACCCTGGCCCGACGCCAGGCCGTGCGGGCCGATCTGCTGCTGCTTGTGGTGGATGGCGATCTGCGGGCCAGCGAACAGGAGGTGTTCACGGCCCTGGCCTCCCTGGGCAAGCGTCTGCTGCTGGTGCTCAACAAATGCGACCTGCGCGGCGAACAGGAGGAACAGCGCCTTCTGGACCTCCTGCGACGCCGTTGCGCCGGTCGCATCGCGCCGGAGGATGTGATCCCCGCCAGCGCCTCCCCCCAATCGGTGCCCATGCCCGGCGGCAGGCCCCTGCAGCCACCACCGGAGATCGAGGCCCTGCTGCGCCGCATCGCCACGGTGCTGCGCCAGGACGGAGAGGAGCTGATCGCCGACAACCTGTTGTTGCAGTGCCGGCGGCTGGGGGAGGCAAGCCGTGAGTTGCTCGATCGCCAGCGGCGCACCGACGCTGAGGCCATCGTGGATCGCTACGCCTGGATCGGGGCGGGTGTGCTGCTGGCCACCCCCCTTCCCGGCCTCGACCTGCTGGGCACCGCCGCGGTAAATGCCCAGATGGTGGTGG
>CAIVPT010000151.1 GCA_903907855.1 uncultured Synechococcaceae cyanobacterium | reverse complement strand
GGTTGTCGGGTCCTGTGCCAGACCCTGGCTGAACGAAGGAAATTTCGTTGCCATTGGGAAAGGTCAGGTGGAGATCAGCCGACCGCAATCATGCGGGCCAGGAAGAAGGACCAGGTGGTTGCGATACCGCCCAGCAAATAGTGGGCGACACCGACGGCACGACCCTGGGTGATCGAGAGCGCCCTCGGCTGGATGGCGGGGGCGACCTTCAGCTTGTTGTGAGCCCAGACGATGGACTCAATCAGCTCCTGCCAGTAGCCGCGGCCGCTGAACAGGAACATCAGGCTGAACGCCCAGACGAAGTGGGCACCCAGGAACATCAGGCCGTAGGCGCTGGAGGACGAGCCGTAGCTGTTGATCACCTGCGCGGCCTGGGCCCAGAGGAAGTCCCGGAGCCAACCATTGATGGTGATGGCGCTCTGGGCGAAGTTGCCATTGGTGATGTGCTGGACGGTGCCGTCGGCATTGACGGTGCCCCACACGTCGCTCTGCATCTTCCAGCTGAAGTGGAAGATCACGATCGACAGGGAGTTGTACATCCAGAACAGGCCGAGGAACACGTGGTCCCAAGCCGAAACCTGGCAGGTGCCGCCACGGCCGGGGCCGTCGCAGGGGAAGCGGAAGCCCAGATTCGCCTTGTCGGGGACGAGACGGGAGCTACGCGAATAGAGCACACCCTTCAGAAGGATCAGCACGGTGACGTGGATCGTGAAGGCGTGGATGTGGTGGACCATGAAGTCGGCCGTTCCCAGGGGGATCGGCGCGGCGGCCACCTTGCCACCAATGGCGACAACGGAGCCGTTGAACACCTCGCTCACACCTGCCAGAGCATTGGGAGCGGTGGTGCCGGCGGCAGCGGCGTGCAGGCCTTGGATCCACTGAGCGAAGACGGGCTTCAGCTGGATCGCGGTGTCACTGAACATGTCCTGGGGACGACCCAGTGCACGCATGGTGTCGTTATGGATATAGAGGCCAAAGCTGTGGAAGCCCAGCCAGATGCACACCCAGTTGAGGTGGCTGATCAGAGCGTCACGAGCTTTGAGCACCCGATCGAGCACGTTATCGACATGCTTGGCCGGGTCGTAATCCCTCACCATGGCGATGGCCGCGTGGGCTCCAGCACCAACGATCAGGAAGCCACCGATCCACATGTGATGGGTGAACAGTGACAGCTGCGTGGGATAGGAAACGCCGATGTAGGGATAGGGCGGCATCGCATACATGTGGTGCGCCACGATGATCGTGAGCGACCCCAGCATGGCCAGGTTGATCCCCAGCTGAGCGTGCCAGGAGGTAGTGAGGAATTCGAAGAGGCCGTTGTGCCCGTTCGGAGCGGGGAAGAGAAGAGGATCGCCTTTTTGGCCCTCGAGAATCTCCTTGATGCTGTGGCCAATGCCCCAGTTCGTGCGGTACATGTGACCAGCCACGATGAAGAGCACCGCAATCGCCAGATGGTGATGGGCGATGTCGGTCATCCACAGACTGCCGGTGACCGGGTTCAGCCCTCCCTTGAAGGTGAGGAAATCGCTGTACGCGGCCCAGTTGCCGGTGAAGAAGGCAGAGATGCCCGCTCCAAAACCCGGGAACAGCTGGGTAAGCAGATCAAGGTTGAAGAACTCGTGAGGCAGCGGAATGTCCGCCACCGAGGCAATGGTCTTGCCATTCAGCACGAGGGGTTGGCCGGCGTCGATGGCATCCAGAAGCTGCGTTGTGGGCAGCGACACATGCAGAAGGTGGCCTGTCCAGGACAGGGAACCCAGACCAAGCAGACCGGCCAGATGGTGGTTGAGCATCGACTCAACGTTCTGGAACCACTCGAGCTTGGGAGCTGC
>CAIVPT010000150.1 GCA_903907855.1 uncultured Synechococcaceae cyanobacterium | reverse complement strand
GTCGCTGCCCTCCACATAGGCGCGGAAGAAGCCGGGGAAGTCGATGCGCTTGCCGGTGGCGCGGAAGCGGGCCGGGCCCACCTCACTGCCGGCGGCGGCCTCCAGATCAACCGCCAGCATCGTGAGCCGGGCCTCGGCCATCTGGCTGGCGACGGTGCGCTTCCAGATCAGCTCGTAGAGGGACAGATCGCGGCCATCGAGGCCCGTGTCGGCGGGGGTGCGGAAGCGCTCACCGGCGGGGCGGATCGCCTCGTGGGCCTCCTGGGCGTTGCGGGCCTTGGTGCTGAACTGTCGCGGCGCCGGGCTGAGGTACTCCTGGCCGTACTTCTCCTGCACGCAGTGGCGGGCGGCCTGGATCGCCTGGTCGGACAGGTGCACCGAGTCGGTGCGCATGTAGGTGATGAAGCCCCGCTCGTAGAGGGACTGGGCGGTGCGCATCGTCTCGCGGGCCGAGAGGCGCAGCTTGCGGTTGGACTCCTGCTGGAGGGTGCTGGTGGTGAAGGGGGGCACCGGCTTGCGCACGGTGGGCTTGGCCTCCACCTCCTCCACCCGCCAGGGGCCGCTCTCCACGGCGGCCTGGAGCCGGCGGGCCGCCTCCTCGCCCAGCAGCTGGGCCTTGCTGCCGGCCTTGAGGGCGCCGGTGTTTTCGTCGAAATCGGCACCGCCGGCGATGCGCTCGCCGCGCACGTGGGTGAGCTTCGCCTCGAAGGAGGCGCCGCCGTGCTCCAGCTGGGCCTTGAGATCCCAGTAGCTGCCGCTGTGGAAGGCGCGGCGGGCCCGCTCCCGCTGCACCAGCAGGCGCACCGCCACCGACTGCACCCGGCCGGCGGAGAGCCCCCAGGCCACCTTTTTCCAAAGCAGGGGCGAGAGGGTGTAGCCCACGAGGCGATCGAGGATGCGGCGCGTCTCCTGGGCGTGCACCAGCTCCATGTCGAGCTCGCGGGTGTCGTCGAGGGCGCGGCGGATCGCCTCCTTGGTGATCTCGTGGAACACCATGCGCCGCACGGGCACTTTCGGGGCCAGCAGCTCCTGGAGGTGCCAGCTGATGCTCTCCCCCTCCCGGTCCTCGTCCGTGGCCAGCAGGAGGCGATCGGCGCCCTTGAGGGCGTCCTTGAGCTCCTTGACGACCTTCTTCTTGTCCTTCGGCACCACGTAGAGGGGCTCGAAGGCGCTGGCAGTGTTCACGCCGAGGTTGGCCCACTTCTCACCCTTGTGGGCGGCGGGGATCTCGCTGGCGTTGTTGGGCAGGTCACGCACGTGGCCCATCGAGGCCTCCACCCGGTACTCCTTCGGCAGGAAGGCGCGGATGGTGCGGGCCTTGGTGGGGCTCTCGACGATCACCAATGTGTGGGCCACGCGCGCAGCTCAGTTCCGTGTCCTTCTTTATCGCACCGGCGGCCGCCATCGGCAGCGACCGACCAGCTTCCGGAGACGGCCGCTACAGTCCCCCCGACCGGTTTGGCCGTGTGCCGTGGGAGAAGCGTTCCTGACCACCGTACCCAGCTCCGCCCTGAACTCCCTCCTGGGTGCCATCGCCAGTCCCGCGTCGCTGGCCACCGACGCCATCGCCGCCGGCCAGAGCACCGGCACCCTGAATCTTCAGCTCAACGCCGGCGCGATCGCCCCTGAACTGGCGGTGCTGCTGTCCCTGGTGGCCTGCCTTTTGGTGGATCTGGCGGGGGAGCGGGCCGCCAGCCGCTGGGTGCCCCCCTTCTGCTACCTCGGCCTGGGCAGTGCCCTGGTGCTGCTGGCGTTGCAATGGAATGGCCCCCTGGAGCCCTCCTTCCTCGGCGCCTTCCTGGCCGACAACCTGGCGATCGCCTTCCGCTCGGTGGTGGCCGCCTCCACCCTGGTAACGCTGCTGCTGAGCTGGCGCTATGTGGAGCGCAGCGGCACGCCACTCGGGGAATACGCCGCGATTCTGCTGGCGGCCACCCTCGGGGCGATGTTCCTGTGCGGCGCCACCGACCTGGTCAGCATCTTCGTCTCTCTGGAAACCCTCTCGGTGGCCAGCTATCTGCTGTCGGGCTACATGAAGCGCGACGCGCGCAGCTCCGAGGCGGCCCTGAAATATCTGTTGGTGGGATCGGCGGCGGCGGCGGTGTTCCTCTACGGCGCCTCCCTGCTCTATGGCCTCAGTGGCGGCACCGACCTGGCCACGATCGCCCTGGCCCTGCGCACCGCCGCGTCGCCGATCACCGCCCTCTCGTTGGTGTTCGTGCTGGCCACGGTGGCGTTCAAGATCGCTGCGGTGCCCTTCCACCAGTGGACGCCGGATGTGTATGAGGGATCCCCCACTCCGGTGGTGGCTTTCCTGTCGGTGGGCTCGAAGGCGGCTGGCTTCGCCCTGGCCCTGCGCATCCTCGTGGGCTGCTTCGAGAGCTTCGACAGCCAATGGAAATTCCTGTTCACGGTGTTGGCGCTGCTGAGCATGGTGCTCGGCAACGTGGTGGCGCTGGCCCAGACCTCCATGAAGCGGATGCTGGCCTACAGCTCAATCGGCCAGGCGGGCTTCGTGATGATCGGCATGGTGTGTGGCACCGAGGATGGTTTTGCGGCGATGGTGCTCTACATGGCCGCCTATCTGTTCATGAACCTGGGTGCCTTCGCCTGCATCATTCTCTTCTCACTGCGCACCGGCAGCGACCGCATCTCCGACTACGCCGGCCTGTACCAGAAGGATCCGCTGATCACCCTGGGCCTGAGCCTTTGCCTGCTGTCGCTGGGGGGCATCCCGCCGATGCTCGGCTTCTTCGGCAAAATCTATCTGTTCTTCGCCGGCTGGGCCGACCACCAGTATCTGCTGGTGGTGGTGGGTCTGGTGACCTCGGTGGTGTCGATCTACTACTACATCTCGGTGATCAAGATGATGGTGGTGAAGGAGCCGCAGGAGGCCTCCGATGTGGTGAAGGCCTACCCGGAGGTGAGCTGGGAGTTGGCCGGCAAGAAGCCCCTGCGGGTGGGCCTCGTGGGTTGTGTGGTGGTCACCGCTGTAGGGGGAATCCTCTCCAGCCCCCTGTTCGACTGGGCCAGCGGTGCGGTGGCCGGCACGCCGATCCTGCAGCAGGCGATCGCCGCGGCCGGCAATGCGGTGGGCTGAGGCCCCATGGAGTTAGTGGCCAACGGGATGGCCGAGGTGGTGGCCGAGATGGTGCATGTGTCGAAGGTGTATGGCAGCGGCGACACCGCCGTGCGCGCCCTCGACGACCTGACGATGGGGGTTCGCCGCGGCGAATACCTGGCGATGATGGGCTCCTCGGGCTCAGGCAAGAGCACGGCGATGAATATCCTGGGCTGCCTGGATCGGCCCAGCGGCGGCCTCTACCGGCTGAACGGCACGTCGGTGCAGGACCTCAGCGATGACGACCTGGCCGACCTGCGCAACCGGGAGCTGGGCTTTGTCTTCCAGCAGTTCCACCTGCTCCCCCAGCTGAGCGCCTTGGAAAATGTGATGCTGCCGATGATCTACGCGGGGGTGCCGCGGGCCCAGCGGCGCGAGCAGGCGGCGGCGGCCCTGCGGCGGGTGGGGTTGGGCCATCGGCTGGAGAACCGCCCCAACCAGCTCTCGGGGGGCCAGCAGCAGCGGGTGGCCCTGGCGCGGGCGATCATCAACCAGCCGGCCCTGCTGCTCGCGGATGAGCCCACCGGCGCCCTCGACTCCAGCACCACCCATGAGGTGCTGGATCTGTTTGACGAACTGCACCACCAGGGGATGACGATCCTGATGGTGACGCACGAGGCGGATGTGGCGGCGCGGGCCCAGCGGGTGCTGCACTTCCAGGACGGCCGGGTGCTTGATCCCGAACCGGTGGGGTGACCGCAGCCGGATTCAGCTCAGCGGGGGCGCGGCTTCAGCCCTGAGGGGGCGCGGCCGGGAGGGGGGCGGGGCCGGGCACCGCCTGCTGGGCGGGCAGGGGCTGGCCGGCCGGGGCTAGGGGCGAGCGGGGCCGCTCGAGGGTCTGGATCAGCTGGCCCATCAGCAGGGCGACCGCATCAGGCATCGCCCCGTTAAGGGGGGCCCGCAGGCCCGGCAGGCCGGCGATGGCGCTGTCGGCGGGCAGGCCGGTGCCGGGGTCAAGGTCGCCGGGATCAACCGCCACCCAGCCACCGTCCTGGGGGACGCGCAGTTCAAAGTGCAGGTGCGGGCCGGTGCTCAGGCCCGTGCTGCCCACCCGGCCGATCACTTCGCCCTGGCGCACGGTCTGTCCCTCGCGCACATACAGCTCGGAGAGGTGGCCATAGAGGGTGCGGCGGCGGGGGCCTTCGTGTTCCACCTCCACCGCCAGGCCATAGCCGCCCGCCAGGCCGCTGCTGACCACGCGGCCGGAGAGGGCGGCCACCACCGGCGTGCCCTCGGGAGCAGCCAGATCCTTGCCGGCGTGCATCAACCAGCTGCCGAGCACCGGATGGAGCCGCCAACCGAAGCCGCTGGTGGGCACCGAGGAACCGATCAGCGGGTAGAGAAGATTGCGGTTGCTGTTGCCCGCCACCGCCGCCGGCCGGGGGGTGCGGCCGAAGACATCGGTGAGGCGGAAGCTGCCGCCGGCGCCGGAGAGCAGGGCCGAGACCGGCACGGAGATCGGCGGCAGGGGGGAGGCGTCGGTGCGGAAGCCACCGGGGGAGGGGTAGAAGGCCGAACCAACGCCCAGGGAGGGATCGGCCAGGGGGCCGCTCATGCCGTCGCGGCGGCCGCGGCCGATCACGGTGACGCCCCCGCCGCATTCACGGGCCGTGAGGGCACCGTTGCGGCAGGCCATCTGCAGGGCGGGGCTGGGGCTGCCCGGGATGGTGCCGCGCACGCGCACGCGCTCCTTGGGCGAAACGACGCCATCGCGCACGAGGGCGTCGATGTCGGCATCAAAGCGGCGGGGGGCATCGGCCCGGCGGATCTCGGCGGGGGCGATCAGGGGATCGGTTTCGGGGGCGGCGGCCGGAGGCCGTTGCGCCGGCGGGGCTGCCGGGGCGGCGGCGGCGGGCAGCGGCGGCGGGGCCGGGGGCGG
>CAIVPT010000149.1 GCA_903907855.1 uncultured Synechococcaceae cyanobacterium | reverse complement strand
TCCTTCTCCGTTCCCGTTCCCATGCTCCAGCGCATCGACCAGGCCCTCTTCGACGCCGTCGCCGCCGAGGCCCGCCAGAGCCCCCGCCTGCGCCGCAACCACAACCTGCACGCCGAGCCCGACCTGGTGCAGCGTTTCCTCAACGTGCTCCAGCCCGGCACCTACGTGCGCCCCCACCGCCACTGCCGCGACATCCCCGGCGCCGGCTTCGAATGCTTCCTGGTGCTCCAGGGGGCGATCGGCCTGCTGGTGCTCGATGAACACGGCCAGGTGCTGCGCCGGGAGCGGCTCGACGCCGCCGGTCCCCTGCGCGGCATCGAGCTGGAGCAGGGGCCCATCCACACCCTGGTGGCCCTGGAGCCCGACACGGTGATGTTCGAGCTCAAGCAGGGCCCCTACGTGCCCACCGCCGATAAAGACTTCCTGGCCTCCTTCCCCGCCGAGGGCACCCCGGAGGCGGTGGCCCAGGAACGGGCCTGGCGGGCGTTGTTCGATCAGGGCTGAACGACCCGGCCTGATCCCCCCGGCCTGATCCCCCCCGCCTGAGCAGGCCCTACCCCTGCGTCACCGGCCCCGCCGCCGCCAGAACCTCCCGCCGGCAGAAGCTGCAGTGCCCCCAGCGCGCCATCTCGCCGATCGGCGCCGGCCGGCCGCAGGCGGGGCAGTCGGCCATGCCGTGCACGTCGCGGCGGCTGGGGTGGGCGGCCCACACCTGCTCCTCCGCCTGGCTGGCCAGCTCCGCTGCCGCGATGGCGTGGTGTTGGCGCACCCGCAGGTCGCGCACCGTGAAGCCCGCCCCCCGCAGGGCCCCCAGCAGCTGGTGGCGGTTGTATTGCAAGGCCTGCAGCCACGGCCCCGGCGCCGCCCCCACCGTCAGCAGACCCGCCTGGAGCTGCAGCGGCCGGCAGTGGGGCGCCAGCTGGGGGCCGGCGATGCGGGGCCAGGCCTGCCACAGCGCCGCCAGGCTGCCGTCGCGCTCCCACTGCCGCTCCAGCCCCGCCAGGCACTGCCCCACCGGGCTGGCGGGCGGCCGTAGCGGGGGCAGCAGCACCGACAGCGTGCCGATGCGCCGGGCCTGGGGGCGGCCGGGATCGCCGTTGGGATCCCGGGAGGAGCGGCGACGGCGGGGCTCAGCCATCTCCTGAGGCTAGGGGGGTGCGGCAATCCGCTGTCCATTCCCCGGTCGACCCGAAGGGTCGCGGCTAGCGTGCGGCCTTGCCCCTTTTCCTATTCATGGGCTTCTTCGATCGGCTCAGCCGCCTCCTGCGCGCCAACCTCAACGACCTGGTGAGCAAGGCGGAGGATCCGGCAAAGATCCTCGACCAATCGGTGGCCGACATGCAGGCCGACCTGGTCAAGCTGCGCCAGGCCGTGGCCACCGCCATCGCCAGCCAGAAGCGCATCCAGAACCAGGCCGAACAGGCCGAGGCCCAATCCCGCACCTGGTACGAGCGCGCCGAGCTCGCCCTCAAAAAAGGCGAGGAAGACCTGGCCCGCGAGGCCCTCTCCCGCCGCAAGACCTACACCGACACCGCCACGGCCCTCAACAACCAGCTGAGCAGCCAGGCCGGCCAGGTGGAAACCCTCAAGAAGAGCCTGGTGGCCCTGGAGGGCAAGATCGCCGAGGCCAAAACCAAAAAAGACATGCTCAAGGCCCGGGCCAGCGCCGCCCAGGCCCAGGAGCAGATCCAGAGCGCCGTCAGCAATCTGGGCACCAATTCCTCGATGGCCGCTTTCGAGCAGATGGAGGAGAAGGTGCTGGCGATGGAGGCCTCCAGCCAGGCCATGGCCGAGCTGGCCGGCGCCGATCTCGAGAGCCAGTTCGCCTCCCTCGAGGGCGGCAACGATGTCGACGATGAACTCGCGGCCCTCAAGATGCGCCTCGATGGCGGCCCCAACCCCATCGCCCTGCCCGCCGACAACGGTCCGGCACCGCAGCTGGAGCCCGTCAAGGTGGCGGAGGTGGATGCCGAGCTGGAAGAGCTGAAGCAGTCGATCGACAAGCTCTGAGCGGGGCCCTTGCACCCGGAGGAGCCTCGGCGCTGCGGTCCTGATCCATACAATCGGCCTTCCCGACCCTGGCGACCGTGGCGATGGCGACCTCCAGCTCCACCGGCACCCCCGTGCTGACCCTTACCGATGCCAACTTCGCCGCTGAGGTGCTCGGCCACGAGGGCCTGGTGCTCGTCGATGTCTGGGCCTCCTGGTGCGGCCCCTGCCGCCTGATGGCGCCCATGATGGATTGGGCTGCCACCACCTATGGCGAGCGCCTGCGGGTGGGCAAGCTGGAAGCCGACGCCAACCCCGCCACCCGGGACGCCTACCGCGTCCAGGGGCTGCCCGCCCTGCTGCTGTTCCGCAACGGCGAAGAGGTGGTCCGCCACGAGGGGGCCATGGCCCGACCCCAGCTGCAGGCCTTCCTGGATGCCCATCTCTGAGCGGCTGTCCCATCTCGGCAGCGGCGTCTTCGCCCGCAACGACCGCCGCAAGCGGGTCTATCAGCAGCAGCGCGAGGTGGCCCTTGATGCGCTCCCGCCCCTGCTCGATCTCTCCCTCGGCTCCACCGACCTGGCCCCGCCACCGGTGTGTCTGGAGGCGATCGCCGCGGCCCTGCCCCAGCCGGAGAGCGCCTCGTACTGCCTCCATGGCGCCACCCTCCCCTTCCGGGAGGCGGTAGCCGCCTGGGCCGCCCGCCGCTTCGGTGTGCGCGTCGACCCCGAAACCGAGGTGTTGCTGCTGGTCGGATCCCAGGAAGGCACCGCCCACCTGCCGCTGGCCGTGCTCGATCCCGGGGATGCCGCCCTGCTGCTCGATCCCTACTACCCCTCCCACATGGGCGGCCTGCGGCTGGCCTCCGCCCACCCGGTGCTCCTCCCCCTCGACGCCCATCAAGGCTGGCGCCCCTGCTTCGATCGCCTCGACGACGCCACCTGGGACGCCCTCAAGCTGATGGTGCTCGGCTTCCCCCACAACCCCACCGCCACCACCGGCGAGCAGGCCTGGCTCGATCAGGCGGTGCAGCGGGCCCTGCGCCACGACGTGGTGATCGCCCATGACAACCCCTACGTCGACCTGGCGCTCGAGGGGGAGGCGCCCGCCCTGCTGCGCCATCCCTCCTGGCGGGAGTGCGGCATCGAGTTCTTCTCCTTCTCCAAGAGCTGGTGCCTCGGCGGCTACCGCCTCGCCTTCGCCATCGGCGCCGAGTGGCTGATCACCGCCCTGCGCCAGCTCAAGGGGGTGGTGGATTTCAACCAGTCTCTGGCGCTCCAGGCCGGCGCCATCGCCGCCCTCGAGCAGGCGCCCGACTGGCCGGAGCGGCTGCGGGCGGAGTATCGCGAGCGGCGCGATCGCATGGTCAGCGCCCTGGAGCGCCAGGACTGGCCGGTGCGCCTGCCCTCGATGGCCCTCTACCTCTGGCTGGAGCTGCCGCCGGTGGCCCGCGCCCGCGGGTTGGGCTCCGAGGATTTCTGCGCCGCCTTGCTGGAGGCCAGCGGCGTCTGCCTCACCCCCGGCAATGGCTTCGGGCCTGGGGGGGAAGGGTGGCAGCGGTTGGCCCTGGTGCATCCGGCGGCGGATCTGGAGGCGGGCGCAGAGCGCATCGGCGCCTGGTTGCGCTCCCTGTGATCGGGGCGGTGATGGCGGCGCGCCGCTCCCTGCCCTCCCGCGGAACCCTGGCCGCCCCCCACGTCCTGGCCGCCTCTGGAGCCCTGCCCCCGATCCCCTGGCGGCTGCGGGGCCTGCCGGTGTGCGCCAGCAGCGAGCTGGAGCTGGAGCGCTGGCTTGCCGCCGTCCCACACCCCCTGACGGCGCCGCTGGCGGTGCTGGCCCGCCGCCAGCGCTTCGGCCGCGGCCAGCGGGGGCGGAGCTGGCTCTCCCCGGCCGGCGGGGCCTGGATCAGCGCCGCCCTCCCCTGGCCCGCCGATCCGGCCGCCGCGGCATCGCCGGGGTTGGCGGTGGCGGTGGGCCTGGCCCTGGAGCTGGAGGATCTCGGCCTGCCGGTGCGGCTCAAGTGGCCCAACGACCTGCTCCTCGACGGCCGCAAGATCGCCGGCCTGCTGCCCCGCCTGCGGCTGCGGGGCGGGGTGGTGCGCTGGGCCCAGGTGGGGGTGGGCCTCAACGGTCGCCACCGCCTGCTACCTGCCGCCGCCGCCGTTTCCCTGCCGGCGCCCGCCCTGGCGGCCCGGGTGCTGCGCGCCCTGGAGTGGGCCGTCACCCATGCAGCCGAGCGGGAGCTGGTGCGCGGCGCCGCGGAGGAGCGCCTGGGGCTGCCCCTGCCGCCCCTGCGGCACGGGGACCTCGACTGGCAGGTGGAGGGGCTCGATGGCGACGGCTGCCTGCAACTCCGCCACGGCTCCCGCCGCCTCACCCTGCATCGGCACTTCTGAGGCCGGTCTTCCGATACCGACAGGCGGCTCGATGTGCGTCACAATGGCCCCCGCTGCGATCGCCTGTCCCGTCGCGCGTCCCTTGCTTCGCCCCATGGCTCCCCGGCCCCTGCACGCCCTGATCGCCGCCGCCTGCCTCGCCGGGGCACCGCTGCTCACCGTGCCGCTGGGTCTTGCCCAGAACGCCGGTGGCGATGCTTCCAGCTCCTCCCCCGATCCGCTGCCGGCCCCCGCCGCCCCGCTGACGCCCCAGGCGCCGCCCCCGGCCCCGCCGCCGCTGCCCGCCGCCGCCGCCCCGGCAGCCCCG
>CAIVPT010000148.1 GCA_903907855.1 uncultured Synechococcaceae cyanobacterium | reverse complement strand
TCGAGGCCCTGGATCGGGTGATGCCCACCTTCGATCCCGACATCGCCAAGCTGGCGGCCCGCAAGCTGATCGACGGCCGCGACATCGACGCCCGCGCCGGCGTGCTGGCGAAATCGGTGTCGCCGGGCAGCCCCGTGCGCATCGAGCTGGTGGATATGAAAACCCGCGAGCCGGTGGAAACCCTGGAGGTGGATGCGGTGCTGGTGGCCACCGGCCGGGTGCCGGTGAGCGCCGATCTCAACCTGGCCTCGGTGGGGGTCACCCCCCAGCGCGGCTTTCTGCCGGTGGACGAGGCGATGCGGGTGCTGGCCAGCGCCGAGCCCGGGGCGCCGGTGGTGCCCCACCTCTGGGCGGTGGGCGACGTGACCGGCAAGATGATGCTCGCCCACACGGCGGCGGCCCAGGGCACGGTGGCGGTGGACAACATCCTTGGCCACGCCCGCCGCATCGATTACCGCTCGATACCGGCGGCCACCTTCACCCACCCGGAGATCAGTTCGGTGGGGCTGAGCGAGGCCGAGGCCAAGGAGCTGGCGGCGCAGGAGGGCTTCGAGCTAGGCAGCGTGCGCAGCTACTTCAAGGCCAATTCGAAGGCGCTGGCGGAGCTGGAGGGCGATGGGCTGATGAAGCTGCTCTTTCGCAAGGACACCGGCGAGGTGCTGGGGGCCCACATCTTTGGCCTGCACGCGGCGGATCTGATCCAGGAGGTCGCCAACGCCGTGGCCCGTCGCCAGGGGGTGCGCCAGCTGGCCACCGAGGTGCACACCCACCCCACCCTCAGCGAGGTGGTGGAGGTGGCCTACCGCCAGGCCGCAGCCGCCCTGGCCTGAACCCCTGCCGCTTCCGCTCCCTCTCACCGCCACCGCCAAGCCCCATGGAAATCCGCCGCCGTCCGCCCAACCCCTCCGTGAAGGTGGCCCACCTGGAGTACGGCATCCCCCATGAGGAGGGCAAACCGCGACACATCCTGGAGGAGATCGTCTGGGAGAAGGACCGGGAGGTGAACGCCGCGCGCGAGCGGGTGAGCCTCGAGAAGCTGCGCCAGCAGGTGGCGGAACTCCCCCCCTGCCGGGATTTTGTGGCTGCCCTGCGGGCGGCCTGTCGCAAGCCGGCGGTGATTGCGGAGGTGAAGAAGGCAAGCCCCAGCAAGGGGGTGCTGCGGGAGGATTTCGATGCGGTGGCGATCGCCCAGGCCTACGCCGCCGGTGGCGCCAGCTGCCTGTCGGTGCTCACCGACCGCCGTTTCTTCCAGGGGGGCTACGACGTGCTGGCCAATGTGCGGCTGGCGGTGGAGCTGCCGCTGTTGTGCAAAGACTTCATTCTCAGCCCCTATCAGCTCTATCAGGCCCGGGCCACCGGCGCCGACGCCGCATTGCTGATCGCCGCAATTCTCACCGACAGCGATCTGGCCTACCTGCTCAAGGTGGCCCGGGGCCTGGGGCTGGCGGTGCTGATCGAGGTGCACGACGAAGCCGAACTGGAACGGGTGCTGGCCCTCGACACGCTGACGGGTGCCAACGAGCGCCCCCTGATCGGCATCAACAACCGCGACCTGAGCACGTTTGCGGTGGATCTGGCCACCACCGAGGCCCTGCTGCAGCGCTTCGGTGCGGAGCTGCGCGCCCGGGGGGCACTGGTGGTAAGCGAATCGGGCCTGTTCACGCGCGACGACCTCGACCGGGTGCAGAGCGCCGGCGCGGATGCGGTGTTGGTGGGCGAGGCCCTGATGCGCCAGAGCGACCTGACCGCCGCGCTGGAGACATTGATCGGGGGATAGCGCAGGCGTCCGTCAGCCTTCTGGCTCCTGGCCTATGGCTGGCATCCTTCCCTGGCGGGACAGTGCCAACCTTTTCCGCAGTAAATCGCGACCCCAATCCAGCCGCCCTCAAGCCCCCCATCCGGCTGGGCACCCGCCAGCTTCTTGTACGCACGCCTGCCCGCTGGCAGCGATCACCTCACGCACCAGCAAGTCTGCGATCAATCCCCCCCTTGCCGGATAGCCATGTTAGTAGCGATCTTCCTCATCCCTGCACTGATCGCTTGATGCAATCTCTGCATTGCTCAGAGCCATTGGCAGGTATGGGTGCGCGCTTAGCCTTAGCATCGAGTTCTCCTGCGAGTTTCAGGTTAGCGACGAGAATGGCGGAGCCCCGCTTCCATCTATCACCATCGGCACCTACCACTCCCATCAGCAGTGCAGCACAGATGAAACAATCACCGCGACCACACTGCTTGGCAACAGGCTTGAAGGCATCGGCGATGGCAAGCCAGAAATCTATGCCGACACCATGGACTTTGCCCTCAAAGAAGACCCTTACGTCGACCCCCACCTCGATGGGCGTGTTGAAAGCCCAGCCCGTGCCGGCCAACTGGGGGCGGCCGCTCCTGCCCGTGCTGGCGTCGCTGTCCCTGGCGCTGGGGCTGGAGCTGGGGCTGGTCCTACCCGCCCGATCCGCTCCCACCGTGCTGGCGAGGGTCACCGTGGCCGCGGAACCCGGCCGCTTCCTCGCCTGGCCCGCCAACAACGGGATCTGGAGCTGGGATGGCGGCCGCGAACTTCTGGTGGGCTTCCACGATGGCCCGTGGCAGGAGAAGGAGGGCCACAAGGTGGGCCATCCCCAGGTGCAGCGCCTGGCCCGCTCCCTCGACGGCGGCCGCAGCTGGCACCAGGAAACCCCCTCCCCCTACGTGGGCCGGGAGGGTGCGCCGATGCCTCTCCTGAAGCCGATCCTTTTCGATGATCCCGATCTGGCAATCCGCGTGGTGGCCGATGGCACGGGCACGCCGCAGGACCGTCTTGGCCGCTTCTTTGTTTCCCACAACCGGGGCCGGAGCTGGGAGGGTCCCTTCCGCTTCGCGGGCCTCGAGGGCGCTCCGGAGCTGCGGGGCCTGATCCTCACCTCCCGGACCAGCGTCCGCGTCACCGGAGCGGCCTCGGCCCAGTTCCTGCTCTCGGCCCGCGATCCGCAGCTGGGACGCCACAGCAAACGCCTGGACAAGACGTTCGTGGCCGAGACCCGCGACGGCGGCCGCAGCTTCGCCTTCGTGAGCTGGGTGGTGCCCTGGAGCGACCCGAATCGGGCCGTCATGCCCTCGCTGGTGGATCTGGGCGACGGGCGGTTGGTGGTGGCCCTGCGGCGCCGGGATCCCCGCGCCCCCGAAGACACCCCCAACTGGATCGACGCCTACGCCTCTGGCGACGGCGGCCGCAACTGGCGCTTCCTCAGCCGGGTGGGCCAGACCGGCGCCCACAACGGCAACCCCGCGGCCCTGGTGCGGCTGCGCGATGGACGACTGGCGGCCACCTACGCCAACCGCAGCCAGCGGGCGATGGTGCTGCGCCTCAGCGACGACGAGGGCCGCAGCTGGGGTCCGCCCCTACTCCTGCGCGCCAACCCCTCCAACCTCGACATGGGCTACCCGCAGATGGCCGTGAACGAGCGGGGCGAGTTGGTGGTGATTTACTACCTCGCCACCGCCGAGCGGCCCCACAGCTTCCTCGAGGCGACCGTCGTGAAGCCTTGAGGGCACCACCGAGTTGTCCCTGATACCGAGTTGGCCCTGGTCCTGACCATGGTCATCATCCAGCTGGACTTAGGCCCGCACCCTGTGGGGACAGCCATGGCGGCCACGATCAGCGCCTCCCAGTTCAAGGCCCGCTGCCTGGGGTTGATGGACCAGGTGGCCGCCACGGGTGAGGTGTTGGTGATCACCAAGAACGGCCAGCCTGTGGCGGAGCTGCACCCCTGCGCCTCCGTCCGTCGTCCCAGTCCCTGCGGACTCCATCCGGCCGTGGAGATCCACGGGGATGTGCTGGCCCCGATCGATGGTCCCTGGGCGGCTCTGGCTGGTGGAGATAGCCCTGGCGCGGGGCGCCACCCTGCTGACAGCAGATCGGGCGATCATCGACTGGCCGGGGCCGCTGCTGCGCCAAGCCGCCGGAGCGTGAACGCCAGTGCGCGGCCGTGGCCCGGGCTCGCTGGCGCCATGGCGAGTCGGAATGGGGGGGATGGTTACCCCTGGGAGAAGCGACGACGCAACCGGCGGCTCCAGACCAGCGCAGAAGCCGCGCCGAACAGGGGCAGAGGGGCGGGAGCCTCCGTGGTGAAGACGATGCTGTCCGCAGTATCGCCACTCCCCCAGCTGTAGACGGAGGTACCAAGCTTGACGCCCATACGGGCCAATGTACGGTTTAAAAACGTACTACTACCGCTCAACTCAGATCCCGAAACATAGTCGAAAGGCACGACGATTCCCCGCTGACCCTCAAAATCCCAGAAGCCAAAAGCATCGCCGGAACCGAGATCGGGGAAGCTGTAACGCTCAGAGGCATTACCAAAACTTGATGGGCCTGTAATACAAGCGCCAAACGCACAGGAATAGAGGCCTAAGGTACTGCCGGGAACCGCACCCACCTGAAACTCGGCATCGCTTGGCCGTGTACTGAAATAGTTATACCAAAGCGGACTGACCTGCAGGAAATCCAACTCCGTGAGATTCAGGCTTCCCGAACCAGTGAACACGACATTGGCACCATCCTGCTTCGCGAAGATGGTCGCCACCGCCCGCGCATCACCACCTGGCAAGGCGAGCAAGGAAGCGCCGCAACCCACAAAGAGTGCGCGAAGAAAGGATCGTTGCATGACACCAATGGGGCTGATTCAACCTAGACCCACGCAGCAACGCCAAATCAGAATAATCCCCCACATCTCCAGGCATACCTGGCATCTTTTCGTGGAAAAATTCCCGCACATATGTGCGCGCAGATCCTGCCCAGGTGCGGAGATGCCCCCAGGGCCAGGCCAAAAAAAGGCCCCCGCCGCAGCGGAGGCCATGGTTTGTTGATGGCAAGAGGCGGCGGGAGGGCTGCCGCCCCAAGGGTTCACACCTTGCGGCTGTAGAACTCCACCACCAGCAGTTCGTTGATTTCGAGCGCCACCCATTCGCGCTCGATCCGGCCGGTGACCTTGGCGGTCATCTTGGCCTTGTCGAACTCCAGGTGGGGAGGAATGTTGGAGAGGCCCGGGAACTCCATGTTGGTTTCGGCCAACTTCTTGGAGGCCTTGCGCTCGCGGATCGCCACCACATCACCGGCTTTGCACTGGTAGCTGGGGATGTCGACCACCCGTCCGTTGACGGTGACGTGGCCGTGGTTCACCAGCTGGCGGGCACCAGGAACGGTGGGGCCGAAGCCGAGGCGGAAACAGACGTTGTCGAGACGGCTCTCGAGCAGCTTGAGCAGGTTGGTTCCGGTGGAACCCTCCTGGGCACGGGCTTTCTTGACGTAGCGAACGAGCTGACGTTCAGAAATGCCGTAGTTGAAGCGCAGTTTCTGCTTTTCTTCGAGACGGATCGCGTATTCGGAGCGCTTGCGACGGGCTTGGCCGTGCTGACCGGGGGGATAAGCCCGCTTGGCGGACTTACGGGTGAGACCGGGAAGGTCTCCCAAGCGCCGCGTGATCCTCAGGCGAGGGCCGCGGTAGCGAGACATGAAAACGATGCGGGGAACAAAAGGCCCGCGGCGCGCCATGCTGGGGATACCCCTTGCACGGCGGTCGTGCCGGACCGATCCACGATCCTAGAGGGCGGCCGATCCTTCCCCCCGGCCGGCGCTCCGCCCGCCCCCGCCACGCTGGGGGAACGCGTGAATGCGGCGGTGGCCGCCCTGCTGCTCGCCCTGATCAGCGCCTACCGCCGCTGGATCTCCCCCCTGCTCGGGCCCCGCTGCCGCTTCATCCCCAGCTGCAGCGCCTACGGCCAGGAGGCGATCCGCCGGCATGGTCCCTGGCGCGGCGGCTGGCTCACCCTGTGCCGCCTCGGCCGCTGCCATCCCTTCACCCCCTGCGGCTGCGATCCGGTGCCCGATTGATGCCCCCCCTGCTCCTGTTCACACGCTCCGGCTGCTGCCTGTGCGAAGGCCTGGAGGAGCGGCTGCGGGCGCTGGAGCCGTCCGTGCCGTTCACCGCCGTCGACGTGGACCTCGACCCGGCCCTGCAGGCCCGCTGGGGACTGGAGGTGCCGGTGCTCGCCCGCAGTGAGGAAATCGCTGGTACGGACCCAGGCGCCAGGCCCCAGGCCAACCCCCACGCCGCACGCCCCCTGCCGCGGGTGCCCCCCCGCCTGGAGGGGGAGCGGCTGCGGCAGTGGCTGGAGCGCCACGGCGCCTGGTAAGGCCTGTGAAGGCAATCCGGGCGCACTTTGGCCTTAGAAAGGGCGGCGACCGCACCCCGGGCCTCCGCACCCCGGGACTCCGCAACCCGGTTCCCCCATGTCGCCGCTGCTGCATCCCCTGCTCCGCCAGGTGGGACTCCCCGTGCCCCCCGCCCTGGCCAACCCGGAGGTGCGCAGCATCAGCTGCGATTCGCGGCGGGTGGGGCCGGGCACCCTGTTCGTCGGCCTGCCCGGCACCCGGGTAGACGGCGGCTCATTCTGGCCGGAGGTGCTCGCGGCCGGAGCCTGTGTGGCCGTGATCGGCCCGGAGGCCGCCGCCGCCATGCCCCCCGGCCCGGACGACGCCGTGATCGTGGCCGAAGAGCCCCTGGCGCTCTGGGCGGGACAGCTGGCGGCGGAATTCTGGCAACAGCCGAGCCAGCGCCTGGCCCTGCTGGGGGTAACGGGTACCAACGGCAAGACCACCACCACCCACCTGATCGAGCACCTGGCGGCGGCGGCCGGCCATTCCGCGGCCCTGTTCGGCACGCTGCAGAACCGCTGGCCCGGCCACAGCGTCACCGCGTCCCACACCACCGCCTTCGCCGACCAGCTGCAGGCCCAGCTGGCCCAGGCCGTGGAGGCCGGCGCCGGGCTCGCGGCGATGGAGGTGAGCTCCCACGCCCTCGACCAGGGCCGGGTGGCGGGCTGCCGCTTCGCCGGAGCGGTGTTCACCAACCTCACCCAGGACCACCTCGATTACCACCCGTCGATGGAGGCCTACTTCGAGGCCAAGGCGAAGCTCTTCGCCGAACCGCTGCTGGCGGGGGGCGCAGTGGTGAACGGGGACGACCCCTGGGGCCGCGTTCTGGCGGAGCGGCTGGTGGAGGCCGGTCGCCCCTGCTGGCGCAGCTCCCTGGAGGATCCCGAGGCGGAGTTGCACATCACCGATCTGGCCATGGCCGCCGGCGGGGTGAGCGGCACGTTGATCACACCGCGGGGCAGCGGGCCGTTCCGCTCGCCGCTGGTGGGCCGCTTCAACCTGATGAACCTGCTGCAGGCGGTGGGGGCCCTGGTGCAGCAGGAGCTGCCCCTGGCCCAGGTGCTGGCGGGCCTGGAGAGCTTCCGCGGCGTGCCCGGGCGGATGGAGCGGGTACCGGGGCCCGAAGGCCTCGGGGCCCCGGCCGTGCTTGTCGACTACGCCCACACCCCCGATGGCCTGGAGAACGCCCTGGCGGCCTGCCGGCCCTTCACCGAGGGGCGCCTGATCTGCGTGTTCGGCTGCGGCGGCGACCGCGACCGCAGCAAACGGCCCCAGATGGGGGCGATCGCCGCCCGCCTCGCCGATGGGGTGGTGGTTACCTCCGACAACCCCCGCACCGAGGATCCCGAGCGGATCCTCGACGACGTGGTGGCCGGCATCCCGGCGGGCACCACCCTGCAGGTGGAGGGAGACCGGGCCCGGGCGATCGCCGAGGCCATCGCCGCCGCCGGACCCTCCGATCTGGTGCTGATTGCGGGCAAGGGCCATGAGGACTACCAGATCATCGGCACTTCCCGCATCCACTTCGACGACCGCGAGGAGGCCGAAAAGGCCCTGCGGGCCCGCCCCCGCTGAGGGGAGCGGCCCGCAGGGCAGATCGGCCTCAGACGGTGCGCTGCCCGGCGGCGATGCCGGCGCGCTCAAAGCGCACATCGGCCTCGCGCACCCAGCCGCCACCATCCACCTCCAGCCACTCCTCGGCGCGGCGGCCGGTCAGGGAGATGGTGTCGCCGTTGCGGAAGCGGCGGCGCACCAGGGAGGAGTCATCCGCCAGCTCGTGCACGTTCACCGGGCTGTCGACATGGCCATCGCGGCTGCGGGCCAGGGCCAGGGAAGCGTCGGCGGTGGGGTGGCCGGCAGCCGCGCCGTAAGCGGACCCGCCGACCCTCCCATGGCCCTGCTGGGGGAGGGCGTCGTAGGCCTGTTGGTCACGGCCCCGCAGGGCGGCCCAGCAGAGGGCGGCCAGGCCCACCGGCAACAGCAGCCACCAGGCCCGGGAGCGATCCACCGGCCCACCGGCATTGCCGGCGGTGCTCATCGACTTGGTGAAATCCTTGCCGAAGTCGTTCTGGTCGGCGTTGGCCCCGAGCTTGGAGCCCACGGCGCCGATCTGCCCCATCACCCCCTGTCGGGCGCTGTAGGGACAGGTGAGGCGGGCGGTGTTGGTGCCGTCGCGGCTGACATCGAAGATCACCTCGACGCGATCGGCATCGAGGCTGCGACTGGAGACCACCTTGGCCAGATCGCGGCGCCAGCCCTGCTGGACGGCGGCATCGAGGCAGGCGCTCTCGGCAGTGCGCAGCATCGTCTCGGAGCTGGCGGCGAGGGTGGCATTGCCGGCGACGGCGAAGCTGAGGCCGGCGGCCGAGGCCAGCAGCAGGGCGCGGCAACCGGCGGGTCGGGAGAAGTGCGTCATGAATCCCAGCACAGGGGGTGAAGGGGGCGCTGAGGTGGCCCTGGAACAGCCAGATCCCCTCGGCACACGACCCATGGGTCCAAGCTATGCAGAGGCGAGGAATTGACAACACGGTTGCACCCCAAAACCACGATTCTTTTGCTTTGCCTCCGTTTCCCGGAGCGACCACGACTGCAGGTCAATGGCCGGTATTGGCAGGACTTGCCGCTCTTGGCAAAAGGAGCCTAAAGTGTGCATTGTGCAACAAAAAGGATGATCTCCGCCGAGATCTTTGGCACAATCAATCCGTCCTCTTGCCTCCTGAGATGGCAACAAGTATTCCTCTCTCGAAGAAGTTTCTCGCGGAACTTTTTGGCACTTTTTGGCTTGTGTTCGGAGGCTGCGGCAGTGCCGTGCTCGCCGCCGCCTTTCCCTACAACGACGCCGGCAATCCCTTCGGCCTCGGCTTCCTCGGTGTCGCCCTCGCCTTCGGCCTGACGGTGCTGACCATGGCCTATGCGATCGGCCACATCTCCGGCTGCCATCTCAATCCTGCCGTGAGCTTCGGCCTCTGGGCCAGCGGCCGCTTCCCAGGCTCCCAGCTACTCCCTTACATCATGGCCCAGGTGCTGGGCGCGATCATCGGCGGTGGCGTGCTCTTCTTGATCGCCAGCGGCCGCAACGGCTTCTCTCTAGCCGGCAGCAATCCGCTCGCCACCAACGGGTACGCCAACCATTCCCCCGGCGATTACGGACTCTGGGCTGCGCTGGTCACCGAGCTGCTACTCACCTTCTTCTTCCTGATCGTGATTCTGGGGGCAACCGACAATCTGGCCCCCCGCGGCTTCGCAGGCGTGCCGATCGGCCTGGCCCTCACCCTGATCCACCTGATCAGCATCCCGGTCACCAACACCTCGGTGAATCCTGCCCGCAGCACCGGCGTGGCCGTCTGGGCCGGAGCGGAGCTGGTGGGCCAGCTGTGGCTGTTCTGGTTGGCGCCGATCGCCGGCGCCTTGCTGGCCGGCTTGGTGTATAAAAACCTCCTCTCCCATGAGCCCCCGATCGACGAGGCCATCTCCTCCGAACCGATCTGACATTGGCCGGGCCCCGGAGGCCATCAGCCGACCGGGGACCATCAGCCGCCCGTGGGCCTCCCCATCACACCTCGATCTCGGACAGGGCGGCGAGGAGGCGATCCAGCTCCTCCTCCTCGGTGGTCAGATGGGTGCAGGCCCGCAGGCAGAGCGGGTCGGGCAACGAACGCAGCCAGATCCCCTGCTGACCAAGGGCACGCACCACGGGCCCGGGATCCACGGCGCTGCCATCGCGACGGTGCAGGGTGAAGCTCACCAGCCCGGCCGGGGGCGGCACCGGCAGAAGGCAGCGGGCGGAGGGCAGGGCCTGCAGACCCTCCCAGAGCCGTTGGCTGCGCGCGCGGATCGCCGCCAGCCGGGCCGGGGCGTCGCCCTCAGCCTCCAGCAGCTGCAACGATGTGTCCAGGCCCGCCAGCAGCGGTGTGCACGAGGTGGCCACTTCGAAGCGGCGTCCATCACGGTGGTACGCGCCGCCGCCGCTGTTCTCATCCCGCAACGTGCGCCAGCCGATCAGCGTGGGCCGGGCCTCCTCCAGCAGCCGCTCGGAGAGCGCCATGGCCCCCAGGCCTTCGGGCCCGCAGCACCACTTATGGCCGGTGACGGCATAAATGTCGGCCGCGCCGGCGGCGCCCGCCACCGGCAGGCTGCCGAAGGACTGGGCCGCATCCACCAGCAGCCAGGGATGGCGCGGATGGTCCGCCAGACGTTGGGCCACCGCCTCGATCGGCAGCACGCGACCCGTGTTCCAGAGGAGATGGGACAACACCACCAGCCGGGTGCGGGGGCTCAGCACCCGCTCCAGGGCCTCCAAAGTGCCCGCCCCAACCTGGGCGGCATCGCCCGGCAGATCGCGCACGGGCAGGGAGGTGATCGTTAGCCCCTCGCGGCGGGCCAGCTCGCGGCAGGCCGCCACCACCCCCGGATGCTCCGCATCCCCCAGCAGGATCTCCTCGCCCTCACTCCAGGGCAGCCCCCAGAGCGGCAACACACAGCCGCTGGTGACGTTCTCGGTGAAGGCCACCCGCGCCGGGGAGACCCCGAACCACTGGGCCAGCCGGGAGCGCAGGCCACCACTGAGGGCGCCCAGCAGGGGCCAGACGTCCTCGGTGAAGGGGCCAAGTTCCTGGATGCGCCGCCAGGTGTCGACGATCGCCTCCAGGGACGCGGTGGGCAGGGGCCCCTGGCCGCCGTAGTTGAAGTAGGTCTTGTTGGCCAGGGCGGGCAGCTGGGCCCGCAGAGCGCTCACAGCACCTGGCCGACGGCCACGGCCGCCACGGCCGAGAACAGGGTGATGCCAAGGGCAGTGAGGGGGTTCTGCCCCTGGGCCACCGCCAGGGTGGTGATCACGCCGGCACCAAGGCAGGCCACCGCCAGCTGGGTGGGGAGTTCACCGCGGGAATTCGGAGTGGGAAGCACGGGCCAGGAAGGCATCTGGCCGGACGGTAGGGAGGCCATTGGGGCCGCGCCCCCGCAGAGGCCAAGGCTCTTCACGCGTTGTGGTGCTTCGTTAAAGGCCTTCACATGTGCGCCCCCGAAGCGGGCCGGGCCCGGCCGCTGGCGGACCAGGCGCGCAGCGCCTCCAGCTGCTCGCGGGCGGTGCGCGAGAGGGGCACCACCTGGCTGGCGGCGGCGACCAGATCGGCTTCCGCCAGCTCCCGGGCCTCGCCGAAGGCCAGGTGCATCGCCTCAATCACCGTCTGCTCGAGCTCGGCGCCGGAGAAGCCGGCGGTGCGATCCACCAACACATCAAGGGGGATGGCATGGGCGGGACGCCGGCGGCGGAGCTGCAGATCGAGGATGGCCCGCCGCTCCTCGCGGTCGGGCAGCTCCAACAGAAAGATCTCGTCGAAGCGTCCCTTGCGGAGCAGCTCCGCGGGCAGGCGCTCCACCGCGTTGGCGGTGGCCACCACAAACACCGCGCTGCTCTTCTCCGCCATCCAGGTGAGCAGGCTGGCCAGCACCCGTTGGGTGGTGCCGCCATCGCTGCGGGAATCGCCGCCGAAACCCTTGTCGATCTCATCGATCCACAGGACGCACGGGGCCATCGCCTCGGCCCGCTGGATCATCTCGCGGGTGCGGGCCTCGCTGGCGCCCACCAGGCCGGCGAACAGGCGCCCCACGTCCAGGCGCAACAGCGGCATCGACCAGCTGTGGGCGATCGCCTTGGCGGTGAGCGATTTGCCGGTGCCCTGCGGGCCCACCAGCAGCACGCCCCGGGGCAGGGGCAGGCCATAGCGCTGGGCCTCCTCGCTGAAGGCCCGGTGGCGCTGCTCCAGCCAGTGCTTGAGGGCGTCGAGTCCGCCGATGTCGGCTGGGGTGGCCTCCGTGGGGCAGTACTCCAGCAGCTCGCTGCGGGCGATCGCCCGGCGCTTCTCCTCCAGCACCTCCGCCAGATCGTCGAGGCCGAGCGCGCCCCGGCGGGCCAGGGCACGGGCGGCCAGCTGGCGCACCCGCTGTTCACTCAGGCCGTGGCAGGCGGCGGTGAGGGGTTCGAGCACCTCGGATCCCAGGGGGCGACCGCTGGCGGTGGCAATCGAACCCAGCAGGGCGCTGATCTCCGGGGCATCGGGCAGGGGCAGCTCCAGCAGGGTCACGCATTCCTCCAACTCCCGGGGCAATTGCCAATCGGGGGCACTGATCACCACGGTGCGGGGCACCTCGCGCAAGGCCACCGAAAGATTGCGCAGCCGTCGGCAGACGCCGGAGTCGTCGGCATAGCGGTGGAAATCCTTGAGCAGCAGGATGGCTCCCTGCTCCGGCGACAGGGGCGCGAAGGCCTCCAGCGCGGCCAGGGGGTTGCGGGCCGCCTCCCCCTCCCGGTTGGGGGCGCCACTGAGGCCACCGATGAAGTCCCAGCGGAGCAGGGTGCGGCCCCCCAGCCGCTCCGCCGCCCGCACCAACAGGGACTCCACCCGTTCCTCCTCCAGGCTGCGGATCCACAGGAGGGGGGTGCGGGCGCGGATCAGCAGATCCAGCTGGTCGGCGAGGGGCGGCGGGGCGCTCATCCGGGCCGCAGGGAGCGCAACGCCGCCCAGCGGGGATCGGCGCCGGTGGGCCCATCCCCCCAGCTGGGGGGACCGGGACAATCGCTTCCACAGCGGCTCACCAGCGGCAGACGCAGGCTGAGCTGCTCAAACAACCACTGCTCCGGATCGAAGCGGCCGCTGGCATCGATGCGGTCATCGAGGTCGTCGCCCAGGACGAACTCCCCGGCGGCCTCTGCAGGGATGGGCCCGCCATCTCCGGCATCGGAGGCGCCGGCCAGCTCGAGCAGCTCGCGGGCCTCCGTGTGCAGGGGGTGGTTGAAGGGTTGCAGGCAGCGATCGCAGCAGAGGGTCACGATCGTGTCGGCGACACCCTCGACCTCGAGGGCGTTGCCATGGTGAATGGCCCGGATTTCGCCCCGCACGGGGGTGAGGGAGGGGAGGCCGGAGATGGATTGATCTACGTTCCAGCGGCGTCCCTCAGCCTGAAGCCGCAGCTCCGGCAGCGGCACCGGCCGCAGCCGAGGGACGCCAGCCGAGGCTGATGAAAGGCTCACTTGCGGCCTTTCGGTTCGAAGGGCATCCGGGCCGTGCCCGTGGCATCGGCGGTGACGATCTGGCTGGTGCGTTGCTTGTCGAGGATCTGCTGCAGGTTCTCAGGCAGGGTTTCGCGGCTGAGGATGAAGGTCTGCAGGCCCTGGAAGACGTTGGCCACCACCATGTAGAGCAACACGCCGGCGGGCAGTGGGAAGAACAGGAACATCGCCGTGATCATCACCGGGGTGATGCGGTTGGCGGTGGCCTGCTGGGGATTGGCGGGCATGCCCATCCCCGAGAGGATCTGGCTGATAAAGAGGGTGGCGCCGAAGGCGGCCACCAGCACGGCGATATCCCAGTTCACCGCTCCATCGGTCATGAAGCCCACCTGGCCGAGGGCCTGGATGAACAGGAAGCCGCTGCGGGCCGCCAGACCGGGAACGCGGGCCTCCACGGTGGCATCGCCGGGGGCCAGGGCCTTGATCGTGCCATCCGCATCGACGGCCACGACCCCTTCACCCTTGGTGACGCTCCAGTTGGGCTGGAAGCTCTCTCCGTTCTCCACGCCGCCCAGCACGCTGGCGAAGCTGTCACCGCTGCGGGTATGGAGCGAAGCCTGCTGCTGGTCGCCCACGCCAAGGCGGGTGCCCTGCTCCAGGGTGCCGATCACCGGCACGTGATTGGTGGCGGTGACGAAGATCGAGTGGCTGGGGGTGTTGAACGGCTTGGGCTCCACCGTGGCGATCTGGTCGGCCGGCAGCACCTTGACGTTGAAGGTGTAGGGCACGTCCGCGAACGGGCTGCCCCGCAGCGTGGCGAACAGGGCGAAGAGGATGGGCATCTGCACCAGCAGGGGCAGGCAGCCCGACAGGGGGCTGCCGAACTCCTTCATCAACTTGCCCAGCTCTTCCTGCTGCTTCTGGGGGTTGCTGGCGTACTTGCTGCGGATCTCCGCCTGGCGCTCCTGCATCACCGGCTGGGCGATGCGCATGCGCCGGGCGCTGCGGATCGAGCCGGCGCTGAGGGGATAGAGGGCCAGGCGGATCACCAGCGTGAGGGCGACGATCGCCAGCCCGTAGCTGGGCACCAATCCGTAGAAGAAGTCGAGGATCGGGAGCAGCAGGTTGTCGGAGATGTAGCCGATCACGGCGCGGATTCTGGGGGGAGGGGGTGGGAACCGGCACCCACTGTGCCCGAGAGCCGTGGCCGGCGACGGGCGGGATGCCGGACTGCGGATCAGGCGCTGGCGCGCTCTTCAGGGGCAAAGCCTTGGGAGGAGCGGGAAGAGCCGGTGGTCGCGGCGCCCTTGCCACCGCTGCGGCCCTGGCGGTGCTCCTCGATCCAGGCCTCCACGGCCCGGAAATTGGGCACCGAACGCATCTCCAGCCGGCTGCCGTCGGAGAGCACGAGCACCATGTCGCCCCAGGCGCCGAAGGCGCGGGGCACCGAGCGCACCTCGCGGATCTGGGAGTACACCACCTGGGTGCGGTCGCGGCCAAGCCAGCCGCCGTTCACCTCAATGCGCCGGCTGGTGATGCGGTAGCGGAGCCATAGAGCCCGCACGAAGGAAGCCACCGCCAGGGGCAAACCGAGGATCGTGATCGCCAGGACCACTCCCACGATGAGATCGCCGCGGGCGGGGCCACCTTCGTAGAAAACGGTTTCCTGGATCGACCCCTTGGTGGACGGGCTCACGGATTCGGTCATGGGAGAAGGCCTGCCCGGCGCAACAGATCGCTGCATTCTCCCAGCAGGACGTCCGCGGGCAGCTCAGCGCATCCCGGCCGGAGGCTCAGGAGCAGCCAGAGCGGTTCGGCCACCTGGGGAGGATGGGCCAACAGGTGGTTGTGAATGCTGCGGCGCAGGCGGTTACGAACCACCGCCCGGCGACTGACCTTGCCGCTCACCACAACCCCACAGCGCCAAGGCGAAGGGGCGGCGGCGCGGTCGGGCGGGGAGAGCAGCTCGGCAGAGGCGGGGAGCACCCGCAGCACCAGGGCCGTGCCATGCAGGCGACGGGCGCGGCGATGGAGACGCTCAAAAACTCGGCGCCCCCGTAGCCGATGGCGCTGGGGCAGGACCACGGGGCAGGGGCTCAGACCGCCAGCCGGGAGCGGCCGCGACGGCGGCGGGCGCGGATCAGGCGACGGCCGGTGTGGGTGCGCATTCGCACCCGAAATCCGGACACACGCTTGCGCTTGCGACTGGTGCCTTCCAGGGTGCGCTTGGTCATAACAGCCTGTCCGTTCCTGCGTTTCTGACGGTTTGCCACCCTATCAGTCGGGGTGGCTGGCTCTCCCTACGGAGGGGGGCAGGAGCGGCCGGAAGCTCCGTTGGCCCCGCGGCCGGAGGCTCTGTTGGCCCCTTGGAATCCGATGGGATCGGTCTGGATCAGTTGGGATCGATCTGGATCAGCCAGCTGCCCAGCACACCGGAAACGGGAATGTCACCGGGGGCCTGGGCGAGGGCATTGAACTGATACATGCCGGCATTGAAGGGGTTGAAGATGTTCATGTACACCCCGATCGTGCCTTTGTCGGAGATGGGGCGCTCCGGGAAGATCTCGATCGCCTTGCCGTTGGCGGCCACCTCGATGGTGGCCGGAATCGTGCTCTTGCAACGGGTGCGGGCCAGCATGCCGCCCTCGCTCATCTCACAGAGCTTGACATTCTTGGCCTTGATCTCGGTGTCGAAATAGCTGGGGATGGTGACGCTCAGCTTGAGGATGGCGGTCTTGCGATCCTTGGGTCGCAGAATCAGGTAATACTCCGACCGCTTCAGACGGGCCGTTTCCGTCATGAAGAAATAGAGCTTGCGATAGTTCTTGTCGTTGTCCCAGCGGAACTCCAGCAGGCCGGGGGTGCCCTGGGCCCGGGCGGGCTCCGGGCTGGCGGTGGACAGGCAGACGCTGGCGAGGGAGACGCCGGCGAGGCAGGCAGCGGTTCCGAGGACCGTGGCAACGGCCCGAGGACGCATGAGGGGGGGCATGGGATGCCGGGGAGGAGTTCCTGGATTCTCAGAAGGCCCAGGGGATCCCCAAGGGGTCGGTGGCCGGCCGGATCACCGGCCGGACCCGGCGGCGGGGGGGGCAGGGGGCTCCAGGCCGGTCATCCCGATCGGGCGGGCCCGATCGGGACGCAGGGCGGCGGCGCCGCGCAGGTAGGGATGGACCACGCTCTGATGGGCCTCCAGCCAGGCGTGGGCCAGCAGCCGGATGCAACGCGGCAGATCCCCCGCCACCGCCATCTGCTGGCAGTCGAGCAGGGCCACCGCCCCCCACCCATCGCGGCGCCGGGCGATCGCCGCGGGGAAACAGGCATCCAGGTCGGCGGTCACCGAAAACGTGACCGAGAGCACCCGCTCCCCCTCCAGGTGGTTGTGAAGCACCAGGGCGTCGATCAGTTCGGCCACCGCCTCGCCGATCGCCTCCACGGTGTTGGCACTGGCGGTGGTGGCGCCGCGCAGGGCCCGCAGCTGCATGGGTTCGCTCATGGGCGCCACAGCCAGAGGGGCTGGCCGCTCCAGGCGAGCTCCAGGCTCAGGGCCTCATGCAGGCGCCCCAGCAGGTTGCGACCGGGCAGCAGGCGGGCGAAGCGCTGGGGGGGGCGGCCGAAGGTCACCAACCTGGTTTTCTCCGGGTCGAGCCCCGCCAGCGAAGCCGCCAGTCGTCGGGCGGCCTCCTCATCCCCCAGCTCGTCCACCAGCCCCAGGGCCAGGGCCTGGGCGCCGGTGAACACCCGGCCATCGGCGAAGGCGCGCACCGCCCCCTCGTCGAGGCCACGCCCTTCCGCCACCGCCGTCACGAACTGGCCGTAGCTGGAATCGATCAGCTCCTGCAGCAACGCCCGCTCGGCCTCCGTGAGGGCGCGGTCGGGCGAGAGGATGTCTTTGTACAGGCCGCTCTTGACGGTCTCGAAGCGGATGCCGATCCGCTCCAGCAGGCGGGAGAGATCGTTGCCGCGGAGGATCACCCCGATCGAACCGGTGATCGTGCCGGGGTTGGCGACGATCTTTTCGGCCGCCACCCCGATGTAGACGCCCCCGGAGGCGGAGATATTGCCGAAGCTGGCCACCACCCGGCAGCCCTTCTCGCGCAAGCGGCGAATGGCGGCGTGGATCTCCTGGCTGTCGCCCACGGTGCCGCCCGGGCTGTCGATGCGCAGCAGCAGGGCCGGGCACTCCCGCTGGGCCACCTGCTCGAGTGCCTTCAGGACGCGGGTGCGGGTGGGGCCGGCGATCGGACCCTCCACAACAAGGCGCGCCAGAGAGTGGCGACTCTTTCGACGCCAGGGCCAGGGCATCAGCTACAGGTGCGTGAATGGATTGACCGGATCTTAAAAAGAGAGACCGATCTGGCCACGCCGATGCCCCAGGCCCTGCGCTGGCCCCTGATGCTCCTGCCCTTCGCCCTGTGGGGCACGGCGATGGCGGCCATGCGCCCCCTGCTTGATGGGGGATCGCCGCTGCTGGTGGCCAGCCTGCGGCTGGTGCCGGCGGGCCTGGTGCTGCTGGTGGTGGCGGTCGCCCTGCGACGTCCGGCGGCCATCGATCCGCGCGACCGCGCCTGGCTGCTGCTGTTCGCCCTGGTCGATGGGGCCCTGTTCCAGGGGTTGCTGGCCCGCGGACTGCTCCAGACCGGCGCCGGCCTCGGCTCGGTGCTGATCGATTCCCAGCCCCTGTTGGTGGCCCTGCTGGCCCGCACCCTCTTCGGGGAGGCGATCAATCCGGTGGGATGGGTGGGGCTGCTGCTGGGGCTGGCGGGGATCCTCTGCCTGGGGCTGCCGGCGCAGCTGCTGCGCCATTGGTGGCTGCAGGGGCCCGCCGTGGTGGAGCCACTCGCCTGGAGCCATGGGGAGCTGTGGATGCTGGGGGCGGCCGCGGCGATGGCGCTGGGCACCGTGCTCTGCCGCTTCGCCAGCCGCCACAGCGATCCCCTGATGGTCACGGGCTGGCACATGGTGATCGGCGGCCTGCCCCTGCTGGCGGCCACGCTGTTGGCACCCCTGCTGGACCCGAGCGCCCCCCCCTTCGCCCCTCACTGGAGCGGCGGTGACTGGGCCCTGATGGCCTACGCCTCCCTGTTCGGGAGCGCGGTGGCCTACGGGTTGTTCTTCTGGTTCGCCAGCAGCGGCGACCTCACCGGCTTCACCTCGCTGACCTTTCTCACGCCCGTGTTCGCCCTGCTGTGCGGCCAGCTGCTGCTCGCCGAGCGGCTGCGACCGCTGCAGTGGTTGGGGGTGGCCCTGGCCCTGGCGTCGGTGCTGCTGATCAACCGGCGCGAGGTGCTCTGGGGGCGGGGCCGGATGGCGGCGGAAGCGGAGGCGGCCGGATGAACGCGCGCGGGCGGGTGCTGCTGATCACCCTGCTGCTCGGCCTGGGGCTGTTTGTGTGGCGGCTCGGCCTTGACGGACTGGTGGACGAGACCCCGCCCTTATTCGCGGCCTCGGCCCGGGCGATGGCCGAGAGCGGCGACTGGTTGATCCCCCAGGTGAACGGACTGCCTCGCTACGACAAGCCCCCGCTGGTGTACTGGCTGATGGGGCTGCTCTACGCCCTTCCCGGCCAGGCCCGCTGGAATCCTCTGGGCACCTGGGCCGCAGGCCTGCCCTCCGCCCTGAGCACGGTGCTGGTGATGCTCGTGCTGGCCGACACGGTGATGCGCTGGCCCCTGGGCCGGGAAGGCGCCGGCCTGGGGCCGCGCTGGCCCTCGGCCCTGGGGGCAGCCCTTGCCTTCGCCCTCTCCCCCCTCGTGCTGCTGTGGGGGCGCATACCGGTGAGCGATGCCCTGTTCAGCGGCCTGGTGGCGGTGAGCTTGCTGCTGTCCTGGCGCCGCTACGCCGCCGGCCCGGCGGCGCCGGCGGGCGATTGGTGGCATGGCTGGGTGGTGCTCGCCCTGGCGGTGTTGGCCAAGGGGCCGGTGGCGGTGGTGTTGCTGGGGCTGGGCCTTGCGCTGTTCGCCTGGCTGCAGGCCGACTGGCGCTCCCTGATGGCCCGCCTGCGCCCCGTCGCCGGCCTGGGACTCACTGCAGCGCTGGCCCTCCCCTGGTACGCCCTGGCCCTGGTGCGGGAGGGCCAGCCGTTCTGGGACTCGTTCTTCGGCTACCACAACCTGCAGCGCTTCACCTCGGTGGTGAACCGGCACCTGCAGCCTTGGTGGTATTTCGTGCCCGTGCTCCTGGTGGCGGCGCTTCCGGCCACACCGCTGCTGCTGCTCGGTCTGGCCCGCTCGATCGGGCGGGTGCGTCCCCATCTGCGGCGGCCGGTCCTGCCGCTGGCGCCCCCCGACTCCCTGGGCCGCTTCGCCGCCTGTTGGCTGCTGGCGGTGTTTCTGTTCTTCACGGCCGCCGCCACCAAGCTGCCGAGCTACTGGCTGCCGGCCACCCCCGCCGCGGGCCTGCTGATCGCCCTGGCGGCCCGCAGCCATCCGCCCGACCGGGCGGCCAGCCTGGCCCGCGCCCTCACCGGGGGGCTCACCCTGCTGCTGGGGGCCGTCTTCCTGGCCGCGCCCCTGTGGGTGCCCCGCATCCAAGACCCGGAGATGCCCACCCTGCCCGCCGAGCTGCTGGCGTCAGGTCGTCTGCCGATCGCGGCGGCCTGCTTCCTGCTGGCGGCCCTGCTCGGCCTGCTACCCCTGGGCAACCGGCCAAGGGCCAGCGGCGCCTGGCTGGTGGCCCTGCAGTTCCCCCTGGTGGCGTTCGTGGCCCTGGCCCTCCTTCCCTCCTGGAGCCTGGGGGACCGGCTGCGCGGCCTGCCGGTGCGCACGATGGCGGCGGCCGCGGCCGGCGAGCTGCGCCCCGGGGAGAGCCTGGCGATGGTGGGGATCCTCAAGCCCTCGCTGCATTACTACAGCCGCCGGGTGGTGATCTACGAGGGCAACGAGCCGCTGGGCCTGGTGAACCTGGCGGACCGGCTCTCGGGCGAAAGCCGGGTGGGCCAGCGGGGGAGCCCGGCGGCGCAGAGGCCCACGGTGCTGGTGGTGATCGACCAGGGCACCGCCGCCCTGCCCTTCTGGCGGGGCCTGGAGCCCCAGACCCTGGCCCAATCCGGCCTTTACCGCCTGTGGCGGCTCGACCGCGAGCGCCTGGAGCAGAGGGCCGCGGCCCTGCGGGCAGCCGGTGTACGCATCACCTGGCGGGATCCTGTGCCGGAGCGCTACTGAGGACGCCGCCACCGGGCCGGCAAGAACGAATGGGCGACGGGCGCGGCTCTCAGGCGGCCACCGGCTGGTGCATCACCTCCCCATACAGACGCTCAAGGGCATCGATGTTGCATCGCAGCGTGTAGCGCTCCTGCACCCGCAGACGCGCGCGCCGCCCCAGCTCGGCGGTGAGCACCGGCTGGTCGTGGAGCACCGGCAGCAAGGTGCGCAGCTGGGTGGTGACCCCCTGGGTGCGGATCACGATCCCTGCCCCCCCCTCCAGCACCTGGCCGTCGGCCCCGGCGTCGGTGGCGACGCAGGCCGTACCGGAGGCCATCGCCTCCAGCAACGCCAGGGAAAGCCCCTCCACGAGGGAGGGAAGCAGAAAAACCTCCGCCAGCTGCAGCAGGGCGACCCGACGCTCGAGGCTCCTCTCGATCCCCCACCACACCACATCCGGCTCGGCGTTGTTCTGCAGCAGTCCCCGCAGCGGACCGTCGCCCACGATCACCAGCACGCAACCCTCCGGACGCGCCAGCCGCCAGGCCCGCAGCAGCGCCTCCACGTTCTTCTCGGTGGTGATGCGACCCATGTAGAGAAACACCCGCCGGCCGGCGAAACGGGCCGCCAGCTCCAGGTAATCGGCCGAGGGCACCACCCCACACGGGCGCCACACCTGCTCATCAACGCCGTTGGGGATCACGGCGATCCGCTCCGGCCGCACGCCGAGCCGCTCAAGCATCCCCGCCTGCAGATCGGAGAAGACGATCACCCGGTCGTAGCGGGCCAGGGAGGGGGCGTAGAGCTGGTACGTGAGCTGCTGGGTGCCCGCGGCCAGGTTGCGCAGACCGGCATCGAATGCTGGGTGGAAGGTGGCCACCAGGGGCAGGCCGAGCTGCTGGCAGAGATCGGGGAGGCGGAAATCGAGGGGGGAGAGGGTGAGGCTGGCGTGCACCAGATCGGGCCGCAGCCGCTCCAGGGATTCCCGCAACTCCCGCTGGGCTCCGGGGGAGGGAATGGTGTACACCTGCGATTTCACCAGGTAGGAGAGCGCCACATCCGGGTCGCTCCCCCGGGCAGCCTCCAGCTCGGCAGGCGACCGGAGCGGCTCCTGGCGGGCGGGCTCCAGCAGCCCGAGGCCGGTCGCGGGGGTGTCGAAGTGGATGAAGCTCACGGCGTGGCCGCGCTGGCGGAGCGCCTCGGTGGTGCTCAGGCCATAGGTGACGTTGCCGCAGAAGGGCGACTTCTTGCCCAGCCAGGCCACGTGAGCCACGGTGCAGTCGCATCCGACAGGGCAAGTTAGCAGCGACGCCAGGGCTGCTCGATCAACGCGGCGATCAAAGAGATGGCTGCCAGGCCCCAGAGCACCGGCAGCAACCCGTAGCGGCTGACCAGGGCTCCGGCCAGCACCAACGGCAGGCTGAGGGCGATGTTGATCAGGTTGTTCTGCAGCCCGAACACCTTGCCCCGTTGATCCTCGGGCGTGTCCTCCTGAATGGTGGTCTGGGCGGGGATGGCCAGCAGGGCGGCGCCGACCCCCAGCAGGGCGCAGAGCACGAGGGTGGGCAGCAGGTGGCCCCGCACCTGGGCCAACAGCGCCAGGCAGAAGGCCACCAGTCCCAGGCCGGAGGCACCGAGGATGCGGCGGTTGAAGCGTTCGCCGATCTGGGCCATCGCCAGGGCCCCCAGGGCCAGCCCGAGGCCGCTGAGGGCGAGCAGCACCCCGAAGCGGGTGGGGCCGAGCGAATCGATGGTGGCCGCCAGGTTGATCGAGAGCACGTACAGGGCCGCCAGCAGGCTGTACAGCAGCACCAGCTGGAGCATGGCGCCGCGGACGCTGCGGCGCTCCTTGAGCACCTGCAGCCCCTCGCCGATCTCCTCCCACACCGAAACGGTACGGACGGGTCGAACCGGCTCCTTGAGCACGATCCCGGCGATCATCAGCGCGGCCATGCCGTAACAAATGGGCAGGAGCACGAATTCGCCCCCCGGCAACCCGAGCCGGGCCAGCCCTGAACGGAGCAAGCGCAGCACCGGATCCCCCAGGGCAAAACCGACGATCGTGGCCCCCATGCTGGTGGCCTGGTACAGGGAGTTCGCCGCCAGGAGCCGGTGGGAGGGCACCAGCAGGGGAATCGCCGCCTGCTCCGCGGGGGCAAAGAACTGGGTGAGCACCGACTCCAGGAAGGTCATCGCCACCAGGGCCCAGTAGCCCCAGCTGAGGCCAAGCCATACGGGCCCCGGCAGCAACGAGAGAGGGGCGAGCAGCAGCAAAACGGCCCGCAGCGCGTTGGAGGCCACCATCACGTTGCGCTTGGGCCAGCGATCGGCCCACACCCCCGCCACGGTCCCCAGCAGGATCGCCGGGATCGTATTGGCCACGTAGATGCCGGTGGCCATGAGGGTGATCACCTGGGCCCGGGTCTCCAGGTCGATCCGCATGGCCGCGGCCGCGTCCACCAGGGCCGGATCGGCGCTGTGGTTGTCCCCCACCCAGTACTGGGCGATGAGGAAGACCATCAGCACGATGTAAAACTTGTCGGCCAGCTGGGAGAAGATCTGGCCGAGCCAGAGGCGCCGGAAGCCTGGCAGCCCCAGAACAGCGGCCAGGCCCGATTCCGGCGTGGCCGGCGGCGGGCTCTCCGGCGGCGCACCAGCGGAAGGACTCATCGCTGGAGCAACCGGAGGCGGGCCAGTCGGTGGGGGGGCATGGGCGTGTGCGGGCTTGCCGGCAGTCTGAAACGGCGCCGGCCCGATCAGCGGGGCGGCGGCTCTGGCTCGAAGCCGACGCGCAGCAGCCGGAAGGCGCGGGGAGCGCGGGTGAGGTGCTCGCGGCACCACTGCTCCACCACCGCCAGCAGCCGCAGCCAGGCCGCCGGCGGGCCCATCAGGGCGCCATCCCGGCGGCGGGGCGGCGCCGGCCGGGTGAGGCGCTGCAGCAGGGCCAGCTCGGAGGCGTTCAGCAGCATGCGGGCGCCAGGGACGGCCCCGATCACCAACCCTTCCGCCGGCAGCAGGCTGCAGCGCCAGTCCCAGTTGCCCAGGGGAGGGTCGAGGGGCGCTCCGCTGCGGGCGCAGAGCTGGAGGGGCAGGGCATAGCCCCCCAGGGCCAGGAGGTGCACCGCCCCAAGCACGGCACAGGCCAGGGCCTCCGGATCCGCCTCCGCCGCCGGACGTCGCCGCTCCGGGCCATCGGCCGCGGGGGGGGCCGGCGGGCAGGCCAGGGACTGCAGGCGGCCGAGCTGCAGCAGGAGATCCGCCAGCATCTCCGGCGCGGGCAACTCCTCCGGGGCCAGGGCCAGGCACAGCTCCGCAAGGGCCTGGGCAGCCGCCAGCGTTTCCAACCGCGCGGCCAGGGCTCCGTAGGTGCGCACAAGCCGCATCTGGCGCACGCGCCGCAGCCCGCTGCGGCCCCCCACCTGCACCTGCAGGTGGGCCAGGGGCGCCGCCGCCGCCAGGCTGCTGCGGGGTCGGCGCGCGCCGGGCGCGGCCAGGCGCACCAGCCCCTCCTCGCGGGTGAGCAACGAGAGCAGCCGGTCGTTCTCCCCCAGGGGCCGGCTGGCCAGCACCAACCCCTCCAGGCGCCGCTCAGACACCGGGGAGCCTCAGGGGCCGCCCGGGGCGGGGGCCTCGGGCGCCGGGGAGGGGCCGCGGCGCAACGCCTCCATCAGCGACACCCCCCGGCTGGTGCCCAGGCGCACCGCACCGGCCTCCACCAGGGCCAGAGCCGGCTCCAGCTCCCGGATCCCCCCCGACGCCTTGATCGCCGCCCGGCCCCGGGCCAGGGCGCGCAGCCGCTCCACCTGGGCGGGCGTCACCGCCCCACCAAACCCGCTGCCGGTCTTGAGGAAACGGGCGCCGGCGTCGATGCTCACCTCCACCAGCAGCGCCAGGGCCTCCGGATCGAGGCGCCCCACCTCCAGGATCACCTTCACCGGCAGGCCCAGATCGGTGATCGCCGAGAGGTCGTCGAGCAGCGCGGCGCTCTGCCGGTCGGCGAGGGCGCCGAAGTCGGGCACCACATCGAATTCGTCGGCGCCAGCGGCGGCCGCAGCCTCGGCTTCGGCCCGCTTCACCGCCGCCGGCACAGCCCCAAACGGAAAGCCCACCACCGACACCAGCCGCACCGCACCCCCCACAGGCAACCGCTCCCGTGCCGCCGCCACCCAGCGGGAGGCCACGCACACGCCGGCGAAGCCGAAATGGCGCGCCTCCTCACAGCAGCGCACCAAGGCGTCGATCCCGTGGTGGGGATCGAGCAGGGCGTGGTCGATGAGGGGGGCCAGGTCGGCGGGGGCTTGGCTCACTCCCGGGGTTGGATCACGCCGAAACCGCCGTGGTTCCGGCGGTAGACCACCTGGATCTGGCCGCCGTCCGCGTTGCGGAAGACGAAGAAATCGTGATCGATCAGCTCCAGCTGGTGCAGGGCCTCATCGAGGCTCATCGGCGGCATGGCGAAATACTTGCGCCGCACGCCGGGATGGGGAACGCCCGGCTCCTTGCCGTCGGTGAGGCTGCTGCCGGGCGGCGGCAGGGCGACCGCGCCGGCCTCCTCATCACGGGCGGAGCGATGGACCGGACCGTGGCTGCGCTCGTGCACACGCTCCTTGTAGCGATTGAGCTGGCGGCTGAGCTTGCTGGCCACCAGATCGATGCTGGCGTAAAGGTTTTCGCTGCGCTCCTGGGCGCGGATCACCGTGCCATTGGCATACATCGTGACCTCAGCGATCTGCTGGGGCACACGGGGATTGCGGGCCACCGACAGATGCACGTCCGCTTCGCGGACCATGTCCCCGAAGTTGCTGATGGCGCGGCTGAGCTTGGTTTCTGTGTAGTCGCGGATTGCTGGCGTGACTTCGAGATTGCGGCCGTGGATCACCAGTTTCATCAAACCTCACCGCGGGGATCTGGCTTCAAGCTAGAGAGCGATGCCCATGGCCAGCCGCAGCTCCGCAATTCTTTTTGAACCACCGGCCCCGGTGCCGTTCGCCCGTGCCTGGCAGTGGCAGCGCCAGCTGCAGGCCCGGCTGCTGGCGCGCTGCGATGGCGCAACGGCCGAGGCCGCCGAGGCGTTGCTGCTGCTGGAGCATGAGGCCTGCTACACCCTGGGGCGGGGAGCTGATCCGGCCTTTCTGCGCTTCGATCCCGACCAGCCCCCCCACCCCCTGTTCCGCATCGACCGCGGTGGCGAGGTGACCCACCACCTCCCCGGCCAGTTGGTGGCCTATCCGGTGCTTGACCTGCGACCGCGCGGGGCCGATCTGCACCACTACCTGCGGGAGCTGGAGGGGGCGGTGCTCGACGTGCTCATGGCCCTGGGGCTGCAGGGCGAGCGCTGGCCCGGGCGCACGGGTGTGTGGCTGGAGGGGCGCAAGGTGGCGGCGATCGGGGTGGGGGCGAAGCGCTGGATCTCTCTCCACGGCCTGGCCCTCAACGTCGACTGCCCGCTCGATGGCTTCGGGGCGATCGTGCCCTGCGGCATTGCCGACCGGCCGGTGGGCCGGTTGGTGGACTGGCACCCGGGGTTGGCCGTGGCGGCGGTGCGCCCCCTGCTGCGGCAGGCCTTGGCCGATCGCTTCCATCTGGCCCTGCGCCCGGCGGAACCGGCAGAACGGCTGGAAGGGTGGTAACCATTGGCCCCAGCGATTCCTCCCCAGCCCGCCATGCCTGTTGCCGAGATCCACTGGAATGGCAGTGATCGCGACCGAGAGGCCCTCGCCCAGCGCCACGACTGGAGTGACCTCGACGGCCTGGAGGGGCTGTGGCCGGAGCTGGCCCGCCAGCACGGTGATCGGCTCGCCCTCGATGCCCCCCACGCCCGGCCACCGCAGCGTCTCAGCTATCGGGAGCTCCATCAGGCGATCGAGCGGGCGGCGGCAGCCTTCGCCGACCTCGGCCTCAGACCCGGGGAGGTGGTGGCCCTGTTTGCCGAGAATGGCCCGCGCTGGCTGCAGGCCGACCAGGGCATCCTGCGGACCGGCGCCGCCGATGCCGTGCGCGGTGGGGCCGCCCCCGTGGAGGAGCTGCGCTACATCCTCTCCGACTCGGGCGCCGTGGCGCTGGTGGTGGAGTCGGCGGAGCTGTTCACACGGTTGGAGCTCGATCCAGAGGCCCTGGCGGCGCTGCGGTTCCTCGTGGTGTTGGAGGGGGAGGCACCCCAGCCGGCGGGGCTGGTTTGCCTGAGCTGGGAGCAGCTGCAGGAGCGGGGCGCCAACGCTCCGGCGGCGGCGGCGGCAGGGGGGGGCAGCGGCCGGCTGGCGACGTTGCTGTACACCTCCGGCACCACCGGCCAGCCGAAGGGCGTGCCCCTGACCCACGCCAACCTGCTGCACCAGGTGCGCAGCCTGGGGGTGGCCGTCGCCCCCAGCCCCGGCGAGCGGGTGCTGAGCGTGTTGCCGATCTGGCATTCCTATGAGCGCAGTGCCGAGTACTTCCTGCTCTCCTGCGGCTGCACACAGACCTACACAACCCTCAAGCGCCTGCGGGGGGACCTGCAGCAGGTGCGGCCGCAGTACCTGATCAGCGTGCCGCGCCTGTGGGAGGCCCTGCTGGCCGGCTTCGAGGATGCGCTCAAGGAGATGCCGGCGGGGCGGCAGCGTCTGCTGCGTAGCGCCCTGGCCATCAGCCAGGCGTATCACCGCTGCCGGCGCACCGCCCTCGACCTCACCCTGCGCCCGGAACCGCTGCCCGCCCGGCTGAGGGCGGCCCTGGGGGCGGCCGGGCGCTGGCCCCTGCACCGGCTGGCAAGCGCCGCCCTCTGGCCGAAGGTGCGCCACCAGCTCAGCGGCGGTGCTCTGCACACGGCGATCAGCGGCGGCGGCGCCCTGGCGCTGCATGTCGACAGCTTCTTTGAGGCGATCGGCATCGAACTGCTGGTGGGCTATGGCCTCACGGAGACCAGCCCGGTGCTCACCTGCCGTCGGCCCTGGTGCAACCGCCGCGGCAGCGCCGGCCAGCCGGTGGCGGAAACGGAGCTGCGGATCGTGGATCCGGAGAGCCGCGCCCCCCGCGCCATCGGCGAGCGGGGGCTGGTGCTGGCCCGGGGTCCCCAGGTGATGGGGGGCTACCACGGCAAGCCGGAGGCCACCGCCAAGGTGCTGGATGCAGACGGCTGGTTCGACACCGGCGACCTGGGGCTCCTGCTCGCCGACGGCACCCTGGTGCTCACCGGCCGTGCCAAAGACACGATCGTGCTCAGCAGCGGCGAGAACATCGAGCCGGGCCCGCTGGAGGATGCGCTGGCCGCCAGCCCGCTGGTGGAGCAGCTGATGGTGATCGGGCAGGACCGCAAGCAGCTGGGACTCCTGCTGGTGCCCCGGGCCGAGGCGCTGGCCGCCTTCGCCGGTACCGGCGGCTTCCCGGCCCCCGCACCGGGGGCGCCCGCTGATCCGGCCCTGCTGCGGGCCCTGACGCGGGAGTTCAATCGGCTGCTGGCGGAGCGCGCCGGCTCACGGCCCGACGAACGGCTGGGGGGAGTGGCGTTGGTGGAGGCCTTCACCCTCGAGAACGGCCTGCTCACCCAAACGCTGAAACTGCGCCGCGACGCGATCCTCGTCCGCGACAGCGGCCCAGTGGCCGCCCTCTACGGCAACGGTTGACCGAAGCGCCTGCCCCTGACAGCCTGGGCGTTGCCCTTTCCGTTCCATGACAGGCAGCCTCACGATCAAGCGCACGATCACGGTGCGCGCCGTGGTCACCCCCCGCTGGAAGGAGGATGCCGAGCGGGAGCTCAGCAACGCCGTCAGCAACCTGGATCAGCAGCTGGCCCAGCTCGAGCAGGAGGGCCAGCGGGTGATCGAGGAGATCCGCCGCCAGAGCGCCAACCCCCTCGATCCGCGGGTGCAGGAGCAGGTGGGCTCCGTGCAGCAGCAGGTGGGGGCGAAGCGGGCGGAATTCGAGGAGCAGAAGCGCCAGGTGCTCGAACAGCAGCGCCAGGTGCGCGAGCTGGAGATGGATCAGATCGTCGACCAGGGCCAGATCGAGAGCACCTGCGAGGTGGCTGTCGGCGACAACCTGGTGGAGAAGCTGCAGGTGGCGATTCTGGTGCGCGATGGGGTGATTGAAGCGATTGAGGGGGGCTGAGCCGGCCCCCTGGCGGCACGGATCTAAGCTCGCTGGCATCCGGGGCTAACGCCGGTCAGCCCCCTATTCGCCCTTCGCCGTCCGGAGCTTTGGCCACCCACGAAATCTTCATGCCCGCCCTCAGCTCCACGATGACGGAGGGCAAGATCGTGGAGTGGCTCAAGCAGCCGGGTGACCGGGTGGAGCGCGGCGAGTCGGTGCTTGTGGTCGAGTCCGACAAGGCCGACATGGACGTGGAGTCGTTCAACGAGGGCTTTCTGGCCGCCGTGCTCATGCCCGCCGGTGGCACGGCCCCCGTGGGCGAAACGATCGGCCTGATCGTGGAGAGCGAGGCGGAGATTGCCGAGGTTCAGGCCTCCGCGCCGGCCCCGGCGGCGGCCGTCCCCGCTCCTGCGGCAGCCCCTGTCAGTGCTCCCCCGACCGCGGCCCCGGCCCCGGTGGCCGCCGCACCGGCGCCTGCAGCACCAGCTCCCGCAGCACCTGCAGCCTCCGTGCCCGCGGCACCGGTGGCCGCTGTGGCCTCGGCGTCCGCCTCCGCAGACGGACGCATCGTGGCCACCCCCCGCGCCCGCAAGCTGGCCAGCCAGCTCGGGGTGGCGTTGACGGGCCTGCGGGGCAGCGGTCCGAATGGCCGCATCCAGGCGGAAGACGTGGAACAGGCCGCCGGCCGCGCCGTTTCCCTGCCGCGGGTGGCGGAGGGCAGTGCTCCCGTGCTGGCCGGCCCCGCGGCGGCGGGCGCCCCGACGGCCGCGGCTCCCCAGGGTCAGACCTTCGGACGCCCGGGCGAGACGGTGCCGTTCAACACCCTGCAGCAGGCGGTGGTGCGCAACATGAACGCCAGCCTGGCGGTGCCCTGCTTCCGGGTGGGCTACACGATCACCACCGATCGCCTCGATGCCCTCTACAAGAAAGTGAAGGAGAAGGGGGTCACGATGACGGCCCTGCTCGCCAAGGCGGTGGGGGTGGTGCTGGCCCGCCATCCCCAGGTCAACGCCGCCACCGTCGGTGATGCCATGGCCTATCCGCAAGCGGTGAACGTGGCCGTGGCCGTGGCCATGGAGGAAGGGGGCCTGATCACACCGGTGCTCGCCAACGCCGACCGCACCGACCTCTACGCCCTCTCCCGCAGCTGGGCCGATCTCGTGAGCCGGGCCCGCAGCAAGCAGCTCAAGCCGGAGGAGTACAGCACCGGCACTTTCACCCTCTCCAACCTGGGCATGTTCGGCGTCGATCGCTTCGATGCGATCCTGCCGCCGGGCACCGGGGCGATCCTGGCGGTGGCGGCGTCGCGTCCCACCGTGGTGGCCGGCAAGGATGGCTCGATTTCGGTGAAGCGCCAGATGCAGGTGAACCTCACCTGCGACCACCGCGTGATCTACGGCACCCACGCCGCCGCCTTCCTCAAGGATCTGGCGGAGCTGATCGAAACCGCCCCCGAGAGCCTCGCCCTCTGAGCGAGCCTCGGCCGTGATCGACCCAGCGGATCTGCGCCTCTCCAGCTACGACTTCCCGCTCGACGACGGGCGCATCGCCCAGCGGCCGGTGGAGCCTCGCCACGCCGCCCGCTTGCTGGCGGTGGAGCCCCCCGGGGCCCCCACCGACGCCCGCCACCTGACGGTGTGGGATCTGCAGAACGAACTGCGTGCCGGCGACCTGCTGGTGGTCAACGACACCCGCGTGTTGCGCGCCCGGCTGGCGGCGCGACGGGCCAGTGGCGGAGCGGTGGAGGTGCTCGTGCTCGAACCCTGCGGCGAAGCCGGCCACTGGCTCTGCCTGGCCCGTCCCGCCAAACGGCTGCGCCCCGGCGAATGGCTCACCGTGGAGGCGGCCGGAGAACCGCCGCTGTCGCTGCAGGTGCTGGAGCGCGATCCAGCGACAGGCGGCCATCGCATCGCCTTCCCGGCCGACTGCCTCGACGCGGCCCGCCTGGAGCCCCTGCTGGTGCGCTACGGCGCCATCCCACTACCCCCCTATATCCACGCCCACGACGCCAGCGACGCCGAGCGCTACCAGACCCGTTACGCCGCGCGCCCCGGAGCAGTGGCCGCCCCCACCGCCGGCCTGCACCTGAGCGATGCGCTGCTCGCCGCCCTGCAGGAGCGAGGCGTCTGTCTGGCCACGGTGACGCTGCACGTGGGCCTGGGCACCTTCCGGCCGGTGGAACAGGAGGATCTGCGCAGCCTGGAGCTGCACAGCGAATGGGTGGAGGTGAGCCCGGAGCTGGTGGCGGCCGTGGAGGCCTGCCGGAACCGCGGCGGCCGCCTGATCGCCATCGGCACCACCACGGTGCGCAGCCTGGAGGGGGTGGCGGCACGGAACGGGGGCCAGCTGGTGGCGCACACCGGACCGGTGAACCTCGTGATCCAGCCGGGCTTCCGCTTCACCCAAGTTCAGGGGCTGCTGACAAATTTCCACCTGCCGCGCAGCTCGCTGCTGCTGCTGGTGAGCGCCTTGATCGGCCGGCGGCGCCTGCTTGACCTGTATGGGGAGGCGATCACCTCTGGCTACCGCTTCTTTTCCTACGGCGACGCCATGTGGATCCCCCCGGAGGCGATTCTCCCAGGGGCTGGCCCTAGTGCGTGAGGCTGTAAGAGATGCCTGCAAGCACGAAGGCCACGAAAATCAACTCGATCAGATCCGGACCGTCGTGGTTCATGCCGGCGGCTCCCGTCGCCCGGGCAGGTTGTGGAGAGCCGCATCAAGGGCCCGCTCCACCCGGGCAGCGCCGGGGAGCCAGAGGGCGAAGCCCAGCAACAGCACGGCCAACGGCAAGCCGCGGTCGCTGGTGATCACGGACAACACGGACATCACCGCCAGGATGCGCAGGCAGAGCTGCCACACTTCGTCGCGGTCGGTGTTGCTGCGATCAAACAGCATCACCGCCGCCAACAGCAGCAGGACATCAACCAACAGATCCATCGGCAAGGCGGCTCGTCAGCAGCAGATCCCAGCCTAGGCGGGGAAGGGAAGACGGTCTGCCTGCTGGTGTGGGAAAACGGGGCGAGGCACGGAGCCTCACCCCGAGGGGAGCCGGATCGGGCCGGGATCAGACCCGCATCAGGCAGCGGCCAGATTGGCGGCAGCGAAGTCCCAATTCACCAGCTTGTCGAGGAAGGTGCTGATGTAATCGGGCCGGCGGTTCTGGTAATCGAGGTAGTAGGCGTGCTCCCAGACATCCATGGTGAGCAGAGCCTTCTGACCATGGGCTAGGGGCAGATCGGCGTTGGGGGTCTTGGTGACCTTCAGGGTGCCGTTATCGAGCACCAGCCAGGCCCAGCCACTGCCGAACTGGGTGGCACCGGCGGTTTTGAAGGCCTCCACGAAGGCTTCAAAGCTGCCGAAATCGGCGTTGATCTTGTCGAGCAGGGCGCCGCTGGGCTGGCCGCCGCCAGCCGGTTTCATCGACTGCCAGTAGAAGGTGTGGTTCCAGACCTGGGCGGCGTTGTTGAAAATGCCGGCCTTGCTGGCGTCGCCGGCGGAGGCCAGGATCACCTCCTCCAGGCTCTTGCCGTCGAGATCGGTACCTTCGATCAGCTTGTTGAGGTTGGTGACGTAGGCGGCGTGGTGCTTGCCGTGGTGGAACCCGAGGGTGTTGGCCGTGATGTGGGGCTCGAGTTCGGAGGGGCCGAAGGGCAATTCGGGCAGCGTGAAGGCCATGGAACGTCGAATTATGCGGTGGGGGAACCGGTGGGGGGTCGGCCCGGCGGCGGCATCCTAACGATCGCCTTCCGGGCCGGATGGGCCCCGATCAGCCACCCACCTCCAGCAATTCCACCTCAAAGATCAAGGTGGCATCCGGAGGGATGACCCCGCCGGCTCCGCGGGAGCCGTAGCCGAGGTCGGGAGGGATCACGAGCTTGCGCTTGCCCCCCACCTTCATCCCCGCCACGCCCTCATCCCAGCCCCGGATCACCCGACCGGCGCCGAGGGGAAAGCGGAACGGGCCCCGGCCGTAGCTGCTGTCGAACTCGCGGCCATTGGTAAGGGTTCCCCGGTAGTTGACCACCACCGCCTGACCGGCCACCGCCTCGGCCCCCTCCCCCACCACCAGATCGGTGATGCGCAGGCCGCTCTCGGTGACCCGCTCGGGGCTGGCCTCCAAGGGGCCGCCGAGGGCGGCGGCACCCGCCGCCAGATCGGTTTCAGGGGCGGGGCTATCGGGGGCCATGGTGAAAAGGGTGGGGTTGGACTCGTCGGGATCGAGCTCGAGCGGAGAGGCGATAGCCGGGGCCACCGCAGGGGCCGCCGCACGGGTGCCCGCGAGCGCGGTCTGGGTGCCGAAGGCGGGAGCCACGGCAGCGGCTGGGGCGGCGGATGGGGATGGGGCGGCGGCGACCACCGTGGAGGGGGACACCAGCTGGCTGACCAGGGCCACCAGCAGGCAGGCCACGCAGACCGCCGAACTGATCAGGATCTCGCGCATCGAGGCAGGACCGGAACGGCGGAATTCTGGCAGGGCCCGGCGACTCACTCCGACGTCTCAGTCCGACGTCTCAGTCCGGCGGGAAGTCGGTGTCGGAGAGGCCCGTGGCCGCGGGGCCCGCTCCGCCGCCGCCCTGGCGCATCTGCCGCTCCAGCCGGTCGAGGCGACCGCGCAGCTCATCGAGCTCCCGCTGGCGGGCGAGGCCGAGGTCCTGCAGCAGCTGGTCGCGGTTGCGCTCCAGCTGGCGCTCGGCCTGCTGCTCCACCTCCGGCGAATCGCCCCGCAGGGCGCGCATCACGTCTTCCACCAGCGCTGAGGCGTGGGTGGGGTCGAGGCGGCCGCTGCTCACCCACTCCTGGCTCACATACCGCAGGCGGTCGGCCACCAAGGAGGTGGTGCCGAGGCCGCGCAGCAGCAACATCTGCAGCAGATTGCCCTGGTCCATGGTCGGGAGGGATTGCGTGTCACCAGAGGCAGCGTGGCGCGTCCTGCGCACCACGGCCATGGGCAATGACCGTCAGCGGCGCGGGGCCCTCACCCTGACGGCGGCCCTGGCGGCCGGCACGGCGGCGGGCCTGGCGCTGCCGCCTCTGGGCTGGCTGCCCCTGCTCTGGGCGGCGCTGGCCGGGCTCTGGGCCCTGGCCGGTTCTCCGCCCACGGCCGGCCGGCCGGCGGCGGCCGGCGCCTTCCTCTGGGGGCTGGCGGCGGTGTTGGCGAGCCATCGCTGGCTGCTGTGGTTGCATCCGCTCGACTGGATCGGGGTGCCCGGGCCGCTGAGCCTGCCCATCTGCCTGCTGGTCTGGCTGCTGGTGGGCAGTTGCGGCGGGCTGCTGGTGCTGCTCTGGCTGGTGCTGATGCGGCGGCTTGAGGCGGCCCGTCCCGCCACCGCCTTGCTGGGGGCAACCCTGTGGGGGCTGGCGGAGGTGGGCCTGGCGCGCGGTCCGCTCTTCTGGATCGGGCTGGGGGCAGCCCCGCTGCCATCCGACCGCCCCCTGGCGGGGCTGGCGGCCGTGGGGGGGGCCGGCCTGGTGGCCGCCCTGCAGCTGGCCATCGGCTGGGCCCTGTGGCGGGCGGTGGTGGCCCCCGCCCGGCGGCGCGCCGCCCTGGCCCTGGCGCTGCTGCTGGTGCTCGGGGGCCACCTCGGCGGAATGGCGGCCCTGGCGTCGGCGAGGGAGGAAGGTCCGCGCGAGCGGCTCCTGGTGCTGCAGCCGGCCATCCCCACCCGCCAGAAGTTCAGCGCCGAGGAACAGCGGCGGCTGCTCCGCCAGCTCGGGCAGGCCCAGGCCCATCTGGCTGCGACGGACTCCGTGAGCAGCCTCATCCTTCCGGAGGGGGCCCTGAGCAGCGGCCAGCGGCTGCCCGCGCCGGCGCCCGTGGAGGTGCTCAGTGGCGGCTTCCGCCAGGAGGGGGATGAACTGCGCAGCAGCCTCCTGCGCTTCGCGGTTGGGGCCCAGGAGCCGCAGGGCTGGATCGACAAGCACCGGGTGGTGCCCCTGGGGGAATGGGTGCCGCTGGCGGGGCTGCTGCGCTGGAGCGGCCTCTCGGCGGTGGGCGGGGTGGAGCCGGGGCCCGCCTCACGGCTGCTGGAGCGGCCGGCGGGGCCGGTGGGCGTGGCGATCTGCTACGAGCTCTCCGATGGCAGCGCCCTGGCCAGTGCCAGCCGGCACGGCGCCCGTTGGCTGCTGGCGAGCGCCAACCTCGACCCCTATCCCGCCCTGCTGCAGGGCCAGTTCGCGGCCCTGGCGCAGCTGCGGGCGATCGAGAGCGGGCGCTGGCTGGTCAGCGCCGCCAACACCGGTCCGAGCCTGGTGGTGGATGCCAGGGGCCAACTGCGAGAACGGCTGCCGGCCGGTCGCAGCGCCAGCGCGGTGATGACCCTCTATCAGCGGACTTCCCTGACGCCCTATGCCCGCTGGGGGGAGTTGCCGTTGCTGGGTCTGGCGCTGCTGGGGGCGGGCCTGCGGCTGCGCGGCGGCCGCCCTCAGCGGCCGTAGGCCACCTGGCAGGCCGCATTCACCAGCTCCGCCTGGGCGGCACTGGCGGGCTCGCGGCCGTTCAGTTCCCCCTTGCTGCAGTCGGCCTGGGCCTCGAAGCGCGTGTCGCCGGTGGCGGCGGTGAAGCGCACCTCCTCCTCCCCGCTCGGGGCGACGCTGTTCACAAAGAGGCTGTACCCCGCATCGGCCACCGTGATGGTGGGGCGGCTGGCGGCGATCGCGTCGTCCACCGCGGCGTTGATCGCCGCTGCGGTGGCCAGGCTCGTCACGCCCCAGGCGAGCGAGCGTCCCCCCCACCAGCGCCAGGGCGGTCGATTCCAGTCGCCGTACCAGCCGGTCCGCCAGGGTCGGGCCACGGCCCAGCCGGGGCGGACCCAACCGGGCCAGTGGTCATCCCAGTGGCGGGCGCGATCGACACGCCGATCGAGGTTGTCGAGGTCGAGGTTGCGCACCTCCCGACGGGCCCGGTCCCACTGACGGTCGGCCCGCTCGAAGCTGCGCCGCACGCGGTCGCGATCGATGTCGGCGAGGCCATCGTTGGCCCAGCGGCGGCCGCGGCGCTCCAGGTCGCGGCGATCGATGTCGCGGCGGGCGATGTCGCGGCGGGCGCGGTCGAACTGGCGGCGCGCCCGGTCCCCATCGCCAACCCGGCGACTCCAACCGCCGTCGGGGCGCCGGTTGCCGCGATCGAGGCTGGCGTGGCCGCCGCCGAAGCCGCTGCGCTGGTGGCCGCGCCCCCCGCGGTCGCGGGCCACCAGCGTGACGGGGGCGGAAGGCTGGAGGGAGAAGGGGACCGGGGAGAACGGGAGGGACTCGGCGGGCAGGGGCACACCCCCCAGCCCCACGCCGATCACAAGGGCGAGATGGAGCATCGGGCGCTCAGGGTGACGTGGGCAGCCGGCCCTGATCGGGGCAGCCGGCGTCGTAGCAGCTGGCATCAATCCGCCCGTCCTCGCCGAAGTGCACCTCCAGCACACTGCGGCCATCGGCGGCAGGGCCCAGGTCCTGGCGGATGCTGTTGAGGTAGTTGGGGTTGATGGCGCAGAAGCGGGTGCCGTCGAGGCAGACGGCATTGAGGGCGAAGAAGGCCGAGGCGTTGCGGGCCGAGCGCCAGCGGTTGCGCTCGCCGTCCCACAGCTCGATGCGGGTGGTGGGGGCATCAACGACGCGGAAGCGCACCTCCCGCCCCCCGAGGGAGTGGCGGTATTCGGTGGACTCCGGGGCGTTGATCGCCTCGATGCGGCAGGGCACCGCATCGGTGCCGTTGAGGCTGCAGAAGCTCTCCAGCTGATAGAGCACTTCAGCGCGGGCGGCGCCCACCGGGGCCAGCAGGGCGCACAGGGCGCTGGCGGCGCCGGCAAGCAGCGAGGCCAGGGGCGGGCCGGGCCGTAGGGCGGTCCGCAGGGCAGGCCGGGGAAGGCTCCTGGGGATCATGCCGGGGCGGAGCGGGGCTCCCTGGATTTAGCGGCGCGGCGGCGGATTGTCAGGTGAACAGCCAAGCTGAACAGACTGCGTGAAGGTCTTCGGAGATATTGGGTCGATTTGCGAAAGCGAAACCGCCCATGCCGCTTCTCTCCTCCGAATCCCCAGCCGAGTCCCCAGCCAACGGCCCACCCGGCAACCACCAGGCTGGGCAGCGCTGGGTGGCTGTGGGGCACTCCACGCAACGGGATCCGGCGGCGGCGGTGGAGGAGGCCCTGGCGGCGGTGCTGGACAAGGGCGCCCCGAAGCTGGTGCTGCTGTTTGCCTCGCCCAGCCATCCGCTCGAGATGCTGGCCGCCCGGATCAACGAGCGGATCGGCTCCGCCCTCCTCATCGGCTGCTCCACCGCCGGCGAGCTGGCCCCGGGCCATTCCGGCATCGGCGGGCTGGTGCTGTGGGCCCTGGGGGGCGAGGGGATCTCCGTGGCCACCGGTTGGGGGGATGCCGACGGCAGCGGACTGCGCCACGCCGCCAGCCAGGCGGCAGGATGCCTGCGGGAGGTGCAGCGTCGCCGCCACACGGTGCTTGTGCTGTTGGCCGATGGGCTGGGGGGCGACCAGATGGAGGTGGTGCGCGGGGCCTACGACGTGGCTGGGGTAGACGTGCCGCTGGTGGGCGGGTGTGCAGGCGACGACATGGCGATGCGGGGCACGGTCCAGATCCATGGGCCGCAGGTGCTGCGGCAGGCGGTGGTGGCGGCGGCGATCAGCTCGGACGCACCCCTGGGAATCGGGGTCTCCCACTGCTGGGAGCCGATGGGGGCGCCGATGCTGGTCACCGGCAGCCGCGGCAACCGGGTCACGACCCTCGACGACCGGCCCGCATTGGATGTGTACCTCGATGCCTTCAAGGCGCCAGCGGAGGTGCGGCGTGGTGGGGAGGCCTTCGCCCGCTTCGCCACCACCCGGCCCCTGGGCCTGCGCCGTCGCGGGCGCATCGAGATCCGTTTTGTCTCCGGGGCGGATCTGGCCAGTCGCTCGCTGCTGACCATCGCCGAGATGCCCCAGGGGGGTCTGGCGTACCTGATGCAGGGGGACGCTGGTTCGGTGCTGGCGGCCACCGAGGAAGCGTGCCGCGGCGCCTGCGACGGCCTGGGCGGGGCACCACCCCAAGGTCTGTTGCTGTTCGACTGCGTGGCCCGCCGGGCCGTTCTGCAGGAGGGGGCCGCCGCCCTGGCATCCGCGGATGGGAGCGCTGCGGGGGCATTCGAGGAGTCCCAGGCGGAGGATGGGGAGATGGCGCGGATCCAGGCCCTGCTCGGCCCGTGCCCCTACGGCGGCTTCCACAACCAGACCCTGGTGGCGCTGGCGGTGGCATGACGGGCGTTCCCTGGTCGCTGCATCTGCTGTCGGAATTGCTCTCGGGCTTCTCCCTGGAGGATCCCGATGCCCTGCCGAAGGTGATCAACCGGGTG
>CAIVPT010000147.1 GCA_903907855.1 uncultured Synechococcaceae cyanobacterium | reverse complement strand
TGCGCCGCCGCCGCCCGGATCGCACCTTCCTGGAGGTGCCGGGCGCCGATTCCTGCAGCTGCAACACCTGCCCCTACATGCGCCTGAACACGCTGGAGAAGTTGTGGCATTGCCTGGAAACGATGGCGCCCGAAATCGAGCTGGACGAGGAGATTCGCCAGCGGGCCCTGGTGCCGATTGAGAAGATGCTGGCGATGAGCCGCTGAGCCGCTGAGCCGCTGAACCGGTGAGCCTTCAGGCTTTCAAGCGAGCGGCCGCGAATTGCACCACGGCCTCGGCCATCGCCAGGGCCGGGGCGCTGTCGTTGGCATCGAAACGGTCGACCGGTGCCTCCGAGTCCTGCGGGTAGCGGCTTTCGGTTCCCATGCGGCTGAGCTGGCGCAGGGGGAGGTCATCGAGGGGGGTGATGTCGATGCCAAGGATGCGCAGCATCTCGATCAGCTGGGGCAGGGAATGGCTGTAGGGAGGGGTGATGCCAGCACCGATGAGCAGGGCTTTCAGGGATTTCTCCGCAGCCTGGGCCGCGTGGTAGCAGGCCTGGGGGTGATAGCCCTGGGCGGCGGTGAGCCGCGCCACCTCGAGATCGCTGTGGACCTGGCGCATCCAGGCCTCCACGCGGGGGGTCATGGCGGATCGAGGCGGATGGCGTCCAGGCCGATGGCACGCCAGTAGGGATCATCACCGCTGCGGAGCTGCTGCCAGCGGCTGTCGTCGAGGGCCAGCACGTCGTCCGCGAGGCCGGCGGCGAGCAGGTCGTCGGCCAGGGCGCTGGCCTGGGCGTGATCCGGAGCCACCGCGAGCAGATCCACATCGGAGAAGGCATCCCAATCGCCACGGGCCAGGGAGCCAAAGAGCCAGACACTGGCAGCGGGGCGGTCGCGCAGGATCGGGACCAGCCCTTCGCGCAGGGCGAGGAGGCGGGCCTGACGCCGCTGCTCGCGGATGGCGGTGAGCGAGGGCATGGGGCCAGGCTATCGGGGGTGGCGGCCGGCCTCAGTAGCTGTAATCGGCCACGAACAGGCTGGCCTCATCGGAGGGTTCGCTGCCGGGTTCGTAGGCGCCGCGGCTGGCGGCGCCGTTGGCGCGGGCGCGGGCCAGCAGGGCCTCCTGGCCGGCGGCCACGTCGTGGCCAGCCCAGTGCTTGAGGCAGGAGTGCTGCAACGCCCGCCCGAAGGAGAAGCCCAGGTGCCAGGGGGCAAAGCCCTGGGCAGCAGCCTGGTTGATGGCGTTGAGGCAGAGGCTGGCGTCCTCCTCCCCGAGGCCGCCGGAGAGGAAGAGGATGGCGGGAACGGCGGCGGGCACGCTGCGGCAGAGGGTGCGCACCGTGAACTCGCCCACTTCGTCGGGCGAGGGGCGATAGGAGGAGGAGGCGCCGGCGGTGGTCATCGAGGGCTTGAGCAGGCTGCCCTCCAGAAACACCCCGTTGGTGGCCAGGGCTTCGTAGACGGTGCGCAGCACCCATTCCTGCACCGAGGCGGTGGTGGCGATGTCGTGGTCGCCGTCCATCAGGATCTCGGGCTCCACGATCGGCACCAGCCC
>CAIVPT010000146.1 GCA_903907855.1 uncultured Synechococcaceae cyanobacterium | reverse complement strand
CTGAGATGCCCTGAGATGCCCTCATGATTGACTTCCCTAAACAGATGCACATGCGCCTGCCCCAATGCCTCGCCGGGCTCGCCCTGTGCTCAGCCATCAGAGCTGGCGGCGCGATGGCGGAACCCCCCCCAGGGCTGCTCTCTTCCCTCGCCGCCGCGCCGGCCGAAACGGCTGCCGCTGTGCCCACCGCCACGCCTGCGGAAGCGCGCGCGATCGCCGAGGAAGCCTGGCTGTATGCCTATGCCCCCCTGCAGGGCTACCAAACCTTCTGGAACCAGACCCAGAACAAGGCATTCCCCGGCTATGTGGGCGGCTTGAACCGATTCCGCCACTACAGCCGCTCCGCCACCCCGGCCGACAACGACATCGTCACGCCGAACAATGACACGCCCTATTCCTGGGCCTGGCTCGATCTGCGGGCTGAACCGATCGTGCTGTCGCTGCCCGCCGTGCCGGCGCCCCGCTACTACGTGAACCAGTGGTTTGACCTCTACACCCACAACTTTGCCTACACCGGTGTGCGCACCAGCGGGCGCGACGCGGGCACCTATCTGTTCGTCGGCCCCCATTGGCAGGGCACTGTTCCCAAGGGAATCACCAAGGTGCTCCGGGCGGAAACCGACTTCGTGGGCACCCTCACCCGCACCCAATTGAACGGAGAGGACGACATCCCTGCCTTGAAAAATCTGCAGAGCCAATACACGCTGACCCCCCTCTCAGCCTTCAACGGCAGCCGGCCCCCCAAGGCGGCTCCCCCACCACTCTGGCCTGCCTGGGATCCGGTGAAAGCCGAAGGAATCGACTTCATTGGCTATCTCAATGTCCTGTTGCCGTTCATGCCCACCGTGCCCTCGGAGCGGGCGATGATGGAGCGCTTTTCGCGGATCGGCATCGGCCCCGGCCGGCCCTTTGATCCCGCGCGGCTGGATCCCAAACTGCGCGCTGCCATCAGCGACGGGGCGGCAACAGCCGCTGCGAATCTGCGCAGCAAAGCCCTGGCCCAGACCAGTTCGAAGGGATTCTTCGGCACCCGCCAGGAGCTCGGCCCCGATTACCTCACCTACCGCGCCATGGGGGCGATGCTGGGGATCTATGGCAACAGCTCAGCGGAGGCCTTCTACGCCAGCCAACAGACCGGCCCTGACGGCAAGGTCCTCGATGGTCGCCGCAAGTGGGTGTTGCGCTTCCCCCCCGGCCAGCTTCCACCGGTGAGCGAGTTCTGGTCGATCACAATGTACACATTGCCGGAACGGTTGCTGGTACCGAATCCGATTCAGCGCTACTCGATCGGCGATCGCACCGAGGGCCTGAAGCTCGGGGCCGATGGCTCCCTGGAGATCTTTCTCCAGCACGAGAATCCAGGCCCCGACAAGGCGTCAAACTGGTTGCCCACGCCCGCCGGCCCCTTCTTCTTCGTGGCGCGCCTCTACGGGCCCAAGGCCGCTGCGCTGGCGGGTGAGTGGCAGCTCCCGCCTTTGCAGGAGCGCCGTTGAGGGTCGAGCCAGAATCACCCCCATGCACCTCCACGCCGACCTCCAACAGCGCGTTGCGCTGGACACCGCCTCCCTGCCCTGGATGGCTTCCCCGGTGGCGGGGGTGGAGCGGCGCCTGCTCGATCGCTGCGGCGGCGAGGTGGCACGGGCCACCTCGATCGTGCGCTACGCGCCCGGCAGCCGCTTCGAGCCGCACAACCACGGCGGCGGCGAGGAAATCCTGGTGCTGGAGGGCATCTTCGCCGACGAACTGGGTGAATACCCCGCCGGCACCTATCTGCGCAACCCGGCAGGCTCCAGCCACGCCCCCTTCAGCGCGAACGGCTGCACGCTTCTGGTGAAGCTGCAGCAGATGCACCCGGCCGATCAGCAGCGGCAGGTGGTGCCCACCAACGAGCCAACCTGGCGTCCTGGACTGGTGCCAGGACTCGACGTGATGCCCCTGCACAGCTTCGGCTCGGAGCACGTGGCGCTGGTGCGTTGGCAGCCGGGCACCCACTTTCCCGCCCACGGCCATCCCGGCGGGGAGGAGATTCTGGTGCTCAGCGGCGTGTTTCAAGACGAGCACGGCGCCTACCCCGCCGGCTCCTGGCTGCGCAATCCGCCCGGCAGCCTGCACCAACCCTGGAGCGAGGTGGGCTGCACGATCTGGGTCAAGATCGGCCACCTGCCAACCACGCTGGGGCCCGATGGATGCGAGCCCTGATCCCGAACGCTTCGACCGCCAGCTCTCCCCAACGCGCCCAATCTCACGCCTGAGTGCTGAGACCCGGCAGTAACCAGCGACCGAAACGGGCGTAAAGAGCCGGCAACACCACCAGGGTGAGCAAGGTGGACGTGATCAGACCACCCAAAACCACGATCGCCAGGGGCTGAAGAATCTCGTTCCCCGCTCCGAAGGCCAAAGCCAGGGGCAGCGTGCCGAGGGCCGAGGTGAGGGCTGTCATCAGGATCGCATTGAGGCGCTGCAGGCTGCCGGAGCGGATCACCTCCTTGAGCTCCATGCCTTCCGCATGGCGGCGGTTGTAGTTATCCACCAGCAGCAGGCCATTGCGCACCGCCACCCCGAACAGGGTGATGAAGCCGATCAGGGAGGCCACCGAGAGAACCCCTCCGCTGAGCAGGATGGCCACCAGACCCCCGACAAGCGCCAACGGCAGGTTGATCAGGATCGCGATTGTGGCCGGCAGGGATTTCACTGCCACGAACATCAACACGGCGATCACCACCATGGCCAACAGGCTGTAGAGGAGCAGATTGGTGGTGGCCCGCTCCTCCGATTCAAACTGGCCGCCGTAGCGGATCAGATAGCCACTTGGCAGCTTGATCTTGCTCTCGATGGTGCTCTGAATGTCGGCAACAACCGTGCCCAGCGGCCGGCCACTGACGTTGGTGGACACCACGATCAACCG
>CAIVPT010000145.1 GCA_903907855.1 uncultured Synechococcaceae cyanobacterium | reverse complement strand
CCACTCAGGGGCGAGCCGGGCGGCCAACTCGGGGGTCATCTCGCCCCGGTCGGCGAGGGACAGGGCGCCGCGGCGCTGGATCAGGTACAGGGCGCCTTGATCCTGGTTTTCGGGGTGGAAGCCCACCAGGCCCATGGAGCGGGAAACCATGCTCCAGGTGGGGGGCATGAACTGGTAGGCCCCGGCGGCGGCGCTGGCGTAGCCCGGCGAGTACAAGACCCGATCGGGGAGGCGATCAAAGGTGTGGAAGAGGCTGCCGCCGAAGAGCACGCGGTAGCCGATCTCGTGGCCGTTCTTCCAGGTGCCTTCGGCGTAGCGGATGGTGTTGAGCAGGGCCCGGCGCTCGGGGGTCAATGCGAAGACGCGCGGGGCGGCGGGAGGCGGCAGGACCGCCACCTGGCGGGCCGGGGCCGACGAACCGACCTTCAGGGTCCAGGAGCTGGTCTCCGTGGCGGCGGCGGCACCCGGAACCACGGCGGTGGCGGCGAGGGCGAGGCCGGCGAGGGCTAGCTGGTGGCGCTGAAGCAGATGCAAAACAGGAAAAAGCGAGGGACAGGGTCCGCAGCCGGGTGGGAGCGGTGCTCTGGAGAGGCCGGGATCGCCTGCAAGGCAGGGGGAACCGGGCGGGACTGACGCGATCAAGAAACGCGCTGAGCGAACCAGAAGCGAAAAAGAAAGATTTCAAAGTTCGAGCCAATGTGCCTATCAAACGGCCGCAGCGCGATCTTTACTGTGCCAATCGAACAAGTGGCCCAAGCGTATCAGAAATCACCACGACGGTTCAAATCAGCGTGAGCGCCTGCATTTTTTGGAACTCGATGAACAGCAACCCAAACCTTGCCGCGCTCACTGATCGGAACTTCTGATCAGCGCTCGAGATGGCGAATCAGGGCCGCCGCCGCCACCTCGGCGCCATCGAGCGGCAGCGGTCCCCGCCGGGGAGGCAGCAGGGGCTGGTCGAGCTGCCAGTCGCCCGCCAGCAGCTGCTCCTGATCGAGCAGGCGATGGGCGCCATGGTCCTGGAGGGCTTCCCGCAGCACCGGCGCCTCCGCGAATCCCTGGCGGTCGACCAGATGGATGCCAACCCCCTGGCTGAAGGCCTCGCAGAAGCTGCTGTAGCCGGGTTTGGTGATCAGTCGTGCCGCCAGGGGCATCAGATCGAGGGGCCGCACCCCCGGGGGCAGCAGGCGGCCGTTGGCCACCTGGGCCAGGGCCGGGTCGGGGCCGACGAACACATGTTCGGGCCAGCGGGCCAGCAGGGCGGGATCGAGGCTCAGGCCGAGGCCACCGAAGCTCACCAGCACCACCTTCTCCCGATCGGCGGGGAGCTGGAGCTGCTGGACCAGGGGGGCCAGGGCGAGGCGGGGCCGGGAGGCGGTGACGCCCAGCCGCACCTCTGGCAGCCCCCAGGGCATCGGCAGGGAGAGGGGGCAATGGAGCAGCAGCTGGCCCTGGCCATAGAGAGCGCTGTAGGCGCGGGCGCGCTCGGCGAAGGGACCCCCCATCGGCCCGTAGATGGCATCCCAGCCGAAGCTGGCCAGCCAGATCAGCGGCACCCCCAGGCGCGCCGCCAGCAGGGCCGCCGGCGGGGGCACATCCCCGAACACCGCCACGGGCTGCCCCTGGGCCGCCAGCCAGGCGACCTCCGCCTCCAGCTGGGCGGGCAGGCTGGCCTCAAGGCGCTCCAGGGCGGCGAGGGTGGCGGGGGGATCCACCGAGAGGGCATTGGCCTGGATCACGCCCACATCCCACTGGCAGGGCCGGCGCTCGTAGGGCACCGAGCCGAAGGCCAGCTGCAGGAACCCCTCGCCCAGGGCGGTGGAGAGCACCAGCCGCCAGGAGGGGCGGCGGGCGGCGAGTTCGGCAAGAACGGCGGCACTGCGGGAGCCGTGGCCGTAGCCGTGGCTGCTGAGGCACGCGTAGATCAGCATCGAGGCGGCTGGGACAGGGGTGCGGGCTCCGGGGCGGCGGCCTCAGGGCCGGTCGGTTCCGGGGCGGTCCAGAGGGTCTGCTCGTAGT
>CAIVPT010000144.1 GCA_903907855.1 uncultured Synechococcaceae cyanobacterium | reverse complement strand
CTGGCGGCCCTGCCGCACCAGTGCCCCGGCCTGGAGATCTGGTCGGCGGGACGGGATCGGGAGGAGGAGCGCCACCTGTCGCTGGACCTGGCCGATGACGACAGCCTGGCGGCCTTCGCGAACCGGGCCTGCGAGTGCCTGCCCCAGCTACGCCTGGTGATCCACACCAGCGGCCTGCTCCACGACGGCTTCCAGCAACCTGAAAAACGCCTGGCCCAGGTGCGGCGCGACTGGCTGGAGCGCAGCTTCGCCATCAACGCCTGGGGGCCGCTGCTGCTCGCCCAGGCGGTGGAGGGGTGCCTGCCGCGGGATCAGCCCAGCCGCTTCGCCAGCCTCTCGGCGCGGGTGGGCAGCATCGGCGACAACCGCCTGGGCGGCTGGTACGCCTACCGCGCCGCCAAGGCGGCCCAGAACCAGCTTCTGACCACCCTTGCGGTGGAGTGGCGCCGCCGCCGGCCCCTCACCGCCGTCACCCTCCTGCACCCGGGCACCACGGCCACGGAGCTCTCCGAACCCTTCCGGGGGGGTGTGGCGCCGGAGCGGCTGTTCAGCCCGGAACAGGCCGCTGGGCAGCTTCTGGCGGTGTTGGCCCGGCAACGACCGGAGCACAGCGGCGCCTTCCTGGCCTGGGATGGCCAACCGATCCCCTGGTGAGCCGGATTCAGGCCGCGTGCTGGCGCAGCACGTCCAGGGGGATCACCTCCAGCGTGGAGAGCTCACAGGCCTCCAGGCGCACGGGCGGCGCCATGCCGTCCTCGTAGGCCTCCAGCCAACGACCCGCGCACACACACCAGGCATCTCCGGGCCGCAGGCCGGGAAAGCCGTAGGCCGGTGCCGCAGCGGTGAGATCGTTGCCCTGGGCCTTGGTGTACGCCAGAAAACGTTCGTCGACCACACAGCAGACGCTGTGGCGGCCCAGGTCGGCGGGATCGGTGCGGCAACTGCCGTCGCGGAACCAGCCGGTCATCGGCTGGCAGCCGCAGAGGTCGAGGGGGCCGCCGAGCACGTTGCGGGGGCCGGGCTCTGAGGGTTGAGGGGACTCGGAATCGAAGGAGGCGGCCACGGCCGGACGTCGGACGACGGAAGCTGAAGTCTGACGGGAGACTGGCACAAAGTGCGTCCGGGTGGTTGACGGAATCCGGGGGGCAGGCAGTAAAGAACCAGATACGACAACCCGCGAGCAACCGCCTCGCCCCTTCATGAGCTGGGATTTCACCGAGGATGCGGCCTTCCTGGCCCTCTGCGACGCCTACAAGGAGAGCGGTGAACCCTCCGCGATGGAGTTTCTGGCCCATGGCGAAGGGGCTTTCCATTTCCAGGAGCTCACCCAGAACGCCGCCGGCGAAGGGATCGACCTCTCCGACAGCGACGAACTGGAGGAATTCCAGCAGGAGGTGATCGACAGTCTCGAGCAGCTCTGCAGCTGAGAGCGGGCCGGCCCTGGAGCAGGCAGGCCCGGGTAGTGTGATCAGCCGTAGTAGAAGGCGATCTCCTTCTCGCTCAGGCCCGCCCAGCCGGCCTCCTGCAGCCGCTGATCGAGGCTCTGGCGATCGATATGCTTGGCCCCGCTGCGCACGATGCGATTGCGCATCGACTTGGTGACGCCGCTACGGGGACGGGCATTCTCCAGATCCATCACCTCCCGATAGAGGGAAAGCATGGGCGAGGGGATCGGGCTGCCATCGAGGTCGAGACCGGCGGCGATGGCGTCGTCGATGGCGTTGGGTCCGGCGATGGCCATGGCGGAGGGGGCAAAAGCCCCCCGAGATTGCCACGGCGGCTGGCGAGGGCCGAAGACCTCAGGCGCTGAAATAGCGGGCCTGGCTGTGCATCGCCACCAGGGCCGTGGTGCTCTGCTCCGGCTCCAACTGGTCGCTCTCGTCCATCGAGAGGCCGATCCGCTCGGCCCCAAGCCAATCGAGCTGGGGGCGGGAATCGGCCACGTTGGGGCAGGCGGGATAGCCGAAGGAATAGCGGCTGCCGCGGTAGCGCTGGGCGAGCACATCGCGCAGCGGCATCCCCTGCGGATCGGCGAAGCCAAGCTCACGGCGGATGCGGGCGTGGACCCATTCGGCCAGCGCCTCGGCCATCTGCACCCCCAGGCCGTGGAAGTAGAGATAGTCGCTGTACTGATCGGCGCGGAACAACTCCTGGGCAAACGCGGTGGCCCGCTCCCCCATGGTCACGGCCTGCATCGGCAACACATCGATCGGGCGGGGGCTACCGGCAGCATCGTTGGCGAGATCGCGGTAGAAATCGGCGATGCAATAGCGGTTGCCGGAGCGCTGGCGAGGCAGCAGGAAGCGGCCCAGCTCCGGACCCGCCCCCGTTGGCCCATCGCCATCGGCCAGGGGGGCCGGATCGAAGAGCACCACCGCATTGCCGAGCCGGCCGCAGGGGAAGTAGCCGTAGGCCACGCGTGGGTGGAGCAGCCCCTCCTCCAGGCAGCGGCCCAGCCAGTGCTGGAGCACCGGCTCCGCCTTCTCGGCCAGCATCGCCTCATACTCCGCACGGCTCTGTTGCTGCGTCTTGCGGAGTTGCCACTGGCCGGCGAAAAGGGCGTTGCGATCGAGATAGGCCATCACCTCCGCCAGGTCGATCTCGTGTTCCTGCAGCACCCGGGACCCCCAGAAGGGGGGCTGGAGGGCGGGTTCCTCAGGGACCACCGCAGAGCGGCTGTCGTCCACCACCACGACCGCCGGGGCAGCGGCGGGCTCCGCTGGGGCGGATTCCTGCGCAGGGGCGGATTCCTGCGCAGGGGCGGAATCGTGCGCTGGGGCCTCGGCCTGTCCCTCCTCCAGGCCAAGCCCGGCGGGGGCACCCTCAAGGAAACCCTGGCCATCCTCCCAGCGGCCATCGGCCTTGGCCTGCATCAGCGCATCCATGAAGCGCAGGTCGGCGAAGGCATCACGGCCGTAGATCACCTGGCCCTGATACACCGAGCGGCAGTCGCCGTGCACGAAGCGGGGGGTGAGGGCGGCCCCACCAAGAATCACAGGAACGCGGATGCCTTCGCGGTTGAAGGACTCCAGATTGTCCTTCATGAAGGCCGTGGATTTGACCAGCAGGCCGCTCATGGCAATGCAATCGGCGTTGTGCAGGCGCTGGGCTTCAACGATTTGATCAACGCTTTGCTTGATGCCAAGATTAATCACCTCATAGCCATTGTTGGTGAGGATGATGTCAACCAGATTCTTGCCAATATCATGCACATCACCCTTGACGGTGGCAATCAGGAACTTGCCTTTGCTGGTGGATTGCCCCTCGACCGTTTCCATGTGGGGCTCGAGGTGAGCTACGGCCGACTTCATCGTTTCCGCGCTCTGCAGCACGAAGGGCAACTGCATCTGGCCAGAGCCGAAGAGCTCCCCCACCACCTTCATGCCATCGAGCAGGAAGGTATTGATGATCTGGAGGGGGGGGTGGCTCAGGAGAGCCTCATCCAGGGCTGTCTCAAGACCGATGCGCTCACCATCGATGATGTGCTGCTTGAGCCGCTCCTCCACGGGCAGATCCGCGAGCGAGGGACCGCTGGCCCGGGCCTCCTTGGCGGAAATCCCCTCGAACATCGTGGTGAGTTCCGTGAGGGGATCGAACACACAGATACCTCCCTCGAAACGGCGCTCGTCGTAGATCAACTGGCGGCTGATCTGCTGATTTTCTTCGCTGATCTTGGCGAGGGGAAGAATCTTGGCCGGACTCACAATCGCGGCATCCATGCCTGCCTGACAACATTCGTGGAGGAACACGGAGTTCAGCACAATTCGCGCCGCTGGCGAGAGGCCGAAGCTCACGTTGCTCACCCCGAGCACCACATGCACCCCCGGGAGCTGGGAGCGGATGCGGCGGATCGCATCGACAGTGGCGGCGCCGTTGTTGCGGTCCTCCTCAATGCCGGTGGAGATGGGCAGGGCGAGGGGGTCGTAGAAGATTTCGTGGGCGGGGATGCCGAATTCGAGGATGTCGCGGTAGGCGCGCTGGGCGATGGCAAACTTGCGCTCTGCCGTGCGGGCCATTCCCTCCTCATCAATCGTGCCCACCACCACCGCGGCTCCATAGGCCTTGGCCAGCTCCAGCACCTTGAAGAAGCGTTCGTCGCCATCTTCGTAGTTGGTGGAATTCAGGATGCACTTGCCGCCCGCCACTTTCAGGCCGGCCTCCATCTTCTGCCACTCGGTGGAATCGAGCATCAACGGCAGATTGACATTCGTGACCAGCCGGCTCACGAGATTGCGCATATCGCTCACCCCGTCGCGGCCGACATAGTCGACGTTGACATCGAGCACGTGGGCGTTTTCCTTCACCTGACCGCGTGCCACCGCCACCAGGCCATCCCAATCCTCCTCGTTGAGCAGTTCGCGAACCTTCTTCGAACCGCTGGCGTTGAGGCGCTCGCCGATGATCAGGAAGGAATTGTCCTGGTGATAGGGCGTCACGCCATAGATTGAGGCGGCGGCCGGTTCATAGTCGAGCGCGGGGCGGGGCTGATCGGCTTCCCCCTTCGCCTCCACCCCAGCGGCTGCCGTAGCTTCAGCTCCGGTGGGCGATGCCGCCAAGGCACCCCGCACCCGCCGGGGGGCGGGGTGCAGCTCCCGAGCCAGCTCGGTGAGGGAAGCGATGTGGTTGGGGGTGGTGCCGCAGCACCCTCCGATCACCTGCACGCCGAGGTCCTCCACGAAGTGCATCAGCTGCATCTTCATCTCCACCGGCGTCAAGCGGTAGTGGGCGACGCCACCTACATTTTCCGGTAGGCCCGCATTGGGAATACAGCTCACCACAAAAGGACTGTGCTGGCTGAGATAGCGCATATGCTCCTTCATCTGCTCTGGGCCCGTGGCACAGTTAAGGCCGAGCACATCAATCGGGAACGGCTCCAGGATTGCCACCACCGCGGCGATGTCTGAGCCCACCAGCATCGTGCCGGTGGTTTCCATCGTCACGGACACCATCAGCGGCAGGCGCTGGCCGGTGGCTGCGAATGCCTGCTCAATGCCCTGCAGGGCGGCCTTGATCTGCAGTACGTCCTGGCAGGTCTCGACGATGAACAGATCGACATCGCCGGCAATCAGCCCCTCCGCCTGCTCGCGGAACGAGGCCACCATCGCATCGAAATCGATGTGACCCAGGGTGGGCAGCTTGGTGGTAGGGCCGATCGAGCCCGCCACGAACCGGGGTTGCTCCGGGGTGCTGTACTGGTCGGCCACCTCCCTTGCCAGCTCGGCCGCCCGTTTGTTGAGGGCAAAGGCCTGGTCCTGCAGGTCGTACTCCGCCAGCACAATCGAGGTGGCCCCGAAGGTGTCGGTCTCGATAACGTCGCAGCCCACCTCGAGGAACTGGCGATGCACGGCCTGCACCGCATCCGGACGGGTGAACACGAGATTCTCGTTGCAGCCCTCCAGGGCCGCTCCTCCGAAATCGTCGGCGCCCAGCTCCATCTGCTGCAGCGAGGTGCCGGTGGCGCCGTCGAACACCAGCACCGGCCTCTCGGGGCTGTGCAGCCGTTCGAGGAAACCGATGCGCGCGGAGCGGGGGATCAGGACCTCCTTTGGCGTCGCCTGGGGGCCCGGGGAGGCGGAGACAGCCATCAGTCGTCGATGCGAACGCGGGTGATCCAGTGGTCATACTCGGGATCGTTGCCCTCCGTGATCGCGGTCAGGCGGTCCCGCAGCCGTTCCATCAGCGGGCGGGGGCCCGAGAGATCGGTGGTTTCGATGCGGCGGATCGGGGTCACCCGCGCGGCGGTGCCGGTGAGGAACACCTCATCGGCCACAAAGAGCTCGGTTTTGTCCACCGCCCGCTCCAGCACCGGGATGCCCATCGCACGGGCCAGCTCCAGCACACTCGCTCGGGTGATGCCCTCGAGGATGTCCTGATCCACTCCAGGGGTAATCAGAACCCCATCGCGCACCAAAAAGAGATTCATGCCACTCGCCTCGCTCACCTTGCCGCGGCTGTTGAGCAGCAGGGCCTCATCGAAGCCGCTGCGCACCGCCTCGGTTTTGGCCAGGGAACTGGTGATGTAGGCCCCGCTGATCTTGCCGCGCAGGGGCAGGGAACGGTCTTCCTGCCGCGTCCAGCTGCTGATGCGGCAGCTCACACCTTCGGGGGAAAGATAATCCCCCAACTCGATACCATAAATCAGGAAGTCAGTTTGGATGTCGTGGAGCCGGGGGGCGATTCCCAGGTCGCTCGTGTAAACGAAAGGCCGCATATAGAATGGCGACGTGGGCTTGTTCGCCTTCAGAAAAGAGCCCAGGGCGGCGTGGATCGTCTCCTCCGGCAGTTCATGCAGGAGCAGGCGGGCGCTCTGGCTCAGGCGGCGGGCATGCCGATCGGCCCGGAACAACAGCACCTCCCCTGGATTGGCGGGGTTGGGGATGCCGCGCATCCCGCCGAAGGCGCCGGTTCCGTAGTGGAGGGCGTGGGTGGCCACCGAGAGATTCGCCTCCTCGAAGGGCACGCACTGCCCGCCAAACCAGGCATAGGGGAGGAACTGGTGCATGGGGGGCGTAGACGATCGCCCGATCTTCTCATCGCGGGCAGCAGGATGGGGCGATGCACAGGCTCGCGGCGGTTCCCGGCTCCAGCGATCCCGAGGGCGGCGCCCCCCCCTTCGTGGAGCAACCACCGGCGGAGGTGGTGCTGCTCAGCAGCGCCGACACCGATCTGCGGGCGGTCGCCGCCCTCCTGCAGGGCCAGCCCCAGGCGCTTGGTGCCGGGCTGCGGGCGCTCAATCTCTCGGCCCTGTCCCACCCGGCCGTGATCGACCACTACGTGTCCCGCACCCTGCAGCCGGCGCCGACGCAACTGGTGGTGGTGCGTCTGTTGGGCGGTCGGGGCCACTGGAGCTACGGGATCGAGCGCTTGCGGGCCTGGGCAGCGGCGCCCGGGCCCGGGGGACGTCGGCGCCAGCTGCTGCTGCTGGCGGGTACGGAGGATGAGGAGGAGGCCCTGGCTTCGCTCGGGACCGTGCCAGAGCCCCTGGCGCGGGCCCTGGCCCGTCTGCTGAGGGAAGGGGGGCCCACGAACCTCTCCGCCTTCCTGGCGGCCCTGCGCCAGCTGCTCGCCGGCTCCCTGCCGGAGGCCCCATCGCTGACGCCCCTGGCCGATCCCCAACCCCACGACTGGCGAGAGGAGCCCGGCCCCCGGGTGGGCCTGATCCTCTATCGCTCCCTGCTGCAGGCGGGCGACCTGGCGTTTGCCGAAGCAGCCCTGACGGCCCTGCGAGCCGCGGGCCTGGCGCCACGCCTGCTGTGGGTGAGCGGCCTGCGGGATGGGGCGGTGCAGCGGGGGGTGGCCGACCTGCTGGCCCGCGAGGGGGTGTGCGTGGTGCTCACCGCCACCGGCTTTGCCTCGGTGCGCTTCGAGGAGGCGTCCCTGGGGGCACCGCTGTGGGAGCGGTTGGGGGTTCCGGTGCTGCAGCTGCTCACCAGTGGCCGGTCCCGAGCGGCGTGGCAGGACAGCTCGATCGGGCTGGGTCCCCTTGACCTCAGCCTGCAGGTGGCGCTGCCGGAGCTCGATGGACGCCTGACCACCCGGGTGGGGGGATTCAAGGAAATGCGGGGCAGCAGCGACGCCCTGGCCACGGCCCTGCACGAGCTGGTGCCGGAGCCGGAGCGGCTGGCGTGGGTGGCCCAACTGGCCGCCGGCTGGGCCCGGCTGCGCGCCACCACGGCGACGCAGCGGCGCCTCGCCCTGGTGCTGGCCCACTACCCCAGCCGCAACAGCCGCCTGGCCAACGGGGTGGGGCTCGACACCCCCGCCAGTGCCGCCGCGATGCTCGCCTGGCTGGCGGAGGACGGCCACGACCTCGGTTCCGAGCCGTTGCCGGCCGATGGGGAGGCGCTGATGGCCGCCCTGCTCAGCGGCCGCAGCAACGACCCCGAAAGCGACCACCGCCCCCCCCTCACCCATCTGCCCCTGCCGATCTACCGCCAGTGGTATGGGCAGCTGCCGGAGCCCGGCCGCCGGCGGCTGGAGGCCGTGTGGGGGCCGCCGGAGCAGGACGCCGGGCTCGTGGGGGCGGCCGGTTTTCCAGTGCGCGGCCTGCGCTTCGGCAACGTGGTGATGCTGGTGCAACCGGAGCGCGGCTACGACCGCGATCCCTCCCTCAGCTACCACAGCCCCGACCTGCCCCCCACCCACGCCTACCTGGCCCAGTACCTCTGGCTGCGGGAATGCTTCGGCGCCCATGTGCTCGTGCACGTGGGCAAGCACGGCAACCTCGAATGGTTGCCCGGCAAGGGGGTAGGGCTGGGGTCGAGCTGTTTTCCGGAGTGGGCCCTGGGCCCCATCCCCCACCTGTATCCCTTCATCGTCAACGATCCAGGGGAGGGCAGCCAGGCGAAACGGCGCTCCCAGGCCGTGATCCTCGATCACCTCACCCCGCCGTTGGGTCGCGCCGGGCTCCATGGCGAGCTGCTCGCCCTTGAGGGCCTGCTGGAGGAGTACTGGGAGGCCAGCCAGCTGGGGGGGGAGCGGCGGGAGGGACTGCGGCGGGAGCTGGAGCGGCGGCTGGCCGAGCTCCAGCTTCCCTCCTTCAGCGGTGCCAGCGAGGCTCCGGAGCCCCTGGACGCCCCGCCGGAGGGAAGGCTGGACGCGCGGCTTGAGGCGGTGGATGGCTACCTCTGCGAGCTGAAGGAGGCCCAGATCCGGCTCGGTCTGCACACCTTCGGACAACTGCCGGAGCCGGAGCGACTGGCGGAGCTGCTGCTTTGCCTGGCCCGGGCACCGCTGCCTGATCAACCGGGGCTGGTGCAGGCTCTCGCCATCGATCTCGGCCTACGGCTGGATCCCTGGAGCGATCCGGAGGAGGCCCCCCTGGAGCCGGAGGACCGGCAGCGGTTGGCGGCCCTGGGTCTGGCGCCATCGGGCCGCCACGGGGGGGATGGGGTGGCGGTGCTGGAGGAGGTGGCCCTGGCGTTGGTGCGCCAGGAGCTGGGCCTGCCGGCCTCCGGTGCCCTGCCTGCCTCCAGCCCCTTGCCCGCTTCCCTGCCCGGTCCCGCCGCTGCCCAGGCGCTGGAGCACCTGCGCACACGCTGGCTGCCGGCCCTGCTGGCCTGCGGCGAGGCGGAGCGCCTTTCCTTTCTCGCCGGCGTGGCGGGCCACCGCATCGCCGCCGGGCCCTCCGGGGCCCCCACCCGCGGCCGGCCCGACCTGCTGCCCACCGGCCGCAACTTCTACAGCGTCGACCTGCGCGGCCTGCCCACCGAGGCCGCCTGGGACCTGGGCCGCCGCAGCGCCGAGCTGCTGCTCGAGCTCCATCGCCAGGAGGAGGGCGACGACCTGCGCCAGCTGGCGCTTTCCGTGTGGGGAACGGCAACGATGCGCAACGGGGGGGAGGACATCGCCCAGGCCCTGGCGCTGATGGGGGTGCGACCGGTGTGGGATGGTCCCACCCGCCGCATGGTGGAGCTGGAGGTGATTCCCCTGGCCGCCCTCGGCCGGCCGCGGGTGGATGTGACCCTGCGCATCTCCGGACTGTTCCGCGATGCCTTCCCCCAGCTCGTGGCCTGGGTGGATCGGGCCGCCCGTCGCATCGCCCGCCTCGAGGAACCGGAGGCGATGAACCCCCTGGCAGCGGCCGCCCGACGGGAGGGGGACTGCGCCCGCATCTACGGATCGGCCCCGGGGGCCTACGGCGCCGGCCTGCAGGGGCTGATCGACAGCGGCCACTGGCAGGAGCGCGGCGACCTGGGGGAGGCGTTCCTGGCCTGGAGCGGCTGGCGCTACGGCGGCGACCCCATGCGCGATGGCGAGGGGGTGGACGGGGACACGATCGCGGCGGTGGCCGATCGAAGCGGCTTGGAGCGGCGCCTGGCGGCGGTGCAGGTGGTGCTGCACAACCAGGACAATCGCGAGCACGACCTGCTCGATTCCGACGACTACTACCAGTTCCAGGGGGGCCTCAGCGCCGCCGTGGAGGCGGTGGCGGGGCGGCGCCCGCAGCTGTGGTTCGCCGACCACTCCCGCGCCGGTCGACCGAGGCTGCATCGGCTGGAGAAGGAGTTCGACAAGGTGCTGCGCTCACGGCTGCTCAATCCCCGCTGGATCGGGGCGATGGCCGGCCATGGCTACAAGGGGGGCTTCGAGATGGCCGCCAGCCTCGATTACCTGTTCGCCTACGACGCCAGCACGGACCGGGTGCCGGACTGGAGCTACGGGGCCCTGTGCGACCGCTGGCTGGGGGATCCGGCGGTGCTCGCCTTCCTACGGCGCAGCAACCCCTGGGCCCTGCGGGACATGGCGGAGCGGTTGCTGGAGGCCCACACCCGCGGCCTCTGGGAAGGTGCCAAGAGCGAGCAGCTCGACCGGCTGGCCGAACTGCTGCTCACCAGTGAGGCCCTCACCGAAACCCACGGCGAGGGCGCTGCGGGGGGCAAGGAACTCAGGCGTTGAGATCCTTGGCCATCGCCTTGAACGGATCGATCGCCCCGGGCTTGGCCTCCCCGGAGGATGGGCCCGACGGGTCGCTCCCATCCTGGGGTTTGCGCAGGGCCGCGGGCGCCACCCCGGGCGCGTTGACGGCCACAGCGGATCCCTTCATGCGCTGATCGAGCTCGGCCTGGCTGATCTGCTTGGCGAAGGTCTTCTTCACCGGCTTGGGCACACCGTCGGTGAGCTTCACGTCTTCGGTTTCGGGGTTGATGCCCGCAAGGCCGGGACTCATCTTCTCCAGCCGGGCCTCCATCGAGGCCACCTCTGCCACCATCTCCTTCACGCCGGGGCTGTCGGAGGTGCCGGGGAAGGTGTGGCGGATCGTGTTGGAGCGGCGCATGAACTGCACATCGCCCAGGCTCTTGGAAGCGTCGTTGTCGAGGAAGAAGGTGTCGTCCTTCTTCGTGGGATTGGCCTCGGCAGCGCTGCCGGCGACCTTGGGACCGGAGGCGCCGCCTTTGCCCCGGAAGCGATCGAACAGACCCATCGCAGATGTTCGGTGTGGCTCAGCAAACCCTAGCGGCCGTGGAGGGCCAGACCATGGGTATCGGTACCGCAGCTCATCAAAAGACCACGTCGACGCAGATCGGCCGCGATGGCCTCGCACACCAACGGGGTGGGTTGCCAGGTGGGACCCATGGCGTAGTCGTACCAGGCTTCGGCTCCGTCAAACCCCAGATCCGCCGCCGCCGCCAGCAGGCGGTCGTAGGGAAGTCGGTAGCGGGCGGGGTGGGCCAACAGGGCCAGGCCGCCGGCGGCGTGGATCGCCTCCCGCACCGCCTCGGCCCGCAGGGCCGGACCTACCACGGCGGCACCCTGCAGGTAAGGATCGAGCGGGGTGTGATCCTCTCCGTACCCCAGGGCCAGCACGTGCACCAGGCAGCCGTCCAGAAGGCAGCTGATCTCCACTCCCCGCCAGAGGGTGGGGGCCGGCAGGCCGGCGGTGCGGGCGGCCTGGAACCGCTCGCCCACGGTCCCGTGGGCCCGGCTGGCGTGGTGGTCGGTGACCGCCAGGTGCTCCAGCCCGAGGGCCAGGGCCTCCTCCGCCAGGAGCTCCGGCGCCAGGCTGCCGTCGCTGCAGAGGGTGTGGCAGTGGAAGTTGAGCCGGCGCGGGCAATCGGCCGGGTCCACCTCCACCAGCACCGCCGCCAGCGGATGGGCCCGCGATTCAGGACGCAGAGCCACCGCTCCCCTCCACCGCCACCGCAGCCGCCTCCGCCCGCAGCCGCCGCCAGCGGGCATAAAACTGAATCGAGGCCGCCATCAGCAGCACCAGGGCCACCAGGAACCAGGTGGCGGCTCCGGTGGGGAACTGGTCCTTGAACACCACCAGCAGCACGATCACCACCAGCAGCAGGGTGGGCAGCTCATTGAGGGCCCGCAGCTGGCGGCCACTCCAGCGGCAGTCGCCGCGCTGCAGCTTGCCCATGAGGCGATAGCAGAAGGCGTGATAGGCCAGCAGGGCCGCCACGAAGGCGAGCTTGGCGTGCATCCAGCCCTGGTGCAGCCAGGCGGGGTTCACACTCAGCAGCCCGGCGGCACAGACCACCGCCACCACCATCCCCGGGGTGGTGATGATGTTCGCCAGGCGCCTCTCCATCAGGGCGTACTGATCCTCGAAGGCCTGACGGAGCGGCGGGGCGAGCGCCTCGGCCTCGCGGTGGTAGATGAACAGCCGCACCAGATAGAACAGGCCCGCAAACCACACCACCACGCCGACGATGTGCAGGGTCTTGAACCAGAGGTAGGCCTCGGGGGGCCAGGTGAAGGCGAGGGGCATCAGGCGCGACGGACACAGGCGCGACGTGCTCCAGGCTAAGGGCCGCCCCGGTGGAGGGCCGCGGTGGTGCGGATCCCGGCTCTTTCCGTGTCTCCCAGCTTCTCGAGCTGCTTCATCACCAGGGCCATGCGCGGGTTCGCCGCCAGTTCAGCCTGGTGACGCTCCAGAAAATCCCAGTACTGCGCGTTGAAAGGGCAGGCCTGCGGCCCATGCCGTTGCTTGACGTCGTAGCGGCAGCCCCGGCAGTACGTGCCCATGCGGTGGATGTAGTTGCCGCTGGCCGCATAGGGCTTGCTCGCCAGGCGGCCGCCATCGGCGAACAGACCCATGCCGAGCACGTTGGTCTGCATCACCCAGTCGAAGCCGTCGATGAACATCCGCCGGAACCAGGCGGTGAAGGCCTGGGGGTTCCAGCCGCTCAACAGCCCCCAGTTGGCCAGCACCATCAGCCGCTGGATGTGGTGGGCGTAGCCCGTGGCGCGCACCTCCGCCAGCACCGTGTCGAGGCAGGCCATCCCGCTGGTGCCCAGCTCCTCCAGCCAGGCGGGAAGGGGCCGGTCGGCGGCGAAATGGTTCAGCGTGACGTACTCGGGCCCGAACCAGTGGTACAGACCATGGGTGTATTCGCGCCAGCCAAGGATCTGGCGGATCACCCCCTCCAGGCTGGCCAGGGGGGTGCCCCGCTCCAGGCCCGCCGCCTCCAGGCGCTGGATCACCTCCCCGGGATGGAGGAGCCCCAGGTTGAGATAAGGGCTCAGCAGGGCATGCCAGAGGGTGGGCTCGCCGCTGACCATCGCGTCTTGATAGGGCCCGAACCCATCGAGGCGGGTGGCGATGAAGTGCTCCAGCACCGCCAGCGCCTGCTCGCGGCAGACGCCCCAGTGGAAGGGCCGCAGATCGCCGGGCAGGGGAGGCAGACCTGCCGCCTGCCGTTGCCGATCGAGTCGCTCCACCTTCACGATCACCGCCTCGGTAATCGCATCGGGGGGGAAGCGGAGCGGCTCCGGCCCCCGCAGCCCCTTGGGCGGCGCCTTGCGGTTTTCGCGATCGAAGTTCCACTGTCCCCCCAGCGGGGTGGACGCCGCCCCGTTGCCGGCAGCCGGTTCCATGAGCACGCCCGTGCGGCGCCGGCCCTCGCGATAGAAGAACTCGAGCCGCAGCTGGCGATGGCGCCCCGCCCAGGCGGCGAATTCCTCGCGGCTCCAGAGGAAGGCGTTGGAGGGGTGCCACACCAGCTGCAGGGGGCGGCGGACGGCGATGGCGGCCACCGCCCGCTCGATCCCCGCCCGGAAGGGCCGGTCGGCGGGTTCCATCAGATGCAGGGCCGTGATGGCGTGAGCCTCCACCCAGGCGGCCAGGCCCTCAGCGAAGCGCTCCGTTTGCCGATGCTCCACCGCCCACCCCGCTGCGGCGAGCTCGGCGGCGAAATGGCGCATGGCACTCCACACGAGCACCAGCTTCTGGCGATGGATCGGCAGGGGTTCCAGCACCGAGGTGCTCTCCATGAGCAGCACCGGCGCCGCTCCTGGACGGAACTGGGCCAGGGCGGCCTGGGCCGGGTGCAGCTGGTCTCCGAGCACCCAGATCCCATCGGCCATCGGAGTTGCGTCGCTCAGGCGGGAGTCTCGCCCACCAGGCGGCAGACGCGCCGGGCGACGGCGGCGCCGTAGCCCCGCTCCACCGGCCCCACCACGGGACTGATGCGACCATCGCGGCAATCGACCGTGATCCGTTCGTGGTGGCCCCTCTGGTCGGACAGGCGCATGCGCAGCTGGAAGGCGTGCTTGGCGCTGCGGCTGAAGCCATCGGCGCACACGGGGCCCACGCAGAGGCCAGGGGCCGCGATCGCCGCGCCGGGCAGGACCAGCCCCACGGTGAGCAGGGCCGTCAGCAGGGCCGCCGGCACGATCTTCCGCAGGACCTTCCGCAGGACCATGGTCGAGACCGGCAACGGCGCAAGGCGGACGGATCGAGCCATCTTCGCCCCTTCACGGCTCAGGCGGCGCCGGACTCCCCCAGCGGCGCCAGCGTCTCGGCCCCCTCTTCCCCGTCGTCAAGGGGCGGATGGAAGTACTCCCACACCTGGCGGGCCAGGGCCGGGCCCATCCCGGGGGCCTGGGCGATCGCCTCGACGCTGGCGAGCTGGATGGCGTCGATCGAGCGGAAATGGGCCAGCAGATCCCGCACCCGCTTCGGTCCCAACCCCGCAATGTCGCTCAGGCGGGAGCGCTTCATCCGCTCGCCCCGCTGCTGGCGGTGGTAGCTGAGGGCGAAGCGATGGGCCTCATCCCGCAGGCGGCGCAGCAAGGCCACCCCCAACTGGTCGGGCTCGCTCTCCAGGGGCTGCTTCGAGCCCGGAACGAACACCTCCTCGCGCTGTTTGGCCAGGGAGCAGACCACCAGCTGATCCTGCAGGTCGAGCTCCCGCAGGGCCTCCATCACCGCCGAGAGCTGGCCCTTGCCCCCATCGATCATCACCACGTCCGGCCAGTCGCCCATGCCGCCGGTGTGGAGCGCTGAGGCGCCCTGCCGGCGCAGCTCCGCCAGGTCGGATCCTTCGGCGCGGGCCTGGGCCCAACGGCGGAAGCGGCGGCGGATCACCTCCGCCATCGCCATGAAGTCGTCGGAGTGGCCGGCGCGGATGCTGCTGCTGCGGATGCGATAGCGCCGGTAGTGCTGGCGCGCCGGCAAGCCATCCACAAACACCACCTGGGAGGCCACCGCATCGCTGCCCTGAATGTGGCTGATGTCGTACCCCTCGATGCGTCGCGGCGGGTCCGGCAGATCGAGGAGCTGGGCCAGATCCTCCAGCGCCAGATGGTTCTGCTCGCTCGCCCGTTGGGCGCGCTGGAGCTCATAGCTGGCGTTGCGCTCCACCAGCTCGATCAGTTCCGCCTTCTGCTGGCGTTGCGGCACGGCCAGGCGCACGCGTCGCCCCCGCCGCTCGCTCAGCCACTCGCCGATCAGCTCCTGCTGGGGCAGCGGGTGCTGCAAGAGCAGCTCAGGCGGAATCTCCACCGGCTCCACTTCGCCGTAATGCTCCTCGATCACCCGCTGCAGGATCAGGCCGTGGGGCAGGGGCTCATCGGCCGGGCCGAGGGCATCGGCGGTGTAGCCGAGCCGGCCCACCAATTTGCCGGCACGCATCTGAAACAGCTGCACCGCCGCCAGCCGCCCATCGCCGGCCAGGGCCACCACATCGCGGCTGACGGAGCTGTCCCCCAGGCTCATCTTCTGGTCGGCGGTGAGGGTGTCGAGGCCCTGAATCTGGTCGCGCACCCGGGCGGCGGCCTCGAAGTCGAGGCGCTCGGCGTAGCGCTCCATCTGTTCGTGCAGCAGGTGCATCAGTTCATCGTTGCGGCCCTGGAACACCATCGCCACCTTGCGCAGGGTGCGGTGGTAATCATCCGAGCTGATCTTCTGCTGGCAGACCCCAGGACAGCGGCCGATGTCGTAGTTGAGGCAGGGGCGATCGCGGAAGAGGGGCTGGGGGCGCTGCCGCAGGGGAAAGACCCGCTTCACCAACGACAAGGTGCGGCGCAGCAGACCCACATCCACGTAGGGGCCATAAAAGCGATCCAGTGGACTGCGCAGCCGCCGCCGCCGCGTAATAAAAATACGCGGGTAGGACTCGCTCCAGGTGATGCAGAGATACGGATACTTTTTGTCGTCCTTCAGCAGCACATTGAAATGCGGCTGGTGGGCCTTGATCAGGTTGGATTCGAGCGCCAGCGCCTCCGCCTCGCTGTCGGTGACGATGAACTCGATGTCGTGCACCTGGCGCACCATCAGGCTGATGCGCGGGCTGTGCCCATGGCCCGAGCCGCTCTGGAAGTAGCTGCGCACCCGGTTGCGCAGCACCTTCGCCTTGCCGATGTACAGGATGCGGTCGTCGCCGTCGCGGAACAGGTAACAGCCGGGTTCGACCGGAAGGTTTTTGAGCCGCTCCTTCAACCGCTGCGGCCGCTGCAGCAGCGGCCCCGCGCCCGACTCGCGCCGGGCCGGCGTCCCTTCGCTGACCGTTGCGTCGCTCACCCCCCGTACTGCCAGCCGGTGCCGGCCAGCTCCAGGGCGTCGCCCTCGCGATGGAGCACCGCGCTTTTCACCTCACCCACAAAGACAGTGTGATCGCCGTGGGCCACCTGGCCCACCAACTCGCATTCCACCGCCCCGAGGGCGTCGTCCAGGATCGGCAGGCCCAGGCTGCCCAGCTGGAAGGGGGCGGCATCGAAGCGGCCGCCGATCGCCTGCTGGGGCTTGAAGAACACCGCCGCCAGGTCCTTCTGGTCGGCGCTGAGCACGTTGAGGGAGAAGCGGCCGGTGCGCTGGATGATGCCGTTGCTGGCGGAGTCGGACCGCACCGCCATCACCACCAGCGGCGGATCGAAGGACCCCTGGGTCACCCAGCTGGCGGTGAACCCATTGACCTCCTCCCCTTCGGCGACACCGCAGATGAAAACGCCATGGGGAATCTTGCGCAGCAGGGTCTTTTTGGCGGCGGCGGCGGCGGCGTCCAGGGCCATGGCGGGCGGGATCAGGGAGGGATGGCTCGACTGTAGGGATCGACTCCGGCCCATAGGCTGGGGGGATGCGCGCCCTCTACCCCGGCAGCTTTGACCCGCTCACCCTCGGCCACCTCGATCTGATCGAGCGGGCTTCCCGCCTGTTCGACGGGCTGGTGGTGGCGGTGCTGCGCAACCCGGCCAAGCAGCCCGCCTTCCCGCTGGAGCGGCGCCTGGAGCAGATCCGCACCGCCACCAGCCATCTGCCGGCGGTGGAGGTGGACAGCTTCGATGGCCTGACGGTGACCTTCGCCCGCGACTGCCGAGCCTCCGTGATCCTGCGGGGCCTGCGGGCCCTGAGCGACTTTGAGTTCGAGCTGCAGATTGCCCACACCAACAAATCGCTCGCCCCCGACCTGGAGACGCTGTTCCTGGCCACCGCCGTGCACCACAGCTTTCTCAGCAGTTCGGTGGTGAAGGAGGTGGCCCGCTTCGGTGGCGATGTCTCCCATCTCGTGCCGCCGGTGGTGGCGGCCGACCTCGCGAGGCTCTTTAATCGATCATCCCCATCCGCCTGACATGTCCGAGGTCCGCATCACCGTCCTCGACCAGCTCGACCAGCTGGAGGAGATCGTCCTCGACGGCAGCAAGATCCCCTTCAGCGGAGGCCGTCTCGTCAACGAACAGGACGCCATCGAGATGATGGATGCCCTGCGCGAGGCCCTGCCCCCCCAGATCACCCAGGCCGATGAGCTGATCCGTCAACGGGAAAGCTTCATCGAGAAGGCGCGCCAGCAGGCCGAGGAGATCGTTGCCCAGGCACGCCGGGAGCGGGAGCAACTGATCAGCGCCGCCGCCATCCGCCAGGAGGCCGAACGGCAGGTGGGCGAGCTGCGCGAGCAGGCCCGCCAGCAATGCGAGCAGATGCTGCTGCAAACCCGCCAGCAGGTGGCCCAGGCCGAGCAGGAGCACCAAGGCCGCATGGCCCAGATGGAGCAGCAGTTCGCCGGCCGCCGCCAGCAGCTCGAGCAGGAATCCCAGGCCCGGCGCCAGCAGATGGAGCAGGAGGCCGCCGAACGCAACCGGCACCTGGTGGAGCAGCACGAGCGCGCCCGCCAACAGGCCATGCAGGAGCTCGAGGGCATCCGCCAGGAGGGTCTGCGGATCCAGCGCGAGAGCCAGTCGGAGGCGGAGCGGCTGCACAGCGATGCCCTGCAGTTCGGTAAGCAGACCCAGCAGCAGTGCGAAGCCCTGGTGGCCCGCACCCGTCAGGAGGCGGCCACGATCCAGGAGGGCGCCAACCGCTATGCCGAGCAGGTGCTCGGGGAGCTGGAGGTGCGCCTCAAGGAGCTGAGCCAGGTGGTGCTGGGGGGCCGCCACGAGCTGGGACGGCTTCAGGGCCCCGATCTGGCAGCCCAGCGACCGGCCACGACCGCCGAGGCCCCAACGGCTTCCCCCACGCGCCGGGCCACCAACCGCCTGCGGCGGGCGGTGGGTCGGGGCCTCGCCAGCTGAGGCCCCAGCCCTTGGGGGGCTACGGCAGGGAGCCGAGGGTGGCCCCGCCGGATCCCCCACAGAGGCCCGCGGTCTGAACCTGGCGCAGGATCGACCCGATGGTCTGGTTGGGGCTGCCGGCCCCATTGGCGATCGCGCTCACAAAGCGCACGCCATCGCCCGTCTGCAGCACGCCGCTGATCGCCCGCACCCCGGTAAGGGTGCCGGTCTTGGCGAAGAGATTGCCGTCGATCGAGCTGCCCTTGTAGAGATTGCGCAGGGTGCCGCGCCGGCCCGCCACCGCCATCGACGCCACGTAGTTGCGGGCGTAGGGGTGCTGGTTCATGCGCAGCAGCAGGGCCGCCAGGAAGCGGCTGGTGAGGCGATTGGAGCGGTCGAGGCCGCTGCCATCGACGATCCGCACCCCCTCCATGGGCAGCCCCTGCCGGCTGAGCCAGAGGGTCTCCAGGCGCGCCGCTTCAGGCAGATCCCAGGTGCCGGCGGCGCTGCGCAGCAAGACCTCGGCGGTGAAGTTGTGGCTCTCGGTGTTGGCCAGGCTGAGCAGGCCGTGCATGTCGATCGAGGGTTCCTCGTGCAGCAGCACCGCCCCCTGGGCCAGGGAGGAGCCGGGGGCCACCATCACAAGCTCCGCCTGCGCCCCTTCGCGGGCCACCGACTTCTGCAGCAACGTCCGCAGGCGCGCCGGCGGGTTGGTCACCGCCGCATCGATCACGTTGCTGGTGATCGCCAGGCGCGTCACCGGGGCCCCGTAGGCGGCGGTGCGGTCGGCCCAGTGCCAGCCGGAGGGCCACCAGTTGCCCGAGGGCTCCTCCGCCAGCTCAAAGCGAACAACGCCGGGCGCCACGCCCTCGGCACCGCCGCCGCCGCCGCCGCCGCCGCCGGACTGAAGCGCCAAACGGGCGAACCGTTGCAGTTGGGGCAGGGCGAGATCCGGATCGCCGGAGCCCACCAGGCGGAAGCTGCCGTTCGGAAGGCGCCAGAGCTGGGTGGCCAGGCGGAAGTCGGGCCCGAGCCGGTCGAGGGCGAAGGCGGTGCTGATCAGCTTCTGGTTGGAGGCGGGCACCCGCGGGCGGGTGCCATTCACGTCAGCCAGGAGCCGCCCCCCGGCGTCGGCCACCGTGACACTCCAGGCAGTGCTCTCGCCGGCGAGAACCTGGAGCACCCGCTGCTGCAGAGATGGGCAGCTGACCTGGGCCTGCAGCACCGGCACGCCCGTGGGCGGGGGCAGCTCGGGCAGGCGCACCAGGGGCAGGGACGCCTGGGGGGTGTTCGGCGGAAGCGCAGGCTTCCAGGTGGATTGGGCAAGCCCGGCCTGGGGAGCCGCCATGGCCCCGCAGAGGACCAGGGGCAACAGCCGCACCGCACCCGTGGTGGGACGAGAGAAGGGGGGGGCAGCCATCTCAGGACGCTCCCAGGCGCAGATCGGTGACGGTGCCGTTGAATCGATAATTGCTGCCCTCCAGTTCCACCGGAGCCCCGATCTTGAGGGTGGCGTTGCCGAGCACCACGCCGCCCTCGGCCCGGCGGCCCTCACCGGTGAGCACGTAGCGGCCATCGAAGGTGCCGAAGGTCTTCTGGTTGGGATCGGGGGCACTGACCAGTCGCCCATCGGGGGTGAGGATCGACAGGCGGCGCTGCAGCGGGATGATCCGCTCGATCCGCACCGAGCCGTGGGGCTGGTTGCGGATCACGAACTTCACCTTGCCGTCCTTCTCGGCGCTCGCCAACATCGCCTCCGGATCGGCCACGGGTTCGCCGCGCACATCCACGGTCACGGTGAGGGTCTGGACGTCGCCGGTGGCGCGGGCGACCGCGTTGCTGAGCTTGGGGCTCCAGATCACGCCCACCAGAGCGAGCAGAACGGCGGCGCCGGCTCCCAGGTCCACCAGGGTCCAGGAGCGGGAGGGGGTATCGCTGGCCATGGGCAACCGGAAGTCGCCGAAGTGTACGCAGACCGTGCCGGCTCGACCAGCCGTCTCAGCGCTGCAGCCCTTCGATCAGCTGACCGAGGGACCGCAGACCTGCGGCGGCTCCCCCCTCGCCGAGGGCTTCGCCTTGCTGCTCCCCGTCGGGTTTCTGCTCGAACTGGGCAACGGCCCGGAAACCATCGGCATCGAGGCGGTACAGCTCCCAGGGGCCCGGGAAGGCGCGGCGCAGGGCGCTGCCGTTCTGGGGTAGCAGGGCGTAGGCGGCCTGCCAGAGGGAGAGAAAGCCTCGGCGACGCTGGCGGGCCACGCTGCCGATGCCCACCGCCGCATCCTCCAGGGCGGGGTTGAGCAGCACCACGGCCCCCCGGTGGCGACCACAGAGCGATTCCACCGTTTCGTATTCCGCCTGGCTGGGGGCCACGAGCAGCAGCAGCCCCTCGCTGCCCATCTCCCCCTGGCGCCGCAGGTGGTCGGAGAAGCTGGCGATCGGGGCCGCCAGATCGGGGGCATCCCGCCGAGCCAGGGCAGCGGCGCCGGCGTCGGGGAGCAGCAGGGAGGTGTCCCGGTCGGCGGCCAGAGAGGCCGCAAGTCGCAGGGCCACCGGCAGCAGCCGCAGGCCCTCGAAGCGCAGCTCCACCGTCCAGCGTCCGCTGGGTTCGGCGGCGAGGGCGGCCTGGAGAGCCACCAGGAGCTGGGCCTCAGCGGAGCGGAGATCGGCCGGCAGCATGGCCTTCGGCGAGGAATGGTGGAGCGACCCTACCCACCCCTCCTGGGGCCGGGCGCCTCAACCGACGGGCTCGCCGGCCATCACCCGCTGGCGGGCCCGCTCGAGTGCCGGCGGCACCCCCTCCAGCTCCGCGGCGGTGAGCCAGTGGCCCAGGCTGAGGCGCAGGCCGGTGGCCGCCTCGTGCTCGTCGTAGCCCATCGCCAGCAGGATCGGGCTGGGGGCCAGGCCATAGGGGTTGGCGCCACGGCCGCTGCTGCAGGCCGAGCCGCTGCTCACGGCATAGCGCTGTTGCCACATGGTCTGCACCAGGCGCCGGCCGGAGAGGGGCCGGCCGCTGGGGGTGGCCATCAGCAGGCTGATGTGATGGGGAAGGCGGGCTCCCGGCGGGGCGGGATCGGGGCCACTGAGGCGCACACCGGGCAGGGCGAGCAGCTGGTTCAGTAGGGCGTCGCGCAGTTCGCCGATCGGATCGATGCCGCCATGCAGCCGCAGGCGGTCGTCGGCGAGCTCGATTGCGCGGGCGAAGCCGGCGGCCAGGGCCACCGCTTCGGTGCCACCCCTCCGTCCCGCCTCCTGGCCGCCACCCCCGATCAGGGGGGTGAGCCGCAGGCCGGAGCGCACCAACAGGGCACCGATCCCCCGCGGGCCCTGCAGCTTGTGGGAGGCGCAGCTGAGCAGGTCCACCGGCAGGGTGGCGAAGTCCACCGGCAGGTGGCCGGCCACCTGCACCGCATCCACGTGGAGCAGCACGCCGGCCTCGCGGCAGAGGGCGCCGATCGCCTCCACCGGCTGGATCGTGCCCACCTCGCTCTGCCCCCAGATCAGGGACATCAAGCGGGTGGGGGGCTCCAGCAGACGCTTGAGACTGTCGAGGTCGATCACCCCCTGGCGATCAACCGGCAGCTTGCGCACCTCCCAGCCGCGCTGGCGCAACATCTCAGCGGCGGCCACGGTGGCCGGGTGCTCGACCGCCGAGATCAGCAAACGGCCGGGCTCCAGGCCTCCGGCCACCCCGAGCAGGGCGGTGTGGATCGCCTCACTGCCCCCGGAGACCAGCAGCACCTCGGAGCTCTCGGCCCCCAGCACCCGGCCAATGGTCAGACGGCTGCGCTCCAGACGCTCCGCGGCCGCCAGGCCGAAGCCATGGGTGCTGGAGGGGTTCGCCCAGGCCTCATCGTTGGCGGCGGCCATGGCCGCCAGCACCTCGGCGGCGGGCGGCGTGGTGGCACAGGCGTCCAGATAGATCGCCATCTCAGCTCCCGTTCGGCAGGGTCCCCAGATCGCGCATGATGCGCTCGCGGCCGCGCGATTCGGCGGTGCTGGTGGCGATCTCCACCAGTTCGTCGAGGGATCGGCTGCCGAGCAGGGCTTCCACCCTGGCACGGGCTTCGGCGCTCGGGCAGGCGTCGGGTTGACGGCAGCCCTCCACACAGGCGGTGGCGCAATCGATCGTGGTGCCGAACGCGCCGGCCTCGTTGACCTCGCCCTGTGCCATCTCTGGCTGCGCCATCTCCGGGATCGCCATCTCCGGCTGCGCCATCTCCGGCATCGCCACCAGCAGCCCCTCCAACAGAGAGGGGGCCACCACCGCGTCGTAGACGGGTTCGGCCGGGCCCGTCATCAGCACCGATTGGCCGGGACCCTCCCAGCTGATCTCCAGGGGACCACCGGGAAGATCCACCCGGGCGCGGTTCTCACACAGCCCCAGCTGATGGCAGGCCACCAACGTGGCGCAGGCACCGGTGCCACAGGCCAGGGTGGGGCCAGCCCCCCGCTCCCACACCCGCATCGCCAGGTGGTCGGGGGCAAGAACCTGCACGAAATGGACGTTCGTTCGGGCGGGGAAGGCGGGGTGATGCTCCAGGGCGGGGCCCAGCCGCTCCAGATCCACAGCCCCCAGATCCGCCACTGGGATCACCACGTGGGGATTGCCCATGCCGGCCGCCGCCACGGCCCACCGCTCGCCGGCCACCTCCAGCTCCCCCTGGGGCAGGCCGCAGGGGCCCACGGGCAGGGTGGTGGGCACCTGGGCGGGGTCGAGGAACGGTGCCCCCATGTCCACCCGGATGCGGCCGTCCTCCATCAGCTGGGGCACGATCCGCCCGGCCAGGGTCTCCACCTGCCAGGCGCGGCCGGGCAGGTCGCCATCGCTGTCGGCCAGGAAGCGGGCCAGGGCGCGGATGCCGTTGCCGCACATCTCCGGTTCGCTGCCGTCGGCGTTGAAGATGCGCATGCGCAGCTCCCCGTCGTGTTGCGGGGGCAGCGCCACGATCACCCCATCGCCCCCCACCCCGAAGCGGCGATCGCAGAGCCGGATCACCGCCTCGGGGGTGAGCCCCAGACAGGCTTCGCCGTCGATTTCAGCGCGGCCGTCGAGGATCAGGAAATCATTGCCCAGACCCTGATATTTGCTGAAAGGGAGCACCGCTCTAACCTGGCGTGTCCGCCTGATCCTATGCAGAGCTACTTCGAGCGCCGCGGCCCTCGACTCGACACCAGCCTGCCCAGCGTCCGCCACGTCCGGGAACTGATCAGGAACCGCACCATGGTGAGCATCCTCATGGTGGGTGGCCACGAGCTCGAGGGAACGATCAAGTGGCAGGACAATCAGTTCCTCGCCCTGCGCCAGGACACCAGCCTCCCCCTAGTGCTGATCAACCGCGATGCGATCGCCGTACTGCGCGCCCTCCTCTGACGCTGCGCCGTCCGCCGCGGGCCGATCCACCAGGGGGCGCTATGGCACCATCGCCCCAGGCCCCGCGGCAGTGAGCGACCCCCGTGAGCGAATCCTCCCGCTACGAGCCCGCCGCGATTGAAGCCCGCTGGCAGCGGCGTTGGCGGGAGCAGAACCTGGATGCCACCCCCGCAGCCGACGACGGGCGCCCCCCCTTCTTCGCCCTCTCGATGTTCCCCTATCCCTCGGGGAGCCTGCACATGGGCCATGTGCGCAACTACGTGATCACCGATGTGATCGCCCGCCTGCAGCGCCTGCGTGGCCACGCCGTGCTCCATCCGATGGGCTGGGACGGTTTCGGGCTGCCGGCGGAGAACGCGGCGATCGAGCGCGGCAGCGATCCGGCCGAGTGGACCGACCGCAACATCGCCCAGATGCGGGGCCAGCTGCAACGCCTTGGCCTCTCGATCGACTGGCAGCGGGAGCTGGCCACCTGCCACCCGACCTACTACCGCTGGACCCAGTGGCTGTTCCTGCAATTTCTCGATGCCGGCCTGGCCTATCGGCAGGAGGCCCTGGTGAACTGGGATCCCGTCGACCAGACGGTGCTCGCCAACGAGCAGGTGGATGCGGACGGCCGCTCCTGGCGCTCCGGGGCGCTGGTGGAAAAGCGGCGGCTGCGGCAATGGTTCCTGCGCATCACCGCCTATGCCGGCGAGCTGCTCGATGATCTGCCGAAGCTGGAGGGCTGGCCGGAGCGGGTGCGCACGATGCAGGCCAACTGGATCGGCCGATCCAGCGGTGCCGAGCTTCGCTTCCCCCTCCTCGGCCCGGAGGGCGAGAGCAGCGGCGAAAGCCTCACCGTGTTCACCACCCGGCCGGAAACGATTTACGGCGCCAGCTATGGGGTGTTGGCCCCGGAGCACCCGCTGGTGCCCTCCCTGACCCACGCCGACCAGGCCGATGCGGTTACGGCCTTCATCGATCTGGTGGGCCGCCAGAGCGAGCAGGAGCGCACCGCCGAGGACCGGCCCAAGCGGGGCGTGCCCCTGGGCTCCCACGTCCGCAACCCTGCCACCGGCGAAGCCATCCCCCTCTGGATCGCCGACTACGTACTCGCCGACTACGGCACCGGCGTGGTGATGGGGGTGCCCGCCCACGACCAGCGCGACTTTCTCTTCGCCCGCCAATACGAGCTGCCGGTGCGCCAGGTGATCGTGCCGGAGGGGAGCGACGAGCACGCCTTCGAAGGGAGCGCCTGGGTGGAGCCTGGCGTGCTGATCCACTCCGGGCCTTACAACGGTCTGCGCTCGAGCGAGGCCAAGGCCCGCATCGTTGCCGATGCGGCGGCGGCGGGGTGGGGCACGGAACGGGTGCAATACCGCCTGCGGGATTGGCTGATCTCCCGCCAGCGCTACTGGGGTTGCCCGATCCCGGTGATCCACTGCGAGAGCTGTGGGGTGATGCCGGTACCGGAGGAACAACTGCCGGTGGAACTGCCCACCGGTCTGCGCCTGGAGGGCCGCGGGGGCTCGCCCCTGGCGAAGCTCGAGGAGTGGGTGCAGGTGCCCTGCCCCTGCTGTGGCGCCCCGGCCCGGCGGGAGACCGACACCATGGACACCTTCATGTGCTCCAGCTGGTACTACCTGCGCTACGCCGATCCCGGCAACGACGGGAAACCCTTCGAGCGCGCCGCGGTGGACCGCTGGCTACCGGTGGATCAGTACGTGGGCGGCATCGAGCACGCCATCCTGCATCCACTGTACTCCCGCTTCTTCACCCGCGTGCTGCGGGACCGCGGCCTGCTGGGCTTCGATGAGCCCTTCGCCCACCTGCTCACGCAGGGGATGGTGCAGGGGATCACTTATCGCAACCCCCACAGCGGTCGCTATGTGGCCCCCGCCGATGTGGCCGATCCCACCGATCCCCGCGACCCGGTGGATGGCCAGCCGCTGGAGGTCAGCTACGACAAGATGTCGAAGTCGAAGTACAACGGAGTCGATCCGGCGGCGGTGATCGAGCGCTACGGCGCCGATACGGCGCGGATGTTCATCCTGTTCAAGGCGCCACCTGAGAAGGATCTGGAATGGGACGACGCCGATGTGGAAGGCCAGTACCGCTTTCTGCAGCGAATCTGGCGGCTGGTGGAGGGGGCCCAGCAGCGGGGCCTGAGCCTGGCCGGTGGTGAAGAAGCGGCGGCTGAGCTGCCGGCTGCGGAGCTCAGCGAAGACGAGCGGGCCCTGCGTCGGGCGGTCCACACCGCCATTGCGGAGGTGAGCGCTGACCTGGTGGGAACGCTGCAGTGCAATACGGCGGTCTCGGAGCTGATGAAGCTCGCCAACGCCATGGCCGCCCACCTGGAGGCGGTCAGTGAGCCGGTGGCGCGGGAGGCACTGCGCACCCTGCTGGTGCTGCTGGCCCCGTTCGCGCCGCACCTGGCGGAGGAGCTGTGGCACCGTCTTGGCGCCAACCCCGACAGCGACGACGGCTCCGGCAGCATCCACAGCCAATCCTGGCCCCAGGTGGATGGGAACGCCCTGCGCCGCTCCACGATTCCGTTGGTGATCCAGGTGAAGGGGAAGGTGCGTGGCAGCCTGGAGGTGCCCGCCGATGCGGATGCCGCCACCCTCGAGCAGCTGGCCCTGGCCAGTGAGGTGGCCGAGCGCTGGCTGGAGGGGCGCCCCCCCCGCCGCGTGATCGTGGTGCCCGGCAAGCTGGTGAATCTGGTGCCCTGAGCGCCGGCAACCGCTTCCGGCGCCTGCTTCCAGCGGCCGAGCCGGCGAGGGTCAGCCCCGCCGCACCCGCAGGCTGTCGGGATCGCCCCAGGAGCCGCTCGCCACGTAGCCGCGGGGGTTGGCGCACAGGTGCCGTAGCTGCCAGAACAGGGGTTCCGGGCTGGGGATCTGCAACGCCTCCTGGAGCTCCGCCAGGGAGCGCTCGCGACCGTCGGCAAGTTCCGCCTCCAGCCTGCCCTGCAGATCCAGAACCGCGGCGGCGGCCTTCTTGCCCGCCTCCACCCCCGGTTGGTCGTAGGCATTGATGTCCACCAGTTCGGCGTAGAGGCCCACCGCCCGCTCAAACAGGGCGATCAGGGCGCCGAGGCTGTGCTCATCAAACCGGGACAGGGTGATGGTGAGGCTCTGGCGTCCCCCCTCGCTGAGGGCGGAACGGGTGCCCTGCAGGAAGCCTTCCAGAAAATCGGCGGGCTGCTCGCCGTTCAGGCTGGGCACATCGGCGGCATCATCGAGGGCCTCCAGGAAGGTCACGAAGAAATTGTCGAGGCCATCCCGCAGCTGCTGCACGTAGGCGTGCTGATCGGTGGAGCCCTTGTTGCCGTAGACGGCCAGCCCCTGGTGCACCACCTGGCCCTGGCGGTCAAGCCGCTTGCCCAGGCTCTCCATCACCAGCTGCTGCAGGTAGCGACTGAAGACCTCCAGCCGGTCGCGGTAGGGAAGCACCACCATGTCGCGGCGACCCCGGCCCTCACCGGCCACATGCCAGGCGGCGGCGAGGAGCGCCGCCGGGTTCGCGCCCAGCTCCGGCACGCGGGTGAGGCGATCCATGGCGGCGGCACCGGCCAGGAAGGACCGCAGGTCGGCACCGATCAGGGCGGCCGGCAGCAGACCCACGGCGCTGGTGATCGAGGTGCGTCCTCCCACCCAGTCGAACATGTCGAAGCGGGCCAGCCACTGTTCCGCCTCCGCCCGCTGGTCGAGCTGGCTGCCGAGCATGGTCACCGCCACGGCCTGCTGGCTCCAGGAGCCCCCAGCCGCCTCCAGGCGAGCCCGGCTCTGCTCCATCCCCAACCGCGGCTCGGGTGTGCCACCAGACTTGCTGACCACGATCACCAGGGTGGTGCGCAGGCGCTCGCCCAGGGAAGCGAGGGTGCGGCTGATGCCCTGGGAATCGACGTTGTCGAGGAAATGGAAGGGCAGGCCCACCCCCTCGCGCTGCAGGGCCCGCAGGATCAGCAGGGGCCCAAGGCCCGAACCGCCGATGCCGATCCACAACACGTCGGTGAAGCGCCCGGCCGGGGCGGACACTTCGCCGCTGGCCACTTGATGGCCAAAGCCCTCGAGTCGGTCGATCTCGGCCGCAATGTGGGCGGCGGCTTCGGGGTCGGGGGCGCGTTCCGGGGCCCGCAGCCAGTAATGCCCCACCATCCGCTGCTCATCCGGGTTGGCGATGGCACCGGCCTCCAGGGCCTCCATGGCCGTGAAGGCCTGCGCAAAACGCGGGGCCAGCTCGTCGAGATCGCCCTGGGCCACAGCCATGCGGCTGATGTCGAGCCAGATCCCCAGATCGGCGTCGTGCCAGAGCAGGGAACGGAAACGCTGCCAGAGCGCAGCGGGGTCCCGGCCGTCCAGCGGCGGGAGGGGGGGCAGGACCACGGCGGCGCCGTTCCAGGGCCCCCAGACCGTATCCAGACAGCCCTGGAGTCGGCAAGCCGTGCCGGCCTTGTGTGGGCCAGCGGACGCACTGCGCCCCAGCTCTGGAACAAATCAAAAAGAACAGTAAATTTTAATGGCTTATCTATGGGTCCCTCCGCGCACCGTGGCTCCCCTGTCCCTGCGCCTCCCCCTGCGCACCCTCACCCTGGGGGGCAGTCTTTTGTTGGCCCTGCTGGCGGCTGCGGTTTCGGTGCCGCCACCTCGCCATGTCCTGGTTACGGAGCGTGGCCTGCTCGAAAGCATCAGCAGCCGGGGGAACGATCCCAGTGTCTCTTCGAGCGAGGGATTGCGGCCCGACCCGACGGACTTCAGTGCCGCCGAGCTTCGCGAGCTCAATCGTCGCTTCGGTGTGCACGGCCCCCAGCCCCGGCTGGCCCAGCTGTTCAGTGAGGGGCTCGATCAGTTCCAACCCCTGAGGGCCCACACCCTGGCGCGGCTGGAGGAGCTGCGGCCGGTCATCCTGCGGGAGTCGGCGCACCATCGCATCAATCCGATGCTGGTGACGGCCGTGCTCTTCGATGAGATGCAGCACGCCAAACCTGGGGAGAACGTACCCATGGCCGCCCATTCGGGATTGTTCAGCACCCACGGTCCGG
>CAIVPT010000143.1 GCA_903907855.1 uncultured Synechococcaceae cyanobacterium | reverse complement strand
TCCCGTGAGGCTATCAACAGTGGCGATAGCAACAAACTGGAGTCCAAGCTGACCTATACCGCCAAGGTCACGCTCACGTTTTCCGATAGCAGCACCGTCAGCAACATCTCCAGCGGCGGCACCACCGGCTTGTCGCTCGGCTTCAGCAACAGCCTCGCGGCCGAGCTGAGCACCACCAGCAGCGACAACCGCAAGGCCCTGGCCACCGCCGCCGTGGTGGAACAGGCGCCCCTGCAGTTGAAATATGTAGATAGTGGCGAAATCTTCCGCAGCCAGAAATCCGTGGCTGACGATTCCCCGGCCTCCAGCTTTGCCATGGCCCAGGTGGCTGGCTACTACGCCAACAGCAACGGCAGCACCCAGAACGGCTGGCTGGCGATCGCCCAGCCGCGCTCCATCAATGCCCCCAGCGATCCCGCCGGGCGGGTGTGGATCAACTACACCGGCCAGTTCACGCTCAGCTCCGGTGTGCGCACTGCCGTGAGCAGTGATGCGGCCAATGCCCCCACCACCTGGCTCAATGCGCTGGCCAGCTCCAACTTCTCCCCCCAGGCCCCCAACCTGCCGCTGCTCAATGATGCTCTCTACCAGAGCAGCGTGGGCGGCCTGTTGATCAAGGCCGATCCTTCCGCCGGCTGGGGACAGAACTTCGGCTCCACCATGCTGGTCGCCGATGTCAACGACGACGGCGTCCTCGATCTGATCATTGCCGCTCCCCAGGCCAATGGCGGTGGGGCCGTGGTGATCGTGGATGGCACGTGGATCGCCAGCAGCCTCACCGCCAGCACCGGTCAGACCATCCTCGATCTCTCCAATCCCAGCAATCTCGGCGCCTACGTCACGGTTCTCACCCCCGGAACCGCCGACACCAGCACAGACATCACCACCGTCGCTGGCTTTGGCTCCGCCCTGGCTTTTGAGTCCAGTACGAACACCCTGTGGATCGGGGCTCCCAACTATCTGCGCACGCTCGATTCCAGCAACAAGCAAGACTCGACCCAGCCGATTGGCGCCCTGTATTCCTACAACACCACCTCCTATTCAACAAGTTGGGGGAAAGCCACCCCCACCAGCATCACCAGTCCGATCCTCGGCACGGGCGGCACCGTCGCCACCACCCAGGCCGGCAACACCACCTCCACCACCTACTGGGGCTCCCAGCTCGGCAGCGCCGTGGCGATCTCCAGCGGCGGCGAACTGGCCGTCTCCGCCCCTGGTGTGGTGGCGTCGATGGTGTACAGCGGTACGGAAACTGCTAATCAGAAATACAATCTGGGTAATCTCAATTACAAGCCAAAACTTCCTGATGGCCTGCTCACCAAGATTCAGGTGGGAGGTACCGTGATCGATGCCACCGGTGGGGTGAACAACCCCCTGCTCAGCGCGATCACCAGCCTCACGAGCGGCGATCTCAGCAAGCCGCAACTGGCGTTCCTCAACAAACTGGCCGACCTGCTGGCCAGCAAGGTGTCACCGGCCACCACTCTGAACAACCAGGCCATCCAAACGGCCGCCGTCGGTGCCGTTCTGGTGTTCAAGGACGGAACAAGCCTCAGCAGCCTGGCCAACACCGCCATCACGCCAGCGGAGATCGCCAGCCTCAGCGGCACCATCTTCTACGGGCCGAATCCCTACAACACTCTTGGCGATTCTGGTTTTGGTAGCAGCCTCACCTTTGCTGATCTCAGCAACAAGAACAGCCCGCAGCTGATCATCGGTGCTCCCCAGAGCAGTGGTGGTGGCATGGTCTACACCATCGATCCCAGCTCCCCCGGTTCAGATACCTCCCTGGGCAACAGCCAATACCTGGCGAGCCTCGCGGCTACGAACCTATTCATGGCGGCGGAATCGTTCGATGGGCTGGGCAACGGCCTGGTGAACCTGGGGGATGTCAATCAGGATGGCTACGAGGATGTGCTTCTGCAGGCCTATAACGCCGCCAGTGGTGCCGGCAATGGCTATCTGCTCTTTGGTAGCGATACGCTCAGCTCCGGCACGACCAACCAGGGCCTCGCCAGCCTCGCTTCCGGATCGATCGGCACGATCTCCTTCGCTGATGGCAGCAGCAACACCATCGCCATTCTCAGCGAGTTGGGTAGTGCTGGTTCCCTGGCTGGCCAGGGCAGCTACGGGTCTGGGGACATCAATGCCGATGGCTATGACGACATCTTGATGGGCTCTGGTGCACTCGCCAGTGCCTATCTCACCTGGGGCCATCCCTACCTGGAGGCCATCAGCAACCTCCAGCTCAACCGCCTCACCAGCAGCAACGGCTTCATGCTCGATGGGCTGGCTACCACCAACCAGGGCACGCTGCGTTCCATCGGTGATTTCAATGGTGATGGCTATGGCGATTTCATCTCTGTGAATCCCAGCAATACAGTCACCAATGTGCGCATTGAGCTGGGGGCGAACACCGAGGAAATTCTTGCTGATGCGCCGTATAGCTACTACAGCTTCACCGTGACCAAGGGCACTGAGGTGCTGGCCGCCGGCGATATCAATGGCGACGGCCTGGACGACATTGCCCTGTTCCTTGACACGAACCTGAGCACCACAGCCGAGGGCAACAAGGGGGCCGGAAGCACCACCGGCATCCTCTATGGCCGCTCCTCCAGCGACCTGCCCCTTGGCTCGGGCTTCGGCTTCCTCGCTGCAGTGGATACCACCACCAACGCGCCGCTCGCCTCCTTGCCGGGGGTCAACCTGAACGGCGGCCTTACCGATGCGGCCCCCAGTGTGATCGCAGTGGGCACCACTCTTTATGCCGCCGTCAAGGGTGTGGGCAGCACCGACACCACCCTCTGGTTCACCCAGAGCATCGATGGGGGCAACACCTGGGACAACTGGACCGATCTCAGTTCTGGCAGCGACGCCTTTGCCACCGCCGAGGGCATCGCTCCGTCGCTGGCCTATTTCAACAACAAGCTCTATCTGGGATTTGTCAATAGCGCTGGCACGCTTTCACTCTCCAGCTGGGATCCTTCCAGCAACAACCCCATGGCCTGGAGTGCCCCCAGTGCCTTGGCCACCAGCTCGGGTGCCACGTCGTCCTTCACGAGCAGCAGTGCTCCTCAGCTGCTGGATCGCGGCGATTCCCTCGGGGTGATGTGGGTGGAGGGTGGCACCGTCTACGCCTCCAGCAGTATTGATCCTGCCCCGACGCCTGCCACCGCGCCCTGGGCCGTGGTCAACGGCGGCTCCTCGATGGCCACCCCGGCCCTGGTGCGCGATGGCGACACCGTGTACATGGCGGTGCAGGCCGGATCCGGTGGCAACAGGATCTACTGGACCTCCAGCAGCGATGGGGGCTCCACGTGGGCAGCCTGGCAGGCCCTGCCCGCCAGCATGACGTCGGTCAGTCCGCCCTCGCTGGCGATGATCAGCGGCACCCTGTACCTGAGCTACCTCGGGGTTGGCAACAACCAGATCAATATCACCTCCCTGAGCGACGCCGACACGAACACATGGACCAGCGTCTATCAGATTCCGGGCCAGTCGGCCACCTACGCCAGCCTCGTCAACGAGACCGTGGCAGGCACGACCCAATTGGCCGTGTATTACGTCTCGAATGATCCTACCGACAGGATCCTCAAGGCCTACACCACCACTCCGGCCTCCAGCAGTGGCTGGACCTCGGATATTCAGATTCAATATGGCAACAATGCCGCTACGCAGACCGCCTCGGGTCCGCTTGCGGTGAGCCAGTACAACGGTCAAACCTATCTCGTCTATCAGGGAGGTACCACCACCAGCTCGAGCGACGAGATCTATATCGCCACCAGCAGTGCCAGCAGCCTCAACAATGGTGCCGAGTGGTCGGCTCAGGCCCTGCTGGATCCCGGTACGCGAAGCGGTTTGGGTCTCACGACCACGGCTGATGGCCTGCT
>CAIVPT010000142.1 GCA_903907855.1 uncultured Synechococcaceae cyanobacterium | reverse complement strand
CGCCCGCATGACCAGCGGTAGTAGCGGTACTGCAGGCCATTGCGACGGGCGTAGTTCTGGTGGTAATCCTCCGCCGGCCAGAACTTGCTCAGCGCCTTCACCTCCACCTTCAGGGCCGACGCGGGCCGGCCCAGCTCCCGCGCCGCCGCCAGCACCGAGTTGCGGGCTTCCACCGCCTGGGTGGCGTTGGTGGTGAAGATCGCCGGCCGGTAGGAGGCGCCGCGGTCACAGAACTGGCCGCCGCCATCGAACGGATCCACGTTGCGCCAGTAGGCCCGCAGCAGCTTCTCGTAGCGCAGCTTGGTGGTATCGAAGCGCACGCGCACCACCTCGCGATGGCCCGTGCCGCCGGCGGATACCTGGCGATAGGTGGGTTGGGCGAGCTTGCCGCCGCTGTAGCCGCTGCTCACATCCAGCACCCCTGGCAGGTCCTCCAGGTCGTGCTCCAGGCACCAGAAGCAGCCGCCGGCGAGCACCGCCTCCTCGGTGGCGGCCCACAGGGGGGTGGCCCCGGCCAGCAGCACCACCAGGGCAAGAAGAAAGGCGATCAGGGGCCGGGCGGGGCGCATGGCGGGCGCGGGGGGAGCTGGTCCAGGATGGCGGCGGCGGCGCGGTCAGTGACGCCGGGTTCCCCCAGGGCCCGCCGCAGTCGACCGTAGCCCTCCACGATGCGCCGCCGCGGCTCCCCCTGGGGATCGAGCAACGGCTCCACCTCCGCCACGATCGCCTCCGGCGTGAACTCACGCTGCAGCAGCTCCGGCACCAGCCGCTCCCCCAGCACGAGGTTCACCGGCGAGATATGGGGCACCTGGAAGCGCAGCAGATGCTCCGCCACGAAGGCGGTGGGGCGGCTGACGCGATAGCCGGTTACCTGGGGTACGCCCCGCAGGGCCAGCTCCAGGTTGGCCGTGCCCGACTTGGTGAGGGCCGCGTCAGCGGCGGCGCAGAGGGCGGGGCGCAGGCCGTTGGCCTCGCTGGCCCCCAACACCCGCGCCCGCGCCCCGGCCGCCGCCAGCGCCTCCTGGAGCGGCCCCTCGAAGCCCGCCAGCCCCGCCGGCACCAGCACCTCCAGATCGGGCCGCCGCTGCTGCAACAACGCCACCGCCGCCGCCATCGGCGGCAGCAGGTAGCGCAGCTCCTGGGGCCGGGAGGCGGGCAGCAGCAACAACACCGGCGCCTCCGCCGCCAGCCCCAGCAGGGCCCGGGCCTCGGCCCGATCCGGCGGCGTGCCCAGGGTGTCGATCAGCGGGTGGCCCACCCAGGTGACCTTCGCGCCACGGGCGCCGTAGAAGCGGGCCTCCTCCGGGAAGATCGCCAGGATGCGATCGGTGAAGCCGATCAGGCGGGTGGTGCCCCCCTCCCCCAGCCGGAACGCCCATTCCTGGGGGGCGATGTAGTACGTGATCGGCACCGCCGGGTAGTGGCGGCGCAGGCGCAGACCCAGGGTCACATTGGCGCCCATGTAGTCGATCAACACCACCCCATCGGGCGGGTGGGTGCGCAACCAACGGCGCAGCCGCGCCTGCAGCCGCAGGGTGGGCAGGACCAGCGGCAGGGCCTCCCACAGGCCGATCGCCCCCAGCCGGGCCGTATCGGCGATCAGCTCGGCCCCGGCGGCCGCCATGCGCGGTCCGCCCAGGGCCACCACCTCCAGCGGCAGATCGCGGCGCGCCGCCTCCCGATGCAGGGCGGCGATCAGCAACGACCCCTGCAGATCCCCAGACACCTCACCGGTGCTCACCAGCAGGCGGGTCATCCGCGCTGGGCCGGCAGCGGACCGCGGCGGCCGGGGCTGATCGAGGCCTCCAGAAAGCCGCACAGCTCTTCGGCGGCGGGCAGCAGCACCTGGCGGCGCGCCTCCCGCAGCGCCTCGGCCAGCACCCGGTCGCTGCGGTAGAGCAGCTGCCAGATCTCCTGAAGCTGGGTCAGCTGGGCGCCGCCATCGCTCTCCTTGAGGCCGCTGCGCCGCAACCCCACCCGGTTGAGACCCCGCACCCGACCGGGATGGCCCTCGATCATCATGAAGGGGGGGCAATCGCGGTCGATGCGGCTCATGCCACCCACCATCGCCAAGGTGCCGATGTGCACGAATTGGTGGATGCCCAGCACGCCGCCGATCACCGCCCGGTCGCCGATCACCACGTGGCCGGCCACCGCCACGCCGTTGGCGATCACAATGCGATCGCCCAGCTGGCAGTTGTGGCCCAGATGGCTGTAGGCCATCAGCAGATTGCCGCTGCCCAGCCGCGTCTGCTCCCCCTCATGGGTGGCGCGGTTGATCGTCACGCACTCGCGGATCGTGTTGCCATCACCGATCACCACCTCGGTGGGAGCGCCGTCGTATTTGAGGTCCTGCGGCTCCAGGCCGATGCAGGCCCCGGGGAAGATGCGGTTGTCCTTGCCCAGCCGCACCCGCCCATCGATCACCACGTGCGGACCGATGCGGCTGCCCTCGCCGATCTCCACGTCGGCGCCGATGACGGCGTAGGGACCGATCTCGACGCCACTGCCGAGGCGGGCGCGGGGATCGACCACGGCCGTGGGGTGAACGTTGGTGGCCATCGCTGCGCTCGACATGGCTCAGTCCACCAGCGAGAACATCAGCTCGCCGGAGCACACCAGCTGGCCATCGACGGTGGCCTGGGCACTCACCTTGCCGAAACGCTGGCGTTTGAGGCTGAGCAGCTGGCAGCTGATGCGCAGCTGGTCCCCGGGCACCACGGGCTTGCGGAAGCGCACCCCGTCGATCCCGGCAAACACGAACAGACCCTTGGGCAGATCCGGCATCTGGGTCACGATCAGCCCGCCCACCTGGGCCATCGCCTCCACGATCAGCACGCCGGGCATCAGCGGCCGGCCCGGGAAATGGCCCTGGAACTGCGGTTCGTTGAGGGTGACGTTCTTGATTGCCACCGCCCGTTGGCCAGGGACGTACTCGATCACCCGGTCCACCAGGGCGAAGGGGTAGCGATGGGGCAGCAGGTTGAGGATCTGCTCGCTCGAGAGCAGCACCGCCGTGGGTTCGGCCGGGGAGCCGGTGGCGGGGCTGGGCGGGGTGGGGGTGACGGTCAAGGGGCTCAGGCGGTCAGGGGGAGGCGAGACGGGGAGGGGGCGCCGGCGTCGGCCGGTCCGGCCGTGGAGGCCAGGGCTGCCGCCAGGGCGGTGTGCAACCCGTGGGAGCCCCGGTAGGCGAACACCTGGGCCCGGGGCAGGCCGACCAGCGCCAGGTCCCCCAACAGGTCCAAGAGCTTATGGCGCACCGGTTCGTCGGCGAAGCGAAGCGGCGGGTTGAGCCAGTGGTCGCCGTCGCAGACCAGGGCGTTGTCGAGGGCACCGCCCTGGATCAGGCCGGCGGCCCGCAGCTGCTCCACCTGCTCGCGGAAGCCGAAGGTGCGGGCCGGCGCGATCTCGCGCACGAAGGCCTCGGGGGAGAGGTCGAGGGAGAACAGCTGGCGACCGATGGCGGGCTGGGGGTACTCCACCGCCGCCGCCAGCCGCGGCCCGTCGGCGGGGGTGAGCGCCACGAAGCTCAGGCCCTGGCGCAGCAGCAGCGGTTCGGCGGGCAACGGCGGCGGTTGGCGCTCCCCCACCTCCTTCAGGCCCGCCTCGGCGATCGCCTCCACCCACGGCAGGGCCGAACCATCGAGCAGGGGGATCTCGCTGCCTTCCACCAGAATCTCTGCCTGGCTGACGCCGCAGCCGGCCAGGGCCGCCAGCAGGTGCTCCACCGTGGCCAGCCGTCCCCCCTTCAGGCTCAGGGCGGTGCAGAGCTGGGTTTCGCACACCTGGGCCGGGTGCAGGCGCTGCAGCGGTTCGGCCGGCCGATCGAGCCAGCCCACCCAGTAGCCGGGCTGCTCGCCGGGCTGCAGCCGCACGCGCGCCATCGCGCCGCCATGGAGCCCGACGCCGCAGCGCTCCACCGCGGCGGCCAGGGTCCAGGCCCGTTCGTAATCGCGGGGCCAGGCGGTCACTAGAACTTCCAACCCACGCCGAGGTTGAAGCGCCAGTCGCCGCTCAGGTCCTGGCTGGCCACCTCCAGACGCAGCGGGCCCACCGGTGTGGTGACGATCAGGCCGGTGCCCACCGAGAAGCCCTCGCCGGGCTTCTGCAGCAGCTCGCCAGGGTTTCCGGGCACGTTGGGCTGGGAGCCGAAGGTGGTGCCCCCATCGACGAACAGTTCGCCGCTGATGATGCTGAAGATCGGGAAGCGGTACTCGATCGTGGCTTCGCCGTAGCTGCGGCCCACACCCAGGTCGCAGTCGTAGTAGCCGCGCACCGAGTTGCCCCCGCCCACGCAGAAGGCCTCGTAGGTGGGCAGCGAGCCGATGTTGGTGCCGGCCGACACCTGGAAGGCCAGGGCCTGCTTGCAATCCTCCGTTTCACCGGGGCGGGGGCGGCAGCCTTTGTAGAGGCTCAGCCAGCGCACCGGGATGAAGTGGGTGAAGCTGCCGCGCAGGCGGTTGAAGGTGGGCGAATCGGGGCCCACCGAGAAGAACTGCTCGCTGCCGATGCTCAGGAAGTTGCCGCGGGTGGGGTTGCGCGGGTCATCGAGGGTGTTCATCGTCGCCGCGGCCCGCAGACCCACCAGCTGGTTGGTGGTGGCGCAGTTGTAGGCGATGCAGATCACCGAATCCTTGGGCACGTAGGCGCCGTTGTTGTTGAAGTCGTTGTTGGCGACGCCATAGCGCTGGTCGGAGCCGGAAAAGTCGATCGGCTTCACCTGCTGGGCGCTCAGGCCGAGCACCACGCTCCAGGGCACCCGCTTGTAGGGGTTGCCGCCGTTGAGGGGCCGCACCAGCTGCACGTTGCCGCCGGCCCGCTGGATCACCACGGAGTTGCCGTTGTAGTTGAACCAGCTGATGTCGTTGTCTTCCGACTCGGCTTCGCCGACATTGGCAAACGTCTTGCCGAGCGGATTGTCGTTGCTGTTGATGTTGTAGGCCACATCGGTGCCCGGAGCTTCATAGAATTCAGAAGCGCCGAAAATGTTGCCGTTGTTCTGGCTCTGGAACATCTGGGGCACGTCACGGCTGACGAATGCCTTGACCCGGAACGCGGTGCGGAAGGGATCGCCCTTGATCCAGGGGTCGGTGAAGGTGATGTCAAAGAGGCCGCCGAACTGGCCGTAGGTGAAGCTCGTCGCCAGGTCCCAGGCCCGGCCCAGCAGGTTGCTGTCCTGCAGCTGCACCTGGCCGAAAACGCCCTGGCTCTGGCTGTAGCCCAGGCCGCCGGAGAGGGATCCGGTGGATTGCTCGACGATCCCCAGCACGATCGTGACCTCCCCAGGGGTGGCCGGCACTGGCTTGAGGGTCACCTTGACGTCACTGAACAGGCCCGTGCCGTAGAGGCGTTTGAGGTCTTCCTCCAGGTTGCGGCGGTTGAAGAGCTGACCCTCTTTCAGCGAAATTTCGCGGGTGATCACCCAGGGCTTGGTCTTGCCCCGGATCGGGTCGCCCTTGTCGTTGGTGGCAGACCCCTCCTTGGTGAGGAACTGGACCTCCACGCCGGCCACGGTGCCCTGGCGCACCGCCAGCTGCACCTCCCCCTCGGGGCTCACCCGCGTGGGGCCGCTGACCCGGGCGAGGGAATAGCCCTGGTCGGCATACCACTTCTGCAGCTCCTCCATGCGGGTCTGCAGGGTGCGCAGGTTGAGGGTGCGGCCCAGATCGCCGGCGAAGGTGTCCTGCACCACCTGGGGCGGCACCTCGGCATCCGGCGGCTCGAGGCTCACTTTGCTGAGCACCGGATTGGGGGTGGCGGTCACGATCAGGCGCACCCCCAGGGGGCCGTCCTGGGGCGCCATGCGCACATCGGAAAACCAGCCGGTGGCGTAGATCGCCGCCAGATCGGTCTTGAGCTCGCTGCGGGTCACCTCCGTGCCGGGAGTGACGGTCAACGCCCCATAAATCACCTGCTCAAGGCGTTGCTGCTCGGGATGGCCCGCCAGGCCCTCCACGGCGATCTCGCTGATGAGTACGCGCGGCTCCTGGCTCTCGGCCCGGGGCGCCGTCGGGGTGCTTTCGGGGGCAGGCTGGAGCGCGGGCTTGCCGGGGACGTCCGCCGGCACCATGCCGGGGGTGTCGCCGAGGGGGGCGAAAGGGTCGGGGGTCGGGGCGGGGGCCTGGGGCTGGGCGTCGGCCGGGGGTTGGGCGCCAGCCGGGGCTGGGGTTTGGGCGCCAGCCGGGGCCGGGGCCTGGACTTGGGCCTCAGCCGGGGTTTGGGCCAGGGTGGCAGGGGCTGGGGCCGCGTCCGCAGGAGATGGGGCCGCGTCCGCAGGGGAGGGGGTGGCGCCCTGGGCCAGCGGCGCGACAGGCTCGGCGGCCCGCACCGCGCCGGCGCCGAGCAGCATCAGGGCGAGGAGCGGCGCACCCGCCGCCACGCCAGAGAGGGCGGCAGGACGGAGGCAGGTCGACCTGCGGGGGCGGGCGCCGGGCATGGAGGGGGTCTGCGGAGCGGCCAGGCCGCACATCGACGCAGACCTTACCGGTAGGAATGGGGTTCGGGACATACCCCTTGGACCCGTTTGAGGACCTCCCCGTAGGCCTCGATCACGCCACCGAGGTCCTGGCGGAAGCGGTCCTTGTCGAGGATGCGGTCACCGGCATCGGCGACGGCCCGATCCCAGAGCCGGCAGGTGTCCGGGCTGATCTCATCGGCCACCACCAACTCGCCCTCGGCGGTGAAGCCCAGCTCGATCTTGAAATCCACCAGCTCAAGACCCACCGAAGCAAACAGCGCCCGCAACTCCTGGTTCACCTGCATCGCCAGCTCCCCGAGGCGGCGGCGCTGCTCCGGGCTGAGCAGCCCGAGGCGCTCCAGGCGGGCCTCGGTGAGCAGCGGATCCCCCAGGGCGTCTTCCTTGTAATAGAGATCCAGCAGCGGTGGCTCCAGCGGGGTGCCCGCGGCGATCGGCAGCTGGCGGCAGAGGGAGCCCGCCGCCACGTTCCGCACCACCACCTCCACCGGCACGATCCGCACCGGCCGCACCAGCATCCAGCGATCGCCATCCACCCCCAGGTAATGGGTGGGCACCCCTTGGCGGGCGAGGTGCTCGAACAGCAGGGCGGAGATGCGGCAATTGAGCGGGCCCTTGCCCGCCAGCTGGGCCTTCTTGAGGGCGTTGAAAGCGGTGGCGTCGTCCTTGAATTCCACCGCCACCCGGTCCTCGCGGTCGGTGGCGTGCACCCGCTTGGCCTTGCCCTCATGGAGCAGGGGGCCGAGAACGTAGGCGGTCATGGCGACGGGGGCAGGGGAGACGGGGACGGAGAGGGGTCGGGAGGCGGGGCGGGGGAGTGGCCCCCAGGGGAGCGGGGGGAGCGCAGCTGGCGCTCCAACTGGCGGGTGCGGGCGGCGGCGGCCGGATCGCGCCGGCGCAATCGCCATTCCCCATAGTCATCATCCAACCGACCGCTCAGCCGCAACCGCCGTTCGATCGCCCGGGCCGTGGGGGGATCGAGGTCGGCCTGCCCATCGAGGATCTCCGTGACGAGGCTCCAGGCCCCGGCGGCGGCCGCCTGCTCCAGGGCGGTCTCCAGCACCAGGTCCTGCTCCGCAGCGGGCAGGGCATCCAACAGCCGCACCGCCCGCTGCAGCCGCTCGGCCCCGGCGGCCCCGACCTGGCGGGAGGCCAGCAGCAGCTCCGCGGCAGCCTGCCGCAGGCCCCGGCCCTCCAGGTGATCGGCCAGCAGCTCCACCGCCGGCCGACTCACCACGGTGCCGTCGTCGCGGCGGCGGATCGGCAGCGACAGGCTCTGCAGCGAAGCGGGATCGGTGGCGCTCAGCCGCTCGAGGGCGAGGGCGGCGCGGCGGTGGTCGAGGCCGGCGCTGGCGGCCCGCCACTGCAGGAGCAGCCATTGCACCCGCTCGGCCCCGGGACCGGGGCCGTAGCGCTCCAGCACCTGCATCGCCGCCTGGGGCGCCCGGCAGGAGAGGAGCACATCGGCGTTGGCGAGCACCACCGGCAGGGGCTGGGGGGCGGGATGGAGCGCCAGCAGCCGCTCGCGCAGGCGCCGCAGCCGCGGCAGGTCGTCCTCGGCCACACTGCGGCGGCAGAGGTCATCCAGGCCCGCCAGATCGGCGCTGGCCAGGCGGGCGGCGAAGTCGGCCTCGCTCAGCGGCGGTTCCACCACGGGCACGGCGGCAGGCAGCGGAGCGGGGCTCACGATCGTGGCCGGCGAAGCCTGCGGCGCGGCGGCGGCCGGCGCGATCAGGGCCAGGGCCGCCGCCCAGCCGCCCACAACCCACAGGCGCCGCCGCTGCGGCAGAAGGGCTCGCCCAGGCGCTGGGGCGATCTCAGGCAGGGGCGCAGGCACGGTCTCGGGCACGGTCACGGACAATGGCAGGGGTCCCCGCTTGGGTGGCCCCGTGGAGCGCGCCCGGCCGCCAACCTACCGGCGCCTGTCCGCGCCATCCTCCCGCCTGATTCCTCCCGCCATGGCCCTCCCCTCCGCCCCGGTTCCCTGCCCCGCCCGGATCCTGGTGGTGGGCGGCGGCGGGCGAGAGAACGCCCTGGGCTGGGCCCTGGCCCGCTGTCCCGGCGTCGAAGCGGTGTGGGTGACCCCCGGCAACGGCGGCACCCCGGCGATCGCCGGCTGCCGCCAGCTGGCGATCGCCGAGGGCGACCCTGGCGCCCTGGCCGCGTTCTGTACCCAGGAGGCGATCGAGCTGGTGGTGGTGGGTCCGGAGGTGCCGCTGGCGGCCGGCCTGGCCGACCATCTGCGCCAGGCCGGCGTTG
>CAIVPT010000141.1 GCA_903907855.1 uncultured Synechococcaceae cyanobacterium | reverse complement strand
GCCCCCGAGCGCCAGGTAGGCGGTGGGGAACAGCAACAGACCGGACCAGCCAACGAAAACGAAGCGGTCGCGCTTGAGCCAGTCGTCGAGGACGTCGAACCATCCCCGCTGCGGCAAGCGCCCTGCAGCGATCGTCATGAGTGGAAGCGGTGCGGGAATCCCCGCGGAGCTGTGGGATACCGGGCGATGGTAACAATCCCTTCCGGGTGATCGCGTCGGGTCGACATGCGCTGACATGCCTTGTCGCGACAGGCTTCTAGGTATTTCTTCCGATTGCGGCCCCCGTCCCGGGCGCCCGCGGGCCAGGATGGGCGGTCTTCGCGTTGTTCCCTTCCCTCCATGGCGTCCTCCGCCGCTTCCGCCCCCTCCTCCGACGGACCCTCCGGCAACGGCGCCGGGACCGACGCCACAGCGGTGCTTGAACAGCCGGTGCTGGGCTCCCGCAGGCTGTCCAACCTCCTTGTGGCCACGGCGGTCAGCCTTGGCGGTGTCGGCTTCCTGCTCACCAGCGCCTCTTCCCGCCTCGGCCGCGACCTGCTGCCCCTCGGCCACCCCGCCGAACTGGTGTGGGTCCCCCAGGGGTTGGTGATGGGGCTCTATGGCCTGGCTGCTGTGTTGCTGGCCGCCTATCTCTGGGCTGTGATCGCGGTGGATGTGGGCTCCGGCACCAACCGGTTCGACCGAACCAGCGGCCAGGCAGTGATCAGCCGTCGCGGGTTCCGCCGCCTGATCGAGGTGTCCGTGCCTCTTCGCGATATTCAGGCGGTGAAGGTGGAGATCCGTGAGGGGCTCAGCCCCCGTCGGCGCCTCGCCTTGAGGATCCAGGGCCGCAGGGAGCTCCCCCTCAGCCGTGTCGGCGAGCCCATCCCCCTGGCGGACCTCGAGATGGCCGGTGCCCGTCTGGCCCGTTTCCTCGGCGTTCCCCTCGAGGGGCTCTGAGCCGCCCCTGGAGGAGCCCCCTGCGGCCTGGGCCTCAAGCCGTTTCCTCTTCCTCGGTGGGGCTGACCTGACTGAGAAGATGACCCTCACCCCTTCCCGCCCGCTCGCGTGACCCACGCCCTGCTTCGGCGCCTCCCCGGCCGCTCCCTGCTCGTGGCCCTGCTGCTGGCCTCCACGTTCTCCCTGGCGGCCTGCGCCGCCGATCGCGGCACCGCGGCCCTCGGCTGTGGCACCTCGCCGGTTCCCTGCCTCAGTGGTAAGGCGGTGGTGAACCTGGAAACCAGCCGCGGTCCGGTGCAGATCACCCTCGATGGCGCCGCGGCTCCGCTGACCGCCGGGAACTTCGTCGATCTGGTGCGCCGAGGCGTGTACGACGGCACCGTGTTTCACCGGGTGGTGCGCGAGCCGGTGCCTTTTGTGGTGCAGGGAGGCGATCCCGCCAGTGCCGATCCGAAGGTGTCCCCCAGCCAGTACGGCACCGGCAGTTTCGTGGATCCGGCCTCCGGCGAGGCGCGTCTGATCCCCCTGGAGATTGGCGTGAGGGATGAGGCCGAACCGCGCTACGGCCAGGAGATCACCGCTCCGAGCATCAGCCGGCAGCTCCGCCTGGGCCACCAGCGCGGTGCCGTGGCGATGGCCCGCTCCAACGACCCAAACTCCGCCAGTGCCCAGTTTTACGTTGCGCTGGAGGCCTTGCCTGAGCTCGATGGCCGCTATGCGGTGTTCGGCCGGGTTACCCAGGGCATGGAGGTGGTGGATCGCATCCAGCAGGGGGATCGGCTGGTGCGGGCCCGGCTGATCGAAGGCGGCACCTTGGTGAAGGGCAAGCCCTAGGCCGGGGTGACGGCCACTCCTTAGGCGGGCACACGCTTCTCGGAGCTGGTGGCCTTCAGCCACTCAGTGTTAACGCCGGAGGCCCGCTCCAGGGCCACCTTTCCCGTGCGGGCGATTTCCAGGATGCCGTAGGTCTCCAGCAGCCGCTCCAGGGCCACCAGTTTGCCGGGATCCCCCACCACCTCCAGGGTCAGGGCGTCGTCGGCCACGTCGACCACCTTGGCGCGGAACACCTGCACCAGATCGAGGATCGCCCCGCGGTTTTCCGCCGGAGCCGCCACCTTGAGCAACATCAGCTCCCGCTCCACCGCCGGGATGGTGGTCAGATCGATCACGCCCAGCACATTGATCAGCTTGTCGAGCTGCTTGGTCATCTGCTCGAGGGTGCGGTCATCCCCTTCCACCACCATCGTCAGCCGGGAAACCCCCCGGTTCTCCGCCGGGCCCACCGCCAGGCTCTCAATGTTGAAGCCGCGCCGCGCAAACAGGCCGGAAATGCGGCTCAGGGCGCCGGATTCGTCCTCCACGAGCACCGAGAGGGTGTGCTTCATGCCTGGGGCCCGTCCTGCGGGGGGTCTGGGGATGTTCGCTCAACGGTACGCGTCCGGCCCGTCAGCCGCCGTGGGCCTCCAGCCGTGTCAGCCAGCCCAGCAGGAGTTCGTTGAAATCCTCGGCCACCTCATCATGCGGACAATGGCCGGCCTCCTCCAGCACCACCAGGGGCAGGTCGTGGCGAAGCCGTCTTACCTGCTCGGCCACCTCCAACGGCACCAGCCGGTCGCGGCGGCCCCATACCAGCAGCAGCGGTTGCCGTAAGCGGACCAGCAGCGCCGGCGCCATGGCCCCGTGGGGCCGCAGGGCCATGGCGATGCTCATCGCCCGCAGCGCCCGCACGGCACCGGGGCGCCGGGCCGGTCGCGCGATCACCCGGTGCAGTTCCCCATCCCCGATCACCGGCCCGTGGTAGGCCGCCTGGATGCCCAGATCCAGAAGCGGCGAATGGGCCAGCAGGGGCACCACCAATTCGAGGGGCAGCAGACGGCAAAGGATCGTCACCACCCAGCGCCGCAGCCGTCGCCGCCAGGGGGGCTGACGCGGAGCCCCCGGCCCCTTCGCAGCGGCCGCCGTGAGCAGGGCTGGATCGGGGAGGGGCGCCGCCACCACCGCCCGCACCCAGCGCGGGAAAAAGACCCCGCAGCTCAGGGCCACGAGCCCCCCCAGGGAATGCCCCACCAGCACCGCCGGGCCCTGCACCACCTGCTCCAGAAACGCCTGGAGCTGCCGGGCCCACAGGCGGTTGTCGAGGCGCAGGGCCGGCTGGCTGGAGGCCCCGAAGCCGATCAGGTCGAGGCCGTAGACGCACCAGCCCGCGGCCGCCAGGGCCCCGGCGTTGCGGCGCCAGTGGCCGCTGCCGGCCCCGAAGCCGTGCAGCAACACCAAGGGTGGGTGGTGGGATTCGCCGAGCACCCGCCAGTGGCAGCCGTGGCCGCGCCAGATCCACTGCCCGTGGCGCCCCCATTCGCTGCCCTCCTGCGGCGCCCAGGCAGGCTGGGGAGCGTCCGGTGGCGGCGGCGGGGGCAACGGGGCGTGGCGCAGGACGAGATTCACTATTGCGAAGGGATGGTGCGCCTGCGCACCGGCGCCGGCTTCTTCCGGGCGGATTCCCGGCCGGCCCGGGATTTCGGAGTCCTGCTCGCGCGCACCCTGGCGGCGGTGGGCCCGGTACGTCTGCTCGATGCCATGGCGGGTTGCGGCATCCGCGCCCTGCGCGCGGCGGTGGAAGGCGGGGTGGCTGCCGTCTGGGTCAACGATGCCGACCCTGATCGCCTGCCCCTGCTGGAGGCCAACCTCGATGGCGCGCCGCCGGCCGTGACCCGTCGCCTCAGTGCCCACACGGCCCAGCGGCTGCTGGCGGAGTGCCTGCAGGAGCGACGGCGCTTCGAGCTGGTGGATCTCGACGCCTTCGGCTCCCCCTCGGCCCTGCTGCCCCTGGCGCTGGAGGCGGTGGCCTTCGGTGGCCTTCTCTACGTGGCCAGCAGCGACGGCCGCTCCCCCACCGGCCACGACCGCCCCGCCGCGGTGCGCCGGCTGGGGGCGGCGGCCCGGGCCCATCCCGCCAGTTGGGAGCTGGCCTTGCGCTTGCAGCTCGGCAGCCTGGCCCGGGCCGCCTGGTGCCTCGGCCGGGGCCTGGAGCCGGTGCTCAGCTTCAGTGAGGGGCGCACGTTCCGCACCGCTGTGCGGGTGCAGCGCCAGCCCGCCCCGGGGGAGGAGCGCCATCTGGGGCTGCTGGCCCATTGCCACGGCTGCGGCGACCAGCAGCAGCAGAGCCTGCTGCGCCTGGGGCGCTGGCAGGCCTGCTCCTGCACCGGCCCGGCGCCCCCCCTGGCGGTGAGCGGACCCCTCTGGCTGGGGCCGCTGCAGCATCCGCCCACCCTGGCGGCGATGCGGACGGAAGCCGAAGCCAGCCCCCTCACCCTGGCCCCGGAGAGCCAACGGCTGCTGGAGCGACTGGCGGCGGATCCGGGAGAGCCGGCCCGCTGCTGGCCGACCGACTGGATCGGCCGGGCCCTCGGCCAGGGTCCGCCGCCGCTGGAGCGCCTGGTGGACGATCTGCGGGCCGCTGGCTGGCGGGCGGGGGCGAGCGGGGTGATGGTGGGCCAGCTGCGCAGCGACGCCCCCTGGCCGCTGATTCTTGCGACCGCCGGCGCCGCAGGAGGGGATCACCCTGCTAAATAGGGACGCGTCCCCGCCCGCTGCTGCGCGCCCATGGCCTCTGAAATCTTCGGCACCGCCGCCCTGTTCTGGGTGCTGATCCCCGTGGGACTGGCCGGTGGCGCCCTGCTGCTGAAGCTTCTCAAAGACTGAGTTGTCGCGCCGGGTCCGGCCGCACCCTTAGGCTCGGCCGGCTTTGGTTCTCCCTTCATGCAGGTACTGGTCGTCGGCGCCACGGGGACCCTCGGACGTCAGATCGCCCGCCGTGCCCTCGATGCCGGCCACCAGGTGCGCTGCATGGTCCGCTCTCCACGCAAGGCGGCCTTCCTGCAGGAGTGGGGCTGTGAGCTCACCAGGGGCGATCTCCTGGAGCCGGAGAGCCTCGATTACGCCCTGGAGGGTCGCGAGGCCGTGATCGACGCCGCCACCGCCCGGGCAGGGGATGCGGTGAGCGCCTACGACGTCGACTGGAGCGGTAAGCAACAGCTCTTCGCCGCCTGCGGTCGCGCCGGAGTCAAGCGGCTGGTATTCACCTCCCTGCTCGATGCGGCCTCCCACCGATCGGTGCCCCTGATGGACATCAAGGCCTGCACCGAAGCCTGGCTGGCGGCCTCCGATCTTGAGTACACAATCCTGCGCTGTGCAGGCTTCATGCAGGGATTGATCAGCCAGTTCGCCATCCCGGTGCTGGAGAGCCAGACGGTGTGGGTGAGCGGTACGCCCACGCCGATCGCCTACATGAACACCCAGGACATCGCGCGCTTTGCCGTTGCTGCCCTCGATCATCCCGAGACGGTTCGCCAGGCCTTCCCGGTGGTGGGCCCGAAGGCCTGGACCACCGGCGAGATCACCCAGCTCTGCGAGCGATTCAGCGGCAAGGAGGCCCGTCTGGTGCGGGTGCCGCCGGCCCTGATGGGGCTGATGCAGGGGGTCACCAGCTTCTTTGCTGCCAGCCTGAATGTGGCTGAGCGCCTGGCCTTCGCTGAGGTGGTGAGCGCCGGTGTGGCTTTTGATGCACCGATGGAGGCGAGCTACGGGGCCTTTGACCTTGACCCGGACGCCACCACCCGCCTTGAGGATTACCTCAAGGAGTATTACGACACCATCCTCAAGCGCCTGCGCGAGATGGAGGCCGATCTCGACAAGGACGCCAAGAAGAAACTGCCGTTCTGAACCGGGCGGCTCGTACGGGTGTACTATTGGCCTGTTGTTGCGCGGCATCGCCGGCCATGGCCATCGCCCAGATCAAGAACCTGCAGCGCCGTCTGGCCCACCTGGAAGAGGAGGCGGCAGCTGAGGTCACCCGCGCCTGCGGCCACGAGCTGTGGAATTCCCTCGGGTTCGATGCCCTCGACAGCCTCGAGGATCCCGATCGCCGCGCCCGCGCCAACTATTACTACGGTCAGCTCCAGACCGCCCGGGAGCTCAAAGACGTGCTCGGCTGAATCTGGAGGTTCCGCCCCCTTCCCGCAACCGACGGAGCCGGGCGGCTTCCCTTTCCGTCACCGTGCGCCACTCGCCCGGTCCCAGTCCTTCCAGGCTCAGGGGGCTGTCGCCGTCCATCAGGTCGATCGCTGTGCGCACCAGCCGCAGGGTGGGAAGGCCTACGGCGGCTGTCATGCGCCGCACTTGGCGGTTGCGGCCCTCCCTTAGCTCAAGACACAGCCAGGCGGTGGGTACGGAGAGGCGATGGCGGATCGGCGGCTGCCGTTCCGGCAGGGAGGGAGGGGCGATCTCCTCGGCCCGGGCCGGCAGGGTGCGCCGCCCCTGGATCTCCACCCCTTCCCGCAGCCTGCGCAGGGCCTGCTCCTGCAGAACTCCCTCCACCTGCACCAGGTAGCGGCGCCAGTGGCCCTGGCGTGGATCGGTGAGCGCCTGCTGCAGCCGCCCATCGCTGGTGAGCAGCAAAAGCCCTTCGCTGTCGGCATCGAGACGGCCGGCGGCGTAGACCCCGGGACATCGGATCCAGGAGGCCAGGCAGTCCCAGTGGCTGCCGGCTTCCGGCGTGAATTGGCTCAGCACCCCATAGGGCTTGTGGAACAGCAGGGTGCGCACCCCTTTGGGCTGTTCCGCGCCCCTCAGTCGGCCTGGCGGGCCCGCCACAGGTTGACCACTCCAATGGAGATCAGCAGCAGGCCCAGGTCCATCGAGAGCGGCGGCAGGATCACGGGGACGGGCCAGGTGAGGCCAGACCCTACCGCGGCCGTGCAGCATGCGCCGGTCGCCAGGCCTCTAGAGTGAAAACAACCATTGCCCAACCCCGCCTGAGCGCATGATCGAAACGTCCGGTGTGATCGAGAAGGAACAGGGAAACGGGTTCTACCTGGTCACCCTCGAGCAGCCGGCCGGTCACCAGTGCCTCTGCCGGGCGGCGGGCAAGCTCACCAAGTTCCGCATCAAGCTTCTGGCGGGTGACAAGGTGCTGGTGGAGATCAGCCCCTACGACCTCACCCGCGGGCGCATCACCTACCGCGAGCGCAACGCCGGCGCCACCGGTCCCCGGCCCGGCGGCAACCGCCCCGGCGGCCCCCGGCGTCGCTGAGCCTGGCAGGCCCTTAGGCACTCCCTTCAGGCCTGGCCCCTCAGCAGGCCTGGCCCCTCAGGCGTGCACTCCGAGCAACGCCTCGATGGCGTTGCGGAACTCGCTGCGCTGCTTCACGCCCCGCCAGGTCTGGCTGAGCTGCTTGTCATGGAACAGCTGCACGGTCGGCGTGCCCGTGACTCCCGCCTGCTCAGCGATCGCCGGATCGGCGTCGATGTCGATTTCCACGCCCTGGGCCCGGCCCCCGAGCTCGTCGAGAACGCGCTTGAGCTGGGGCTTGAGCACATGGCATGGCCCGCAGGTGGGGGAGGTGTAAACCACCAGCAGAGGCCGCGCGCTCTCGTGATACAGCTTGCGCAGGGCGTAGCTTCCCTTCTGCCAAAGCGCCTCGGGGTCGTAGTTGGCTTCGTCGCTGACGGCGGTGCGTTGGGGTTCGCCCACTTCGGCGGGCTCGAGCGGGTCGTGGCTCACGGTGACCGCCAGGCCGTGGTGGCTCAGCCAGCGCTCAGCGGCGAGGGCGGCCTGGCAGCCACTGCCGGCGGCGGTGATGCCCTGGCGCCATTCGGCATCGGCCACATCGCCGGCGGCGAACACCCCCTCGACGGAGGTTTCCGGCCGCCCCGGGCGGGTGAGGAGGTACCCGTTGCCATCCAACTCGAGCTGGCCGTGCACCAGGCGGGTGTTGGGCGTGTGCCCAATGGCGTAGAACAAACCCCTGATCGCCAGATCCTCCAAGGCACCGCTGACCGTGTCGCGCAGCTGGATCGACTCCAGCCAGGAGCCTCCGCCGGCATCCACCACCTGGCGGTTCCAATGGACGGTGATGGCGGCGTTGGCGAGGACCCGATCCGCCATGGCACCGCTGGCCCGCAGGCGATCGCCACGCACGATCAGGTGCACATGGCTGCCGTATTTGGTGAGGTACACCGCCTCTTCGCAGGCGGAGTCGCCGCCGCCCACCACCGCCAGCTGGGCATTGCGGAACTGGGGTGTGGCCCCGTCGCAAATGGCGCAGGCGCTGATCCCCTGGCTCCAGAAGCGCTCCTCCTGGGGGAGTCCGAGTCGGTTGGCACTGGCTCCGGTGGCCAGAATCACCGCATGGGCCTCGATGGTGCGCCCTTCGGCCGTCAGGCGAAAGGGCCTCTGTGACAGGTCGACCGTTTCGGCATCCGCTTCCAGCAGACGGGTGCCCCAGCGCAGGGCCTGGGCCTTGCAGCGATCCATCAGGTCGGGTCCGAGGATGCCGTCGGGGAAGCCGGGGTAGTTCTCCACGTGGGTGGTGGTCATCAGCTGGCCGCCAGGGATGCCGCCGTCCTGGAATCCCGTGATCAGCAACGGCCGCAGGTTGGCGCGGGCGGCGTAGATGGCGGCGGTGTACCCGGCGGGACCGGATCCCACAATCACCAGATTTTCCACGTTGCCATCGGCGGCACCGGACGCTGCGGATGGGGTCCCGGAGGACGGAACGGCGGCGGGGGCTTCCTCGGCCATGGTGCTAAGGCGGAATGACTATGAGTTAACCCTAGGGGATGGCGCGCTGTCGTGGGGTGGTGGGGTGGTTGGGCGGGGTCGGGCGGGATATGAAGCCCCGTGAACATTTCCGCGCGGAAGGGGCTCCGTCGGCAAGGGGCTTTAGATTCTGTTCAGATTTCCAGGAGGCCGTCGGTTTCCGGTCGTCTGCCGGGATCCAGGGAACGGGGCACCATCAGCAGGTTCGCCTGAAGGATGTCCGGATGGTCCTCGAGGCAGAGGAGCCACTCGCGAAACTCCTCGCTCAGGGCGAAGCTCTCTTCATACATCTCGCGGCTGTCCAGCGCGGCCCGGCGCGCAAGGGCCCAGCACACGGCCACCTCCAGGCGGCGATGCAGCACCGGGGGGAGGGCCTCGGAGGGCTCTTGGTGGTCATGGCCTTCGGGGGTGCTGTCTTTGCCAGGTCGTCGATTGTGGCTGTTCATCAACAAGTCTCCCCCCGGATGGTCCATAGGCTGCCGGCTGGTGGCCCATCGGACGGTATTGGTTGACACACCGTCGCACATCCCAGGCCAGGCCTGGGTCAATTCTCTTCAGCTTTCCATCGCCCGTGGCACTTTTCGGCCATGGTTCGGCCTGGATGGTTCGCTCTTGCGATCCGATGGAGCGATTCAGGCTCCGCGTCGCGCTCTGGCGTCGCGGTCCAGGAAGGACGGCAGCTGGGGGCCCCGCAGCCGGATCAGCTCCCCCGCCGTGTCGGCCACGGCCTCCAGGGGCCCCCGCAGATCCGGCACACCCATCGATCCGCCTCCGGCTGGAAGCGGGGGCGCCGTTGGGGGGCGCAGCCAGTACGGCTCGCTCAGCGACCAGCTTCGCGCGTAGTGCATCAGCCGTGGATCGGCCGGCGCGTACACGTAGGAAGGATGGCGTGGAATCGGCTCCCTCTCCCCCCGCTCCCCGTCCATGCGCACCGCCCTGGTGATGGCCTGGAGGAAGCGGCTGCGGGTCACCACCGTGGTGAGGTAAGCAACCACCCGAATACGCGGTGCGTCGAACCCCTCGGCGCACATGTCGATGCTCACCAGCCAGTCCCCGGCTCCGCCCCGAAAGCTCCCCAGGTGGGCCGCCGCCGCCGGATCCTGGGAATGCACCAGATGGGTCCGGTCCCCCTGTTCCTCCAGCAGGTCGCGGATGGCCCTGGCGTGGGCGATGTCGCGGGCGATCACCAGCCCCCCGGCCTCCGGATGCTCCAGCCGCACCCGCTCCAACCGCTGACGGGCCTGCAGCAGCAGCCGCAGGGCGATGCCTCCCCCATCCCCCAGCCGGATCGCCCGCCGCAGGTTGCGGGCGCGCCAGCTCTCGCGCTGCTCCGCTGAGAGGGGGGAGGTTTCGCTGGCGCCCGGCCTGCCGCTACGAGCGTGGCGGTGATCATGCTCCACGGTGCCGTCCTGGAAACGGAATTCCAGCGGGCGCACATCCCCCGCCCCGATCAGCCGCCGCGGCTCCACGCACAGGTCGGGGACGATCCGCTCGCACGGCACCCCCTGCTCAAGAACCCGCAGCCGCCGCGCGGCGCAGAAGGCCAGGTTGTCCGCCCGGAAAGGGGTGCCGGACAGGCCAAGCCGCAGCCGGGCCTGTGCCGTGAGGGTGGTGAAGGCATGGCCCCAGGCGGTCGCCTCCGGCTCCTCGGGGTCGATGCCCAGGTGGTGCACCTCATCGGCGATCGCCAACCAGGGCCCACCCTCCAGCCGCCCAGCCAGGACCTGCTCCAGATGGCGGCGGTGGCGGGCGGCGCTCTGGTAACTCAACAACAGACCCACCGCTGGCGCTGCGTCCGGGCAGGGCTCCCACTCCCTGAGATCCAGCCCCAGTTGCTGGGCAGCCGCCTGCCATTGGCGGGCGATGGAGCTGCGATGGCAGAACACCACGAAGCCCCCGAGGCGCCCCTCCCGGCGGAGCTGCAGGAAGGCCAGAAGGGAGCCCAACGTCTTGCCCGCCCCCGGACCGGCATGCACGAGTACGTCGTGGCCGGCCGGTTGCTGCTGATGCAGGCGGGCTCGCAGCAGTTGGATCAGGTCGCGCTGCCACTGGCGGGGCTGCAGGGGAAGGCCAGCGGCATCCCTGGCGGGGGGCTCCACTGGCGCCAGATCGAAGGAAGGGGCGCTCATCGGCCGATTCTGTGGCCGATTCCGTCGCACCCGCCACAGATCGCGCCTGAAGTTAGGTATGGATTCCGATGGGCCAGCCGGCGGGCGCCTCTACCTTCCGGCCATCAGCCTGTCGGCGCCCGCCATGGCCATTCCCCGCGAGCCGGTTCCGGAGCCCCGCCAGCACCTTGAGTGCTGTTGGGGGCAGGAATGTGACATCGATCCGATGATCCTGCGCATGCGCCTGCTCCGCCATCGGGGATCCCTGCCCCAGGCCCTGAGCCTGGAGCAGGAATTGCTGCCCCTGTTCTGACGAAGTTCTGGGCGACATTCGCCCAGAACCTTGCCGCTCAGCCCATCGCCTCGGCGTGGTTCATCAGCAGATGCTCCACGTCCCGCAGGTCGAGGCGCGCGTACTCCCGCGCCCGCTCAAAATCGCCTCCACAGTTCTCCAGCAGCTCCATCGCCAGGCGGTCGAGCAGGTCTTCCCGCTCCCGCTCCAGCCAGCCCAGCAGCTCCTGCTCGATCAGCCAGCGCACGCCACGCCCGCGCTGGGGGTTGCTTCCCGCCTCGGCCAGGGTGCCCTGCACGAGCTCCTTGACGAACAGCCGCTGCACCTCATGGCTGCGCAGGAAGCTCTCCATGGCGTTGATCGTGCCGTCGACCACGGTGCGCTCCACCTCGGCCGGCGCTTCGGCGAGCTTGAACTCCCAGTCGAGATGGCGCCGCTGCCAGCCCTGCTGGTGCAGGTGGGGCATCACGTTCTGGCTGAAGCTGTCAACGGAGATCTCGTAGATCCGCTCCGCCAGCCGTTCACACCACTGCTGGCCGTGGGAATCCAGGTTGCGGCGCACCTCGTCGAGGGTTACGGCATGGCCGCCGTGGTGGCTGTGGCAGACGCCATCGGGACATTCGAGGGCGGAGAGGGCCATCGCGGACTGCAGAACACGGGAAGCCAAGCCCTAGCCAGCGGATGCGGCATGCCCCTCGCCGCTTCCGGAAATCTGCGCATTCCGGCCGCTGCCCCCGGCCTCCGGCCCCTCTCTCCGCCGGCCCTGTTCCTGTGGGGGTGTCCGCACATTCCTGGCCAATCGCTTGTCGGCGGCTCGCCGGGGTTCCTAATCAAGACGTAAAGAACTGCCAGCGAGGAACAGCCTTGCCAACTCTGCTGATCCCGCGGGAGCGGGCCCCAGGTGAACGACGGGTGGCGGTCACGCCGGAGACCGTGAGGCGGCTTCAGGCGCGCGGCTTCGCCCTCCAGGTGGAGCAGGGCGCGGGCCTGGAGGCCGGATTCGCCGATGGCGAGTTTGCGGCGGCGGGGGCCGAGATCCTCGAGCACGGCGTCTGGGAGTCCGTGGACGGGGTGCTCTGCGTGCAGACCCCCGCGACGGAGGCCCTGGAGCGCCTGCGGGAGGGGGCCCTCCTGGCGGGCCTGCTGGCCCCCCATGGCGCCGTGGAGCTCAGCGAGCTGTTGGCTGCCCGCCGCCTCTCCGCCATCGCCCTGGAGTTGTTGCCCCGCATCAGCAGGGCCCAGCCGATGGACGTGCTCTCTTCCCAGGCCAACATCGCGGGATACAAGGCCGTTCTGCTGGCGGCGGCGGCCCTGGATCGCTATGTGCCGATGCTGATGACGGCAGCGGGCACGATCCAGCCCGCCCGCGTGCTGATCCTCGGCGCCGGGGTCGCGGGCCTGCAGGCGCTGGCCACCGCCCGTCGACTCGGCGGGGTGGTTTATGTGTCCGATGTGCGCGAGGCGGTGCGTGAGCAGGTGGAATCCCTGGGCGGGCGCTTCATTGACCCGCCGGAGCAGGAGGAGCGACCCGCCGAGCAGGGGGGCTATGCCCGCCAGGCCAGCGAGGCCTTCCTCGCCGCCCAGCGCCGCCAGCTGGCTGAGCAGCTCGCCCAGGCCGACATGGTGATCTGCACGGCCCAGGTGCCCGGCCGACCCGCGCCCCGCCTGATTGATGAGGCGATGCTCGATGGCATGCGGGCCGGCGCGGTGGTGGTCGATCTGGCGGTGGCCCAGGGTGGCAACTGCTTCGGCACGATCCCCGGCCAGACCGTGGTGCGGCGGGGGGTTCAGCTGATCGGGGCCGATGCCCTGCCCAGCAGCGTTCCGAACCACGCCAGCGCCCTGTACGCCCGCAACCTGGCGGCCCTGATCGAGCATCTGCACGATCCGGAGCAGCCCAGCGGCCTGCGCCTCGACCCTGAGGATCCGATCCTCGATGGCTGCCTGCTCAGCCACGCCGGCCACTGCCGCCGCGAGGACGTGATGCGGCCCCCCGGCCGCGCCGCCAACGCCATCGCCCCCACCTCCACCCCGGCCCCCACCCCCGCATGAGCTCCCTTTCCCAGGCCCTCTGGGTGCTGCTCCTGGGCAGCCTCCTGGGCCTTGAACTGATCGGCAAGGTGCCCCCCACCCTGCACACCCCGTTGATGTCCGGCGCCAACGCCATCAGTGGCATCACGGTGTTGGCCTCCCTGACCCTGATCCAGAAGGGCCAGGGCAACCAGGCCCTGCTGGTGATCGGCGCCCTATCGCTGGGCTTCGCCCTTTACAACGTGATCGGGGGCTTCCTGGTCACCGACCGCATGCTCGCCATGTTCCGCCGCCGTTGACCTCGATGACCCCCCTCTTCGCCCTTTCTCTTCCCCAGGCTCTGCTGCGCGGCGATGGCCTCTCCCAGCTGATCGATCTGGTGGCGGTGCTGCTGCTTGCCCTGGGCATCAAGGGCCTCTCCAAGGTGCGCTCGGCCAGGGCCGCCAATGGTCTGGCCGCCCTGGCCATGGGGCTGGCGGTGGTTGGCCTGCTCCTGCAGATTCGCCCCGATCCCCAGGCCTGGTTGTGGATCGCCATCGGCACGGCCCTCGGGGGCCTGGCCGGCCTGGTCACCGCCCAGCGGGTGCCGATGACCGCCATGCCCGAGACCGTGGCCCTGTTCAACGGCTGTGGCGGCATGGCCTCGCTGCTGGTCGCCATCGGCGTTGCCCTCTTCGATGGCCAGGCGAGTGACACGGTGGCCCTCGTGTCGATTGCCATCTCGGTTTTCGTGGGCGCGATCACCTTCACCGGTTCGATCGTGGCGATGGCCAAGCTGCAGGGCTGGTTGGACACCCCCGGCTGGACCCAGAGCCAGGTGCGCCACGTCGTCAACATCTCGCTGGCGATCACATGCCTGGTGGGTTCGGTGCTGCTGCTGGCCGACCCCTCGGGTATGCCCCTGTGGCTCCTGGTGGTCAGCGCCAGCCTGCTGGGGGTGGGGGTGACCCTGCCGATCGGTGGGGCTGATATGCCGGTGGTGATCTCCCTGCTCAACTCCTATTCGGGGGTGGCGGCGGCCGCCGCCGGCTTCGTGGTGGGCAGCCAGCTGCTGATCGTGGCTGGAGCGATGGTGGGGGCGGCCGGGCTGATCCTCACCCAGGTGATGTGCACGGCCATGAATCGCTCCCTGGTTTCGGTGCTGTTTGGCGGTGCCCTCGGGGCCACCGGCGGTGGCGGCGAGAGCGCCGGTGGCGCCGCCGATTACAGCCGCATCACCAGCTGCAGCCCCGAGGAATGCGCCATGGCGCTGGAGGGGGCCGAGCGGGTGGTGTTCGTGCCGGGCTATGGCCTGGCGGTGGCCCAGGCCCAGCACGCCCTGCGGGAGCTGGCCAAGCTGCTCGAGGCCCATGGCGTGGAGGTGACCTATGCCATTCACCCGGTGGCGGGGCGCATGCCCGGCCACATGAATGTGCTGCTCGCCGAGGCCGATGTGCCCTACGAGCAGCTGGTGGAGATGGAGGCGATCAACCCGGAGTTCCCGCGCACCGACGTGGTGATCGTGCTCGGCGCCAATGACGTGGTGAATCCCCAGGCCAAGACCGACCCCACCAGTCCCCTTTACGGCATGCCCGTGCTGGAGGTGGATCAGGCCCGCCAGGTGTTTGTGGTGAAGCGCAGCCTGGGCGCCGGTTACGCCGGTATCGCCAACGCCCTGTTCGAGCTTCCCCAGACGGCCATGGTCTTCGGCGACGCCAAGGCGGTGCTCAACGGCCTGCTCTCTGAGCTTCGTGAGATGGGCGTCGGCAAGGCGTCCCCGGCCAAGGCCGGCGCGGCGGCTCGCCAGCCGGTGGCGGCTTAGGGCCTCCCCGGCCCCTTCCCCTAGGCCTGCGCGGCCCCCTTCGATTGTCTCCCGAAGCTCCGACAAGCCCGGCTGGCCCTGATGCCGCCGGGCTTCCCGAACGGCTGGGTCTGCCCCCCTTCCGGAGTCGCGCTCCCTGGTTCGGGGCCGACCTTCAGACCCTGAGGGACAGCCTGCGGCCCCGGGCCCTGCCTCCGGAGCGGCCCACCCCGGTGCGCATCGGGATCGGCGGCGGCGATGAACTGCTGGCCCTGCTCGATCCAGTGCCCCAGCCGCGGGGGCTGGTGCTGGTGGTGCCCGGCTTGGGCGGCGATGCCGAGGGGCTGGGGCCCCGTCGCCTGGCCCTGGCCCTGCGGTGCGCCGGCTGTGCCACCCTGCGCCTCAACCTGCGCGGGGCTGGGGCGGGCCGCTCTCTGGCCGGCGGCACCTACGCCGCCCGCTGTGACCGCGATCTGGCCCCCGTTCTGGCGAAGGCCCTCGCCCTGGCGGAGCAGCTGGGGGGCGAGCGGCAGCGGGAGCAGGCAGGGGAACACGTTGGGGAACACGTTTGGGAACACGGAGGGGAACAGCCACCGCTGCCCCTGGCTGCCGCCGGACTTTCCCTGGGGGGCACGATCCTGCTGAACGCCATCCGGGCTGGGGTGGGCAGCGGGCTCACGGCCCTGGCTTGTCTGAGCAGTCCGCTCGATCTGGCGGGCTGCAGCGCCGCCATCGGCCGGCCGCGCAACGCCCTCTACGAACGCTGGCTGGTGCGCCGTCTGAGGCGCCAGACCCTGGCCGATCCCCTCGGACTGGCGGAGACGGAACGGCGGGCCCTGGCCGGCGCGGACGCCCCCCGCACAATCCGCGGCTTCGATGGGCGGATCACCGCGCCCCGCTGGGGGTACGCCAGCGTCGATGCGTATTACGCCGCCGCCAGCCCCCTGGCGGATCTGCATCGCTGGGCCCAGGAGCCCGACGGGGCCCGGCCGGCGATCCTGCTGGTGCACGCCGCCGATGATCCGTGGGTGCCCGCCGGACCCACCCGGGCGCTGGTGGGTCAGCTGCCGGTGCTGCTCACCGCCCAGGGGGGCCACTGCGGCTTCCACGGCGTGGGGGATCCGCCCCAGGCCAGCTGGTCGGACCGGCTGCTGACGGCCTGGTTGCTGGGGCAGATCACGGAGGCCGCTGTTGTACCTGGTGGGGCTGCTTGATTCCGCCGGGGTGAGGGCCCTCAGCCATCGCCCCCGAAGCTGGAGCGGCCGAGGATCCACGCCTCGATCGGGTGTCCTTCGAGCAGATGTTCCCGCAGGATCCGCTCGATCCGCTCCGGCGTCACGCCCCCGTAGATCACCCCCTCCGGCCAGATCCAGAGCACCGGTCCGTCGCGACAAACCCGTAGACAGTCGGCCTTGGTGCGCAGCACCACCCCCTCGGGTCGGCCCGGATCCTCCAGCCCCAGATCGCGCACCAGCTCCTTCAAGCGCTGCCAGCTCGCCGCCCCCACCGTCGGATCGCCGCAGAGGGGCTTGCCCGGGGTGGCGCACAGCAGCAGGTGATGCTGCACCCGTGCGGGCGCAGCGGGCCGGGGGTTAATCCCGGAGGGGCTGTTGGAGCTGGAGGGGCTGGAGGGGCTCGCCATGGCTGCCGGACTCAGGCGTGCAGCAGGGGGGCCGCCGGAGCGGCCAGCTCCCTCACCTGCCGGCGGGCCCAGGCATCCACCGCGAGCACGTCGTCGAGGCTGGGATCGCCCCGGTGGTCGGGGGCGTGGCGCTCGCAGGTTTGCTCGATCAGGCGGGGGATCGCCAGGAACGGGATCCGCTCCTCGAGGAACAGGGCCACCGCCTGCTCGTTGGCGGCGTTGAGCACCGCGGGCATGGTGCCGCCGGCCCGGCCGGCGGCGTAGGCCAGGCCCATGCAGGGGTAACGGGTCGCATCGGGCGGGCGGAAGCTGAGGGTTCCCAGTTGGGTGAGATCGAGCCGGCGCCAGGGCGTGCTGATGCGCTCGGGCCAGCTGAGGCAGCAGAGGATCGGCAGCTTCATGTCTGGCCAGCCGAGCTGGGCCAGCACGGAGGAATCGGCCAGCTCGACCATCGAGTGGATGATGCTCTGGGGATGGATGATGATCTCGATATGGTCGTAGTTGAGACCGAAGAGATAGTGGGCTTCGATCACCTCCAGCCCCTTGTTCATCAAGGTGGCCGAATCGACGGTGATCTTGCGGCCCATGCTCCAGTTCGGATGGCTGGTGGCGTCCGCCACCGTGGCCTTGTCGAGATCGGCCGGATCCCAGTCGCGGAAGGCGCCGCCCGAGGCGGTGAGCTGGATGCGCCGCAGGCCGGGGGTGGGGATACCGGTGGAGAGCCGGGCGGTGTCAGGCCAGGGGGTGCCCTGCAGGCACTGGAAGATCGCGGAGTGCTCCGAATCCGCGGGCAGCAGCCTGGAGCCACTGCGCGCCAGCTCCGGCAGCACCACCGGGCCGGCGGCGATCAGGGTTTCCTTATTGGCCAGCGCCAGATCCTTGCCGGCACGGATGGCGGCCAGGGTGGGCAGCAGCCCGGCGCAGCCCACGATGCCCGTGACCACCAGATCGGCACTGGGCCAGGCGGCGGCGGTGCAGAGCCCCTCCACCCCTCCGAGCAGTTCGGGGAGGGGCTGGGGGCGCACGGCCGGCTCCAGGGCCTCCAGCCGCTGGCGCAGCTCGGCCACCCGCTCGCCATCGGCCAGGGCCACCGCCTCGGGCCGGTGGCGCAGGATCTGCTCGATCAGCAGATCGAGGTTCTGGCCTGCGGTCAGCGCCGCCACCTTGAAGCGGTCGGGGAATTCCTCCACGATCTCCAGGGTCTGGGTGCCGATCGAGCCGGTGGAGCCCAGCACGCTGAGTACCTTGACCGTCACAGTCCATCGCCCGCGGTGTCGCCAGTCTCCCACCGCCGCCTCCGCCTCCGCCTCCGCCTCCGCCTCCGCCGCCTCCACCCCATCGCTGAGACCCGATGACCTCCGCTCCGCCGGACAACCGCGAGCACTGGGGCAGCCGCCTGGGCTTCCTGCTGGCCGCCGCCGGCAGCGCCATCGGCCTGGGCAACCTCTGGGGTTTCCCCTACAAGGCCTCCGCCCATGGGGGCGCCGCCTTCGTGGTGGTGTACCTGGTGGTGATCCTGCTGGTGGTGCTGCCCCTGCTGCTGGCGGAGCTCGTCATCGGCCGCCACACCGGCGAGAGCCCGCTCCTGGCCCTGGTGCGGCTGGGTGGTACCCGTTGGCGCTGGCTTGGCTACGCCTTCGTGGTCAACGCCGTGATGATCCTGGCCTTCTATTCGGTGGTCACGGGCTGGACGCTGCTTTCCCTGGGCCAGAGCCTGGCCGTGGGCCTGCCCGCCGATCCGGCCGCCTTCTTCGCGGGCATCAGTCAGGGTCCCTGGGCGGTACTCGGCCATCTGCTGGCGATGGCGCTCACCGCCTGGGTGATCGCGGGGGGGGTGCGGGGAGGGATCGAGCGGCTTTCGCTCTGGTTCATGCCCCTGCTATTCCTGCTGCTGCTCGCCCTGGCGCTCTGGGCCTCCACCCTCAGCGGCGCCGGGGCCGGCTATCGCTTCTATCTCCAGCCCGAATGGCGTGATCTGCTGCGCTGGCCCACCATCACCGCGGCCGCGGGCCACGCCTTCTTCTCCCTTTCGGTGGGGATGGGGGCGATGGTCACCTACGCCAGCTATCTGCGGGGCCGGGAGAATCTGGTGCGTCTGGGCGGCACCATCGCCCTGGCCGACACCGCCGTGGCCTTGGTGGGTGGGCTGATCACCTTCCCCCTGGTGTCCCACTTCCAGCTGCTCGACTCCCTCAGCGACAGCACGGTGGGCACCCTGTTCGTGGCGATCCCCAGTGGCATGGCGGGCCTGGGGGTGCTGGGGCGGCCGGTGGCTGTGTTTTTCTTCCTGGTGCTGGCGATCGCAGCGCTCACCTCGGCGGTGTCGCTGCTGGAGGTGGCCACCGCCGGCCTGATCGACCGCCTGGGCTGGAGCCGGCGCCGGGCTACCGGCGCGGCGGCCCTCACGGTGGGCGCCCTGGGCCTGCTGCCGGCGCTCGACAACCGCTGGATCGATGTGTTCTACGGGCTGTTCGGCGAGGCGGTTCTCCTGTTTGGCGGGCTGATGATCGCCGTGCTGCTCGGCTGGCTCCATCCAGCCCTGGGGAGGCGTGAGTTGGCCGTAGGCTTCGCCGACGTCTCCTGGCCCATCGTCTGGTGGATGCGGGTGCTGCGCTTTGTGGCCCCGCCGATGCTGGCGGTGTTGCTGTGGCAGTCGCTGGTCCATCTGCCGGCGCTGGTGCGCCCCTTCTGGGCCCCCTCCTGATCCCCGATCCCCATGCTCTGGTTGCGCCGCTGGAATTTCATCGAACGGGCGCGGCTGGAGCGAGAGCTGTGGGATGCCTTCGAGCGGGGTGAGGATCTCGACGCTCGCGTTGCCTCCTGCCGCGCCGAGGCGGAGTCAGGGGATGCGGCGGCGGCCTTTCGCCTGGAGGTGTGGCAGACCACCCAGACCCGCATCCGCCGCATCGAAACGCTGATGAAAGATCAGCCGCCGCCATCGGATGTTTCCGGGCGCGGCTGACCGCCCCGATCAGTCCAAGCCCCATGCCAGCCGCAACGCCGGCATCACCAGCGCCACCGCCACACTCACGGCCAGCCCCAGGGCAGCCCGGGCGATGTCGCCCCCCAGCACCCCCGCCACCGCCGCGACGGAGCGCTCCCGCAGCGACAGCTGCAGCGCCATCTCCCGCCCGGCCAGGAGCCCCAGGAACACCCAGGTGGTGCTCAGGGGGCCCCGGCTCACGGCGGAGAAGCCCGTGAGAATCAGGGCGTAGAGGGTGGCGATGAGGGTGGCCGCACGGGGGTCGTCCACGTGGCTCTTGCTGGTGAGTCGCTGCTGGATCGGCCCGCCGCCGCCCGCCAGCAGCAGGCACACCGCCCCGCAGAGCGCTGCCAGCGACAGGCCCATCTGCGGAGCCGCCAGCTGGCGCGGCAGGTAGACGTAGACATTGGCCAGGTCTTGGATCAACCACTGGCTCCACAGCCAACCCGTGGCCAGCCACTGCAGGGCAAGCCAGGGCCACTCCTGCTGCGGCCTTCCCTGGGCCTCAACCTGATCCCCGCCCCGTTCCCCGCCCCGGCGCTGCTGCAGCCAGGCCACCAGCCCGTACACCAGGGCACCGCTGAGCAGCGCCCCGCCGTAGCCGAGCAGCGACTGTCGCAGCAGGGCCGGCAGGTTGGCGGGCGTGAAGGCGGTGAGCACGAGAAAGGTGGTGCTCACCGGCGCCCCCAGGCGTGTGAGGGCCAACACCGCCAGGGGCGGCAGCAGATCCACCCAGAACAACCGTTCGGGCAGCGGGAAGGTGTCCAGCCGCCCCCAGGAGGGTTCGCCGCCGCTGCGGCCCCAGCCCAGCAGCAGCACCGCGCAGAGAAGGCCACACAGATAGAGCGCCTGCAGGGGCCTTGGGATGCGGCCGCGGTTGGCGGCCAGGAAGGTGCCCAGGGTCTGCAGGGCGTCGTTGCCGATCACGGCAGCACCGGCCAAGAGGAAGCCGGCGGCCTGGATGGCGCTCAGGGGCGGCTCCAGCGGTGGCTCCATCGCCCGAGCGCCGGCCTCAGGCCGGCGGAGCGCCGCTGCCCTGCGGCTCCAGCGCCACGGTGATCGAACGCGCCAGCGGGCCGCCGCTGGCGGTCGTGACCCCGGCCCCTTTGTCGAACAGCTCCACCCCCTCGGCCTGCAGCTGCTGCCGCAGGCGATCGGCGGTGGGAAAGTCCCGATCCCGCTTGGCCCGCAGGCGCTCGTCCAGAACGCTCCGCACTCGCTCTTCCTCCGCTGCAGCCTCGGCCGCCCCCGCGGTACCCCCAGCTGCGGCTTCAGGGACATCCCCTCCCGGTGGTGCGGCATTCAAGCCCAGCACTCCCGCCAGCTCCACCAGCCGCCGCCAGTGCGCTGCCAGCGTCTGCTCCGCCGCGGCCGGTGCCTCGCCGCTGCGCAGCCGGTTGGCCAGGGCCCGCAGGGGCCGGGCCAGGTCGAACAGCTCCCCGAGGGCTGCCGCGGTGTTGAGGTCGTCGTCCATGGCGGCGATGAAACGCTCGCGGGTGTCGTCAGCTGCGCGCGCAGGCTCGTCCCGAGGGTCGAGGGGCCAGGCCAGGGCCGGATGGTGCCCCACCGCCAGCGCGGAGCGCAGGCCCGCCCAGCCGGCTGCCGCCGCCTCCAGGCCGGCGGCGGTGAAATCCAGGGGCTTGCGGTAGTGGGCCTGCAGCACAAACAGCCGCAGGGTCATGGGGTCGATGCCGGTGTCGAGCAACGAGCGGATCGTGGTGAAATTGCCCAGGGATTTCGACATCTTCTCCCCGCCCACGTTGACCATGCCGTTGTGCAGCCAGAAGCGGGCCAGGGGTTGGCCGGTGGCGGTTTCCGACTGGGCGATTTCGTTTTCGTGGTGGGGAAAGATCAGGTCGGCGCCCCCCAGGTGGATGTCGATGCTCTCCCCGAGTTCCTGGCGCACCATCGCCGAGCATTCGATGTGCCAGCCCGGGCGGCCCGGCCCCCAGGGGGAGGGGAAGGAGGGTTCCTCAGGCCGCGCCCCCTTCCAGAGGGCGAAATCGAATGGATGACGCTTGCGATCCTCCTCCTCTTCGCGGGTGCGGCCGCTGGCCCCCTCCTGCTGCTCCTCGAGGTTGCGGCCGCTGAGTTTGCCGTAGTCGGCGCGACTGCGCACCGAGAAATACACATCGCCGTCGACGGAGTAGGCGGCGCCACGGCTCTCCAACTCGCCGATCAGGGCGCGGATGCCGTCCAGGCAGCGGGTGGCGCGCGGCATGCGATCGGGCCGCAGGATCTGCAGGGCGTCCATGTCGCGGAAGTAGGCGGTGATGTTGCGCTCACTCACCGCCTCCATTGAGCTGCCCTCGGCCGCGGCCGTGCGCAGGATCTTGTCGTCGATGTCGGTGAAGTTCTGCACGTAGGTCACGGCATAGCCGCGCCAGAGCAGGTACCGCCGCAGCACGTCCCAGTTGAGATAACTGCGGGCGTGGCCCAGGTGGCAGAGGTCGTAGACGGTGACGCCGCAGCAGTAGACGCTCACCTGCCCGGGCACGAGCGGCACAAAGGGCTCGAGGGTGCGGGTGAGGGTGTTGGTGAACCGCAGGGTCACGTCAGCGGGCCGCTCGCCGGCGGAGGGACAGGGGACGGCTGCAGGGTAGGCCGCGGCTTCAGGGGCCCGCCCTCCGCGCGCTGGCTCAGAAGGGAAGCCCCAGCAGGCGGAACAGGGAGCCGGCGTTCACCAGCGGGGCGATCGGCTCCACCGCCGAGCGCAGGCTGTCGTTGGCCTTCGCCCAGCCGTGGCGGTCGACCACCACCACATCGCCCTGCTGCAGAGGGGGATTGGCCTGGGTTCCCATCGGTGCGGCGGGGTTGTAGGCCACGGAGCTCTGGCGGATCGTGCCGTTCGGCTCCAACCGCAGCAGGCGCACCTGGCCGGCGTTGGCGCGGCGGGTGAGGCCGCCGGCCGAGAGGAGGGCCTGGGACAGGGGGCTGTTGGCCTTCACCGCCTGGGCGCCGGGCCGCTCCACCTCGCCCACCACGTTCACGCTGATGGTGTCGGGGGCGAAGGTGGAGGAGGCCACCTTGAGCAGCTCGGTCTCGCTGAGCTGCTCAGCGCGGGGGATCAGCACGCTGTCGCCGTCGTAGAGGAGGGGATTGACGGTGGGGCCGCCGGACTCCAACACCTGCAGGAAGTTGTATTGAACGGTGCGCACCGGTGAGCCCGGGCCGGCGGTGGGCCTTTGAATCGTGACCCGCCGCAGATCTCCATGGGCGGTGATCCCCCCGGCCTTCTGCACCGCATCCACCAGGGTGGGCCAGCCGGCGGTTTGGATCACGGCGCCGCCGGTGCCGCTGGCGGTGCTCGCCAGCTGGTTGGTGCCCCCCTGGCCGATGCTGTACAGACCGGGCCGCTGCACTTCGCCGCTGATCGACACCCGCACCGGGCGGGCCTGCAGCAGGTCGAGATAGACGATCGGTCGGCGCAGGATGGTGGCGTAGCCGCTGGTGATGCGGGCGCGGGCTCCGTCCATCGTCAGCCCCCACACCGGCACCGATCCGAGGCGCGGCAGGTTGAGGGTGCCGTCGCTCATCACCTCGGCGGTGGTTTCGTAGCCCTCCATCTTGAACACGCTCATCTTGAGGCGATCGCCAGGGCCGAGGCGATAGCGCACCGGGGCCTCGGCCTCGGCGGTGATCCCGGCCTGAGCCGCGGCGGGCGCCGTGCCCGGGCGCAGGCTCTGGCTGGAGGAGGGAAGGGCCGCCGCGGCGATCAGCAGACCGGCCAGCGGCAGGGCCAGGCGGGGCTGAAGGGTCGGCATTGCGGCGGTCCAGAAGAAAGTCTTATGAGGCTAGGGGACAAAATCGATGGCCGGGGTGCGGGCGGGCCAGCTGCGCGCCCGGGCCCCGGCGCACCGTCAGGTCTGGTGGCCCTCAGCCAAGGCGAGGGCCCGGCGCCGTGCTCCGGCCGCCAACCGCTGCCGTTCCTCGGGGTCGGCCATCAGCCGCTCGATCGCTGAGAGCCAGTCGGCCGGCTCATCGGCCAGCAGCAGCCCGTCCTGGCCGTCGCGCACGAAGCCCCGGTAGGGCGGTCGGTCGGAGTAGAGGCCGGCGGCGCCGCAGCGGGCGGCGTCGATCAGCTTCACCGCTGCCCGCGTCGCGTTGAAGGGGGAGGCCAGCAGGGGCGTCAGCAGGATGTCGATGCGGCCGTCGCCCGTTTCGGCCAGGTAGTTGGGCCAGCGCATCGGGTGCAGGATGCGCACCCGTGGCAGGGTGCGGAAGCGGCGGTTGACGTCGTGGTCGCCGAACAGCTCCACATGGGTGTGGGCATGGCGGCCCTGGAGGGTGGCCAGCAGGGGGTGCAGCCACCGGATTTCCGCCTCGTGCGCACTGGTGCCCAGATAGGCCAGCTGCAGCCGCGGCCGCGGCGCCAGCAGGCTCGGATGGGGGCGCAGCTCCAGCCGCTCCACCCCCAGGCTTTCGTACTTCTCGGCCAGGGCCTCACTGGTGACCCAGATGCGATCGACCAGCTCCGGCAGGCGCCGCCGCAGGTGGGTGATGCGCTCCCACAGGCGGCGCCGGTAGGCGCGGGGCAGCTCCGCCTGGGCGGCGGGATCGAGCAGGTCGTCATCCATCAGGAAGACCACCGGCGTGCCGCCCCGCCTCTGGGCCGCCAGCGGCCCCAGCCAGGGGCGGCTCAGGTACCGCACCACCACCACCAGCTCGCAGTCGGCCAGCTCCGCGCCCTGGCTGGCGGTGGGTGGGGCGGCTGAATCGATCTCCACGATCCGGGCCCCCAGCGCCTCAAGTGGACCCCGCAGGAAGTGATCGATCGTCGAGCCGGCCCCCTGGTGCAGCAGGGCCACCCGCGCGCCGGAGGCGCGGATCAGGAGTCCGGGCAGTTTCGCCAGAGTCCGTCAAGGCATCACCCTGGGACCCTAGGGGGGGATGATCAGAACGTCCGGCCCGTTCGCCGAACTGCTGGGTGCTGCCTCCCCCCTCCCATCAGCTGACCCGCGATCTTGAGGCTCAGCGCTGCTTCGGCACAGACCGTTTCTGCGCCTATTTTCTCTCGCCCCTTCAGTTCCAGGGCGTCGCCGCCTGGGTGGGCAGCGTGAGGGCCCTCACCTACCGGCGCATCTCCCCCCACGGCCCCAGCCATGTCGATCTCGACGGTCGTGATGCCCACTACTGGCATCTGTTGGTGTGGGACCGGGAGCGCGGCACCCTGGCCGGTTCCCTGCGCATGGCCCTCTCCGCCTGGCAGCCGCCTCCGTGGGACGGGAACCGCTCCTACCTGGAGCATTGCTATCCGGGTCTTGACGCCAGCCTGCGGGAGCGGGGCCTGGCCTACGCCGAGATCGGCCGCACCTTCGTGGCCGCCCCCTACCAGCGCACCAGCCTGGTGCTGATGGTGCTCCTGCAGGCCATGGTGAGCATCCCGCTGGCCACGGGCCATCACCACCTGCTGGGGATGGTCTCGTACAACCATTTCGCCCATAGCGAGGCGCTCAACGACGGCTTCCTGGCGGCCCTGCTGGCGCCCCCCTACCGCGATTCCCTGGGGGTGCCGCCGGCTCGCCATCCGCTGTCGCCTGCACACCGCCCGATGGTCTCCCCGCCGGCCACCGCCGACTACGCGGAGCTGGAGCGCTGGCTGGAGGAGCACTATCAGGAGCCCTTCCGGGTGCCGGTGCTGATGCGCCGCTACGCCCAGCTCGGCAACGCCCGGGTGGTGGGTCTGTCCCTGGCGCGGGATTTCAACCAGATCACCGAGATCCTCATGCACTGCGAGCTCGATCAGCTCACGGCCCGCCAGCGCCGCCGGCTGGTGGTGGACGATCTGCTGCCGGTGTGGCGTGGGCTGGTGGATGGAACGCCGAGCGGGGCTTAGGCGGTCTGGCGGCGGCGGCCGTCTTCGCCGCCGTAGTACCGGCGGATGTGGCGGCTGAGGGCAGCGGAGTTGGGGAAGCGACGCACATCGATCGGCTCCCCCTCCCGGCAGAGAATCGTGGCCTGGGGGCCGATCAGCCGGGCCCAGATCAGGGCAAACGGGCGGTAACGAAGCTCGAACTCGGCGGGGCGGAAGCCGCGGTAGGAGCTGGTCCAGGGAACGATCACCGCATCGCTGGAGCGGGCCAGCAGGTGGAGGCTGCCGGAGACCCGCTCGGTGATCGGCGTTATCAGGGAGCCGCTGGGGAAGAGAAACAGACGACCCCGCTGCTGCATCAGGCGCCGCAGCTGGCGCAGGCCCTCGAGCCTGGAGCTGGGGCACAGATGGTCGAGGTGGATGTGGCCGTAGTTGCGGGCGCTCACCAGGAACAGGGGTAGCAGGAAGCGCAGGTGGCGGGCCGCGGTGGTCATGCTGCATTCCCGGAAGTAGCCCTGCACGAGGAGCACATCGAGCGGGTTGCCGTGGTTGGCGATGTGGATCTGGGGGCGGGCGATCGGGCGATGGCGCCGCTCCATCAGCACCTGCACCCCCAGCCCCTCAAGCACCAGCCGGGCGCCCTGCTCCAAAAGGCGGCGGGCGGTGGCGCGCGCCCCTACCGCGATCGCCAGCAGCTGCACCTGGTACAGGGCCAGGCCGTGCAGCAGGGTGAACAGGCGCCGCAGCACCTGCAGCGCTCCTGGAGAGGGGCCGGCGGCATGGATCGCCAGGGCCGGGGAGATGCGGAAGGTGTCGGAGAACGGGAAATGGCCGTCGAAGTTGCCGTTGATCTGGGTGCTCTCGATCAGGTGGGTGTAGAAGCGGCGGAACAGGGCCCGATCGGAGGGCTGGGGGGACCGCCAGAACGTCTCCAGCGGCTGTTGGTCGCAGAGGTCGGGAAGGTTGTAGAAGGTGCGGCCGAGCACCTTGGTGGGCCGCCCGTGGTACAGGGCCTGCAGGCCTACGGTGCTGTTGATCGTGACCACGGCCCGGGCCCGCTTGAGGATCGGGCCGAGCGGACCGTCGTGGAAGTAGAGAACGCGGTCGGCAACCCCGTGGGCCTGGGCCAGGCGCCGGATCAGGCGGCCGTAGTGGTTGTAGCCCCGGTCACGGGGATGGTGCTTGAAGGCCAGCAGGTCGTGGGAGCGGCCATGGGCGGCGAAGGAGGCGATCAGCTCCTCGATGAAGGGCTCCATCCCCTGGTAGTGGGAACCGAGGCTGATCTGGGAGTCGCTGGAGACCTGCAGCGGCACGAGGATGTACGGCTCGTTGCCGCGCAGGCGCCGCAGGATGGCGCGCTCGCTGATTCGGTACAGGTGCTTGCGGGCCAGGCCGCGCACCTGGGCCAGCAGATAGGCGGGCTCCGGTTGCAGCTTGTGGGGGCCCTCGATGATGCGGTAAGGGGTGAAGGCGTGTTGGATGAAGGTGGGGGTCTTCCACCATTTGCGCCAGCGGATGCCCGTTTCCCGCTGGGATTGGGGGATGGCGCTCACCGGCGGCAGGGCGCGGTAGAAATCGACGGGGCGGTTGAGGCCGGAGCGGGCGTTGACGCTTTCGCGCTCCAGGCTCACATAGTTGGGCCGCACATAGCCAAGTTCGAATACCCAGGCGTCGATTCGGCTGGCGGGGGGCCGCTCCGTATTGAGCTCACGCACCAGCTCGATGGCGATGCTGTGGGGATCGATGAAATCGCCATACATAAACAGATGGCGAATTCCCTTGGCTTCGATCTCTTCCCGCAGAAAGGAGCGGAATTCAGCCATCGCCCCTTCGTAGGGCAGCCGCATGTGGGGCGGGAATCCGAATTCGTGCAGGGGGAACGCAACCTTCCACACCGCAACCCCCCGCTCCTCCAGATGCGCGGCGAGCCGTGCAAAGAAGCTGCCGAGCGGGCCCATCAGCAGCAGCACGGGGCCCTCGATGGATACCGCTGGCGACAAGCAGGTCGGGGAAATGGACATAAACCCTAACCCCAACGGCCCACTCCGATGTCCGCTCGGAACCGTTCACGCATTTGTCCCCAGCGGCGGAACAGGCGCTGCCACAGCCGCAGGGAGCCGGCGGGCTCCTCGCGCCAGCGGGCGAGCTCCTCCACCGCCTCCTCCACCTCCACGAACAGCCCGCTGCGCCGGCTCACGTAGCGCGGATAGGCGATCAAAGCCGCCCATACCAGTTCGTCCAGCTCGAGCCGCCGCCGCCGCCGCTCGCAGGTCAGCCGGTCGTGGCTGAGGCCCCAGCCGGCGTAGAAGGGCAGTCCCCAGGTATGCACCTCCCGCCCCCGCAGCAGGGCCTCGAAGCCCGCCAGTGAGGTGAGCACATGCACCGCGTCGACCGCGTCGTAGAGGCTGTCGATGGCCGCTGCGGTCACCACCTCGTCGCACAGGGAATGGGGGTCGAAACCGTCCCCCCGTTCCGGCCGGAGGCCGGCCACCACATCGGGGTGCGGTTTGTAGAGAATCCACGCCTCGGGTTCGGCGGCCCGCACCGCCTCCAGCAGCGCCCGGTTGGTGCGCAGGGGGCCGGCGCCGTAGCGGATCGAGGCGTCGCTTTCCACCTGGCCCGGCACCAGCACCACCCGAGCGGCCCGGGGGGGGCGGTGCCAGGGCTGGGCGGGCAGGTTGTACTTCGTGAGGGCGGCCTCCAGGAGCCGCTGGCGCAGGGCGGCCCCCCGCTGCCGCTCCGCCTCGCTGAAGGGATGGTCCGCCAGCAGCACTTCCAGATCGGAGGGGGCGCCGGCGTCGTAGTAGAGGCCGCGGCGGTCGACCACCCAGGAGACGGGCGCAATCAGGTTGGCCCCCAGTCCCACCGAGCGCAGGAAGCCGTCCTCCAGGCGCAGCAGCGGCGGCGGATCGGGTTGGCGCTGCCGGCGCGCCACCCCCGGGCCCGGATCGCGGCCCCAGATGGCGCAGGCCTGGGCCCACCCGTGGGGGCTGGCCTGGCGGCGGCGGAAGCGCACCTGGCTGCCGGCCAGGAAGCGCCGCAGGATCGGCTGTTTCCAGGGTTTGAAGCCGAAAGCCTCGATCCGCTGCGGCAACTCGCGGCGGCGACGCTGCTGCAGGCCCAGCACCGCCATCAGCCGCTCCGGCGAGCAGGGTTCGCCCTGGTGCGGATCCAGGTAGGTGGGATAGGCGACCAGGGCGGCGTGGATCAGTCGCGCCAGATCGCTGCCGCCGCGCCGCCGCTGGGGTGGCGCCAGCCGGTCGCGGCTGAGACCCCAGCCCGCGTAGAAGGGCATGCCGAAGCAGTGCACCGGCCGCCCCCAGAGCAGCGCTTCAAATCCCAGCTGGGAGGTGACCACATACACCGCATCGGCCCGCTCCAGCAGGGCGGCGGGATGGCCGCCATCGGCGCAGATCCGCACGCGCGGCTCGGCCAGCTCGGCGGCCTGGAAGTGGCCCCGCCGCCGGCCGCGCGCCACCTCCGGATGCATCTTCACCACCACCGTGTGCTGTGGATGTTCGGCCAGGGCGCTGCGGAGCATGTCCTGGAAGCGGGCGCCATCGGCGAGGCCGCCGCGGATCGAGAGGTCGCCCGCCGTCTGGTCCACCACCAGCACGAAGGGCTCCGGGGGCGGGGACGATTCGGGGCCGCCGTTGTACTTGCTCAGCCGCTCCTGGCACCAGAGGTGTTGCAGCGCTTCGGCCCGCTCGCGCTGGCCGGCCTCCGGCGCGGCGGCGATCAGCGCCTCCAGCCGGCTCGGGCCGCTGGCGTCGTAGTAGATGCCCAGGTCATCGAGCACCAGGGAGTACGGCGGGCCGTCGACCCCGAGCCCCAGGGAGCGCACAAAGCCGTCCTCGCAGCGCCAGAGCGGCACGCCGCGGCGGCGGGCCAGCTGGGCGGCCCGCTCGGCGGAGGGCTTGTTGCCCCAGCCCAGCACCGCATCGAGCCGCTCGCCCCGGCAGGCCCAGGCCCCCAGCTGCAGCTGGGCCGGCCGCAGCAGCGGCGCGAGCGTGGCGATCCGGGCCACCCCCGCAGTGGGCACCCCCAGCGTCGGTGACCCCTGCAGCAGGGGAAGGCTTGTGCGCTGGCCACCCTCCATCGCCTGCCGCCCCGCCCCGTGCTCCGATCCGGTCAGTCTCCCCGGCGACGCCCATGCCCGCCAGTCCCGCTCCGCCACCGTCCCTCCCGAAGGGGGAGCCGGTGGTCCGCACCCGGCGCTGCGTGTTGGTGGTGCCGGAGGCCGGAGCCAGCCCGGAGCGGCTGGCCGCGTACCTGGCGCTGGTGGATCGCCCGCTGGCTGCCCTGCTGGCCCGCGACCGGCTGGAGCGGCTCGGCGGTGGGCGCTTTCTCTACCGCTCGCGGCCGTTCCGGTTACTGACGTTCGCGCTGGTGCCCACGCTGGAGCTCCAGGCCCGCTGGCAGGAGCCCTGGCTGGAGGTGGCCAGTGTTGCCTGCCGTCTGGTGGGGCTGGGGCGTTGGGAACACTCGTTGGCCTTCGCGCTCGCCGCCCGCCTGGAGGCCCAGCCGGCTGGGGGGATGGGGGAGCTGCCGGGGCTGGTGGGGGAGCTGCAGGTGTCCCTGCTCCTGGCGCCGGCCGTGCCGGGCTGGGGGCGGGCGTTGGCGGCTCGGGGGCTGGACCAGGTGGTGGCTCGGATCGAGCGGCGGCTGCAGCGGGGACTGCGCAAGGACCTGCTCACCTGGGTGTTGGACCCTGGTGTCTCAGGTTAAGGTGTCTGGACTTTTCTTGACGCTTTGTCCTCCACCACGGCCGATCGCAGGCGCCCCGGGGGGCCCCCGGGGCGGGGCCGGGACGGGATCCACAACCTCAGTGGCTGGCAGATCCAGTGGCGGGTTGTGGATGCGCTGGTGTATCGCGAGCTGCGCACACGCGTCAGCGAAGTACGGGGAGGCTTTCTGGGGGTGCTGCTGCAGCCCCTGGGGCTGCTGGCGATCTGGCTGGCCTTTCTCTCGGCGATCAACCTCAACCGCGGTGGCAGCCTCAATATCATCCTTTTTCTTACCTCTGGCATCATCCTCTTCAGTATTTTTAGCCATATCGCCAACCGCAGCCTGACGGCGATGGATGCCAATGAAGCCCTGCTGTTCTACCGGCCAGTCAAGCCGATCGATACCGTCATTGCCCGTACGGTCTGTGAAACCGGCCTCTATACCTGCTGCTTCTTCGTGATTCTGGCGGGCACCTGGATCTACCTCGATCAGATGGTGATAGCCGATCTTGGCCTTTTTCTGATCTCCCTGCTACTTTCCGCGGCGCTTGGATTCTCGACAGGCCTGATCTTCATGACCGCCGGCCATCTGGTGCCAGCCTTTAACCAAGTTGCGGTTTGGATACCGCGCATCCTTTGGTTCCTCTCTGGCGTTCCCTTCCGCTACTGGACCTTTCCCGTCTGGTCCAAACCTTTTTTCGTTTGGAACCCACTGATGCATTGCATCGAGCTCAACCGCCGCTCCCTTAGCGATGATTACTTCACCCCCGACGCCAATCTGGAGTACGTGCTGATCTGGGTCACCATCCAGACCACCATCGCCCTCTGGATCTACGCCAACAACGAGCGACGTCTGCTGACCCTCTGATGATCCGCGTACGCAACCTCACGAAGAGCTTCACCTACCAGGGCAAGCGCAGCGTGGTGCTCAAAGACCTCAACTTCACCATTGAAACGGGGGAGTCGGTGGCCATTCTTGGGGCCAATGGGGCTGGCAAGAGCACCTTGCTGCGCCTGCTCGGTGGCATCGACCTGCCCGATAGCGGCACCATTGAGAGTGATGCCTCCATCTCCTGGCCCGTGGGGCTCGTCGGCGGATTCCAGGGGAGCCTCACGGGGCGGGAGAACGTCACGTTTGTGAGCCGCATCTACGCTGGCAAGGCGGATGTTCCGCGCAAGGTGAGGTATGTGGAGGAATTCGCCGAGCTGGGTGTCTACTTCGACCGCCCCTTCAAGACCTATTCCAGCGGCATGCGCTCCCGGGTCGCCTTTGGTCTGTCGATGGCGTTCGACTTTGATGTGTACCTGATCGACGAGGTGACGGCTGCGGGCGACCAGCGTTTCCGCGAGAAGAGCAAGCGTGTGCTTCTTGATCGCAAGAAGTATGCCGATTTTTTGATGGTGGACCACAACCTCTGGGGGCTCAAGCTGCACTGCGATCGGGCTTTCATTTTGGAAGACGGTAAGATTGAGATCTTCGAGAATCTCGACGAGGCTGTGGCGATTCACACCGATCGCCTGCTCGCCGGCACCGAGTCCGCCCCCGCCCTCTCCAGCGATCCCGCTCTCTGAACCCGCCCTTCCCCGGCCATGTACGACCTCGACAACGCCAATCCGCTCAAGCGCTTCTTTGCCCGCCCGGAGGAGGAGGAAAAGCTCGCCGACGACGCCATTGCCACCGACGGCAAGGTGGTTCCCATCAAGCCACCCCGGCCCCGCGTCAACCCACTGCAGCGGCTTTCCGTGGCCCAGCTGCTGCTGCTGCCGATTGCAGCTTCCGCCTTCTATTTCTTTGCCGTTGCCCGGGATCGCTACGTCACCCGCTCCGATTTTGTGATCCGCAAGGCGGAGGATGCCGCCAATGCCGATGGCGGCAGCCTCGGCTCCCTGCTCGGCCGCACCAACCAGCTTTCGCTCGAGGATGCGCGCTTCCTTAAAACCTACCTGCAGTCGCCGCAGGTGCTCAACGATCTCAGCCGCAGCTACGACCTCGATGCCGCCTACGCCCGCGACCGCCGCGACCCCTTCGCCGGCATCAAACCCGGGCTGAGCCCCGAGAAGCGTCTTGGCTTTTTCAAGAAGCAGGTTTCGGTGACTCTCGATGAACTCTCCGGTGCAATTGTGTTGCGCACCGTTGGCCTGAACCCAAAATCCTCCTTTGATCTCAATCGCTTTATGCTCGCCAAGAGCGAGCAATTTGTGAACCGTCTCAACCAAGATATAAGCCTAAAGCAACTCGATTTTGCTGAGGAGGAGTTGCGGCGAACCCGTACCAATCTTGAGCAGGCCAAGAATCGCCTCATCACCTATCAGAACGCCAACGCCGTTGTGATCGATCCCAAGGGGGAGGCCGAGCTCGCCAGCGCCACGATCAGCAAGCTGCAGGAGCGTTTGGTGGAGAAGAAGGTGGAGCTGGCCACCCTGCGGCGTCAATACAAGGATCCCCGTGAACCGGAGGTGCTCGCCATCGCCGATGAGGCCAAGGAGCTGGAGGCGCAGATTGCCCAGGAGCGCCGCTCGCTGGTGTCCAGCAAAGGTCGCAACCTCAACCGCAAGGCGGCGGATGTGGTGAAGCTCGAATCCGATGTGACCTTCGCCACCGACACCTACAAGCTTGCCCTCACCTCTGTGGAGAAGGCGAGGGTGGAGAGCAAGCGCCAGCAGAAGTTCATGGCCCTGCTCTCCGCTCCCCAGATGCCCGAAGACCCCCAGCACGGCTGGAAGAGCAAGGGATTCTTCACCGTGTTGGCCAGCTGCCTTGTGATGTTCAGCCTCACCAAATTCGTGCTCGGGATGCAGGCCAGCCATCGCCAGTGACCGACTCGCCCTGATGCGCCTGCACCGCTGGCTCGGAATCCGCCTGCGCAGCGACTGGCAAGCGGTACCCGATGAAGTGCGGCTGCGCCTGCGCCTGCGCTCGCTGCCGCGGCCGGGCTGGTACATGCTGAGCCTGCGCCACCGGGGCGAGCAGACCCGCTGCTACGCACTGTTCCAGGGGTCCCAGGGGCGGGTGCTTGTCCACGGTCGCCTGCGCCGCCGGCTGGTGCGCATTCCCCCCGGCGCCCGTGAGATCCACCTGGAGCTCCACGGCCTCAACGGCGACGCCAGCCTGCCCGTGCTCCGCCTTGTGCCCCAGCCCTTCTGGCGCGTGGGGCGGTTGTTGCGCCGCAAGCTGCTGCGGCTCCACCCCGGCTACGACCCCTCCTGCCTGAGTCGCCCCCTGCCGCGCCTCTGGAGCGATTACAACCGCCTGCTCGCCCGCGGGAACCGCCACCTGGTGGGCTACGACGAATGGATCGAGCGCCGCGAGCGCCCGGCGCTGGCCCGGGAGCTGGCCCTCCCGCCCCAACCGGCCCTGGCGCCATCCGCCGCTTCGCCACCCGTCGCCAGCCTGCCGCGGTTCCTCCCCGGTCTCTGGGGACAGGGCCGCCTGGGGGAGGACACCACCCGCTCCCGCTCGAGCCTCGAGCGCCAGCTCAGCGGCCCTTACGAACGGCTCGATCCATCCCTGGCGGCCGAGGTGGCCGATCCCGCCACCTGGCTCGTGATGCTGCAACGCGGCGACCAGCTCGCCCCCCACGCCCTGCGCCGCTGCGGCGAGGCCCTCGCCCTCCATCCCGGTGCCCTGGTGCTTTACGCCGATGAGGATCGTCTGACCCCGGGCGGACGACGCCACAGCCCGCAATTCAAGCCGGCCTGGAATCCGGAGCTGCTCTACGCCGATCCCCACTACTCCCACTGCTGGCTGATCCGCTCCGATCTGGCCCAGCGCGTTGCCCGCGAGCTGGAGGCCGCCGGCGAATCCCTGAGCCTCTACGGGCTGGTGTTGGAGGCCACGGCCGCCTGCCGGGCTGAGCAGATCGTGCACCTACCCGAGATGCTGTACCACCGTGCCGATCGCCCCGGCGAGCGTCGCGGCGATTTGGAGTCCGCCGCCACGGTGGAGCGCTTCCTGGCCCGGCGCGGTCAGCGGGTGCCGGTCACCGTGCGCGCGGGCGGCGGCCATCGCTTGCACTGGCCCCTGCCGGCCCCCCTGCCCCTGGTGAGTGTGATCATCCCCACCCGCGACCGGGGCGAGATGCTCCGCCGCTGCATCGACTCCCTGCAGGACCAGGCGGAGGGGAGCCCCCCCACCGAACTTCTGGTGATCGACAACGGCAGCCGTGATCCCGCCACCCTCACCTACCTGGCCGAACTGGCGGAGCGCCCTGGGGTGCGGATGCTGCGGCGCCCCGGCCCCTTTAACTTTGCCGCCTTCAACAACGAGGCGGCCCAGCTGGCCCGCGGTGAGGTGCTTGCCTTCCTCAACAACGACGTGGAGGCCCTGCGGCCCGGCTGGCTGCGGGCGATGGTGGCCGAGGCGGTGCGACCGGGCATCGGCGCGGTGGGGGCCCGCCTGCTGTTTGACGACGGCACCGTGCAACACGCGGGCGTGCTCTTGGGCATCGGTGGCATTGCCGGCCATGCCCATAAGTACGCCGAGTCGGACGCGACGGGCTACCAGCTGCGCCTGCGCCTGACCCATGCGGTGAGTGCGGTCACGGCGGCGACCCTGGTGATCCGCCGCAGCCTCTTTCTGGAGGTGGGAGGATTCGATGCGGAGCGTTTCGCCGTGAACTACAACGACGTCGATCTGTGTCTGCGGCTGGGGGCGCGAGGCCTTCGCACCATCTTCTGCGCGGATGCCGAGCTGATCCATCACGAATCCCGCAGCCGCGGTGCCCCCTCCTCCCCCGAGGCCCTCTCCCAATGGCAGCGGGAGCGCGAGGCGATGGAGCAGCGCTGGGGGGTGCTGCTGCAGGCCGACCCCCACTACAGCCCCCATCTCTCGCTGTTGGAGGAAAACTTCTCCCTGGCCCTGCGGCGCGAGCCGGTGCGGGCACGGGCGGGCGGGGCTCCTCAGGGGTGGGCGGTATGAGCCTTGATTTCCAGGCGATCCCGCCGATCGATCGGCCCGATGTCCACGAGCGTCTGGCCGCCGGCGACTTCGGCCGCTGGATGAATCACGCCTGGTGGCTGGCCACCCAGGGGTATTGCACCCTCGAACTGGAGGACGGGGCTTTTCTGGCTGACTGCGAGGCGGTGATCGCCGCCTACAGCGCCCGGCTGGCCCGCGAACTGGAGGACTGGGAGGCGGGGCTCGGCGGCCCCCCGCGCGTGCAGGACGGCTGGCAGGAGTTGGAGGCGGTGCGGCGGCTGGCCCTCCATCCCGAGGTGCTCGATCTGCTGACGGTGGTCTACGGGCGTCGTCCCTTCCCCTTCCAGACCCTCAACTTCGCGGTCGGCAGCCAGCAGAGCTTCCACAGCGACGCGGTGCACTTCCACTCCCAACCCCAGGGCTTCCTCTGCGGGCTCTGGATTCCCCTGGCCGACGTGGAGCCCGATAGCGGCCCCCTGGCCTACTACCCGGGCAGCCATCGGCTGCCGTACCTCAGCGCCGGCGAGCGGGGCCTGACCCCCGCCCGGGTGGCGGCCGAGCCCCATCCCCAGGTGCTCTTCGAGTCCTTCTGGCGCGAGGCGGTGGAGCGCCTGGATCTGACCCAGCAGAGCTTTCTGCCGCGGCGAGGCCAGGTGTTGCTGTGGCACGCCAACCTGCTGCATGGCGGCAGCCCGGTGCAAAGCCGCACCGCCCGCCGCTGGAGCCAGGTGGTGCACTACTTCTTTGACGACTGCCTGTACACCACCCCCCTCGACAGCTTTCCGCTGGAGCAGGGGGGACCGCGGCTGCGCAACCCCCGCGACATCGGTACGGGCCAGCGCCGCTGGAGCGCCGAGGCCTGGAGACAACTGGACTTGACCGCCATGCCGTTCGTCCAGCAGTCTCAGGCAACATCCGCGGGCGAGAGCGATGCCTAGGCTGGGTTGGTTGAGGCGCCGTCGGTCGCCGCAGAACGGTCCGGAGAAGCTTCTCCAGGGCAGCCTGGAGCTGGTCACCCCCACGCAGCTCTCCGGTTGGGTGTTCCACCCCACCGCCGATCTGAGCGAGGTGCGGCTGGTGAGCGGCACCCGCCTGATCGCCGCTGCGCCGATCGCGGGCGACCGTCCCGACGTGAGTGCCCACCTGGGCCGCGGCGGCAGCTTCGGTTTCGAGCTGGCGCTGCCGGACGACCGCCCCGATCCTGGGGCTGGCGAACCGCTGCGCCTGCTCGCCCTGAGCGCCGATGGCTCCTCCCGCTTCGAGATCCGCCTACCCGGCGCGGCGGCCCCGACCACCGAGGCGCGGCTGCGGGCCGCCCTGGCCCCGGCGATGCGGGGGCTGTGCGGCCACTTCGATGGGCTCAGTCCGGACGGAGGGGAGCTGCAGGGCTGGTGCTATGGCCAGCATGGCGCCGTTGCCACTGTGTGGCTCCAGGCGGAAGGGGGGGCGCCCCGGGCCCTGCGCTGCACCCAACACCGACCCGGAATGGCTGCCCAGGGCCACGTCGAGGACTGTGGCTTCTCCCTGCCCCTGCATGAATGGCCCGAGGCGGCCGGCCGCAGCGTTTGGGCGAGTTTCGATGAGGGCGGGGAGCTGCGCCTTCCCCAGCCGGCGCCAGTGCGGCTTCCTCTGGCAGAAGCGGCCGCTCCCGCCGCCATGCCCCCCTCGGCGGCGGAAGCCGTCGCGCTTACCCCGACGGCCCTGCCTGCGGTGGTGGAACCCCCTGTGCTGGCGGAGTTGCCGCTGGAGTTCCAGGCCCACTGGCAGGCCCTGGAGGATTTCCGTGGCCTGATCGATCGGCTCGAACTGCAGGTGCAGCAGGCGGAGCAGGCCGCCTACAGCGAGTCCTTGCCGCCCTCGCCCCCGTCGCCGCCCGCCCCCCTGAGGAGTCGCTCGGCCCGCTTCAGGCTGTGGCGGTAGCCCTCCAGCAGGGCCATCACCTGGATGGGCGGTGGCGGTAGGGCCCCGGCAGACATGCCCTTGAGCACCGCCATGCGTTGCAGGAGGCCGGCCGCCCGCTGCAACTGCACCTGTTGGGCCTCCACCAGTCGGCGGCCGTTCTGGCTGTCGCGGAAGTGGTGCTCCAGCTCCTCCTCGGCCTGGTGCAGATCCTCGAGCACCCGCCGGGCCTCTCCGCGGGAGTGCTCCAGGTCGCTTTGATCCTGGTGGCGGCGCTCCAGGAGGCGCTCCAGTTGCTCCTCCAGCTCGTGCTGGCGCTCCACCAGCGAGTCCCGCTCGTTCTGGCTGCGCCCTTCGATCTCGCTCTGGCGGCCGCGGGCTTGCTCGAGTTCCCGCTCGGTGTCCTGCAGCCGCTGCAGGTTTTGCTCCAGGCGGCCCAGCGATTCCCGCAGTTGCCCATCACGCGAGACCAGTTCGCTGCGCTCCCGCTGGAGCCCCTCCTGCAGCGCTTCGACCTCCCGCTCGCTGGCCTCCAGCCGCGGCAGGACTTCCTCCAGCCGGCGTGAGGCTTCGCCGAGGGCCGCGTCACGGGCGTTAAGACGATCGCTCTCCTCCTGGAGCCTTCGCTGCAGGTCTTTGTTGCCTGCCTCCAGGCCGGCCAGGTGCCCGTGCCGCTCCTCCAGGGTTGCGTGGAGGGCTTCGTGCTGCCGTTCGAGGGCGCTGAGGCGTTCCATCAGCTCCGCCTTCTCCCGCTCGGTGGTCTCCAGAAGGTGCAGGCTCTCCTCGAGGCGCTCCAGCGTCTCGCGCAGATTGGCGTCGCGGGCGGCGAGGGTTTCCTGTTCGTGCTTGAGCTCACCGCGCAGTGCGCTGCTCTGGAGGGCTGCTGCCTCCCGCTGACGTTCGCTTTCGGCGAGATGATCGGCCGCCTCGCGCAGGGACTGGTCGCGGCTGGTGAGGCTCTCCCGCTCGCGTCGCAGCTGCTCGGCCAGCTCGGCGTTGGCGCGCTCGCCGGCCTCGAGCCGTTCTTGGGCATCCTTCTGTCGGGTCAGAGCCGCGCGCATTGCCTCCTCGTGCCCCTGCCGCTGGGCCCCCTGGGTCGCGAGGTCCGCCTCCAGGCGCTCGATGCGGCTGACCTGCTGGCGGTGGCGCTCCTCCCACTCCGCCAAGGATCGGCTCTGGGCCTGATGCTCGAGGGTGAGTCGGTCGATCTCGCCGATGTGGTGTTGTTCGGCGAGGAAGAGCTGTTCCAGCTCGCTCTGCAGGCCGGAGAGCTCCTGGCGCATCTCCTCTCCCTCGCGCTCCCGCTCGGCAAGCCGGTGGCGGAGGTTGTCGGCTTCCGTGCGTGTGGCGTGGGCTTCGGCCCGTAGGGTGTCAGCTTCGGCTCGTAGGGCGTCGGCTTCGCTGCGGAGGCCATCGAGGTGGAGGCGGTGCTCCTCGGCTTTTGCGGTGCTGTTCAGGTCGCGCTCGGCCAGTTGCTCGGCTTGCTGGGCGAGTTGTTCATCACGCCCGGCGAGCTGGTGGCGGAGGGTGTCGGCCTCCGAGCGTGTGGCGTCGGCTTCGGCCTGCAGGGTGTCCGCCTTGCTGCGTAGGGCATCGATCTCAACCCGCTGGGAGGCTTCCCGATCGGCGGCCTCCCGGTCGCGTTGTTCCTGGGTCAGCTGGTGTTCCCGCTCGTTGCTGACCAGATGCTCCAGCTCCTCCTGCAGGCCGGAGAGCTCCTGGCGCATCTCCTGTGTCTCGCGCTCCCGCTCGGCGAGCTGGTGGCGGAGGGTGTCGGCCTCCGTGCGTGTGGCGTCGGCTTCGGCCTGCAGGCTGTCGGTCTTGGTGCGCAGGGCATCGATCTCGCTGTGTAGGGCATCGATCGCAGCCCGCTGGGAGCCATCCCGATCGGCGGCCTCCCGGTCGCGTTGTTCCTGGGCCTGCTGCTGCTCCCTTTCGCTGCGCACCTGATGCTCCAGCTCCTTGCAGGCCTGATGGAGCTGCTGACGCAGACCATCCGCCTCCTGGCGCGCGCCGGCGAGCTCCTGGGCGGGTCGCTCGTCCTCCAGGGCCGCCACCAGTCCATCGAGGGGGCTGGCCCGGCGCAACCGCTCCAGATAATCGCTGTCGGGAGCGGCCCCCCCCAGGTCGGCGGCCAGTTCCAGGTCGAGGTAGGCGTCGAGCACGGCCGGCGTTTCGCGCAGCAGGGCCAGGGTCACCAGGGAACGCAGCGGATCGGGCGTGCCCAGGGGCGGCCCGTGTTCCGGTGGGGGAGGCGCCACCGACCCCTGCGCCAGATCGGGCCAGGCCGCGGCAGGGAGGCCCTGCAAGCGCTCCACATGACACAGGTGCCCGGCGCCGGCCAGCTCCAGCAACCCCCGGTAGCCCTCCAGCGCGGCAGCGGCAGCGCTGAGCACGCCATGGGGGGCGGCATACAGCAGCAGCAGGGGAGTTTCGCTCTCCTGCTGCGCAGACCCGGAGGGATCCCAGCGGATGCCTCCGACGGCCAGCAACTCCTCGACCACCGAGGGCGGCAGGGGAAAGGGGCTGTACCAGCGAAACATCATCAGGCTGGGCGGGCGAACCTTCAGTCTGCCAACGCGCGGGCGAGGGCCCCCTGGAGCTGGGTGGCAAAGCTGGCCGGATCGACCCGGTAGTTGGCGTAGAGCTGCTCGCTTTCCGGCTGAATCGCTTCCGCCGGAATCACGTGCAGATGCTCGCGCATGTCGGGAAAGTAGGGGGCCACGTCTGGCCACATGCTCAGCTGCCGCATGTGCAGTGGATCGCCGTGGGCAACGCAGTCGCGGTTCCAGACCCAGGTGGGCAGGACCAGGGCGCTGCCCACCGGTGCGATCACCACGTTGGCCATGGCAATTTCCTGGCAGAGTTCATCGAGGGTGCAGTCGATCAGGCTGCTGTGGGCAACGCCGTGCCGGCTCAGCACTTCGCTCGATTGCGCGGCCATTTCGGTGGCTGTGTTATGCATTTCCAGGCTGAAGTGCAGCCGCTCGTGCAGGGGTTGAACCTCCGGAAGGGACAGCCAGGTGTCAAGGCAGTCCGCAAGATTGAGCATGGATTTGTTGTGGGCTCGCAGGTTCACCAACACCCGCAGCTGGGCCGGATCACGGCTGGGATCCACCAGGCTCGCGAAGTGCTCCCGCAGCCGGTGGGCCAAGGGGGCCGGAGCGATCAGGCCGTTGAGCATCATGGGATGGCGCAGCTCGGCGACGGCCTGAAAGTCGTCAACGATGCCCAGTCCAAACTGTTGGAGTTCAGTTTGCAGATGCGGCTGGAAAAACTCGTTGTAACATTGGATGGAAAAGGTTGTGCCGCCGTCTTGATAGCTGAAGATCTGTACCTTGGTTTCAACCTGGGGGAAGGCCTCTAAAACATCACGCACCAGGTAGTAGCCGCTGACGTCGTTCCAGAAGCTATGGCCGAGGTTGGTGCCCAGGGAAAGATTGAGGAGGTTCAGTACGGGGGGCGCGGCTGGACTGGGGGCGCGCCGGCGTGCCCTGCGGATGTAGCGGCAGGAATGCACCACAAATCGGCCGTAATCCGCCGGCATCCAGGCCGTGGGGGCGGCGACAGACTGGACGAAGCGATGGGCGCCGATCTGATAGCCGGTGACCATCATGCTGAAGCCGGGACCACGCAGCTCACTGAGCTCGACATCGCCATGCTGAAACAGCACAGCCTTGTTCACCGAAAACGACGTGGAGATGCTGAAGTCGGTGGGAATGAAGGTGGCGAGACCCCCCGGCTGATGGGTGCCCGTGAAGGGGTTGAACACGAGGTCCCTGCCACACTGCAGCAGGTGCAGCTCCTTGAGCAGTGCGTAGCGGCTGTCGCGGGTGAGGGCTGCGGAGTAATCACAGCATTCGGGGGGGAACAGGGCCCGCGGGCAGGCAAATTCCCACATCGCCAGCAGCAGGGACGCATCGCAGCCCTTCAGGCTCTCGGGCTCTTCGCGCAGCTGGCTGAGCAGTTGCCCGAGCGGATCGGCCGGCATCAGTTTCGCCAGCAGCGTATTGAAAAACGCACTCGCTTCCGGTGGCGGATCGACCGGGCCAATTTCCATGCCGTGGCGGTCGCGCTGCTGTTCGGCCTCCAGGCAGAGGCGGTTCAGCAGTCGCAGCGCATCGAGGAAGGCGTGGCGAGTGGCGGCCGGCAGTTCGGTGAGCCAGGCGCTGGCCAGGGGCCTTGCCTGGGCCAGGCGGTACAGCGTGGCGATGTCCAGGGCTGTGGCGGTGGCCTGCTCCAGGTAGTGAAGATCGCCGTTGAGGAACCAGACGGTGCTGTCGTCCACGGCGCCGAGCTGGATCATTGGCAGGAGGAAAAGCCCCTGGCCCGGTGCCAACTGGATCAGATCGAGGGGGAGGTAGGCCTGGCTGCCATCCGCTCCCCGCAGCGACTCCAGCGTCAGGGCGCCCCCGGGGCTGAAGGGGCTGGTGATCGGATTGCGCTCGCTGCGCTGATCCAGCGCGGTCATCCGGCCGGTCTGCGCTTCGCTGGCGAGAGCCTGGACACGCGCGATGGTGCGGGGAAGATCCGCCAGCGCCAGATCGTTAGGGGGAAGCATGGGGGCGTCGGGAGAGGCGGCGCGGGCTCAGCGAAGGGAAGGATGGCCCGGGAGTGCGCGGGGCAGGTCGCGGCGGAGGACGTCTGCGGGAGAGTCCCTTGGGAGGCTTGGAACGCGATGGGCTGTGCTCAGCTCACCTTGGGGGCATTGGCCCTTGGGGGTGCACCTCCAGGACAGGGCCCAGGTGGTTCGTGCGAGCTAGCCGTCGTAAGGCGACCCAGCCTTCGTCAGGCGAGAAAGCCGTTGGGCGAGAAAGCCGTTGGGCGAGAAAGCCAATGGATGAGAGCCCCGTGCGACGAATAAAGCCGTTGCACGAGCAAGCTGTAGAACCAAGAAGCCGGGGGAATGAGCGTCAAATCCTTTGAATACGGTATTTTATCACGGGGAACCGTTCGTCCCCTCGGTGGCGAAGCGGGGCTTGCGGCTCCCCGCCCAGCACGTGAGGCCAGATCCTTGGCTGACTGAGCGCTGAGGGAGCGTTGCGGTGATCGCCATACGATCGCGGTTCTGCCCGAATCCTTCCGCGCACGCCTGTGATGAGCGCCTCCTCTTCCACGGCCCCCTCCGCCGCTGCCGCCAGCGGCCAGCTGTGGGATGCCGTTGTGGTCGGTTCTGGAATTTCCGGGCTGAGCGCTGCCCGCCTGTTGCAGGAGCGCGGCGACTCCGTGCTCGTTCTGGAGAAGGAAACCGGCAGTGGCGGGCTGGTGCGTTGCACTCGCGAGGCCAACAATGTGCTGTACCACCGCGTCGGTGGTCATGTGTTCAACACCCGCATCCCGGCGGTGGCGCAATGGTTCTGGTCCCAGTTCGACCAACAGAGCGAGTTTCTGCATGCCGTTCGCCAGGCAATGATCAGCTATCAATTTGATCGTCAATATAGTTATCCCATTGAATCGCATCTGTATGAGTACGGCGAGGAGTTCTGCTCCCGTGCCATCGCTGACATGATGGAGGCGCAGCTTGGTGGATCGGGAGTCGACGCCAGCAGTTTCGGCAGCTATCTGCGCACCGTATTTGGTCAAACCCTCTACGAAGCCTACTTCCGGCCTTATAACGAGAAAATCTGGCGCCGCGACCTCCAGAGCATCGGGGTGGATTGGTTGGAGGGCAAGCTGCCCCAGCCCAAGGCGATTGAGGCGATTATGGCCAATATTTTCCGGCAAGAAAATGATAGTATGGCCCACGCTACTTTTTACTACCCTGTTGTAAACGGCTCCCAGTTTCTTGTCGATCGCCTCAGCCGTGATCTCGCCATCCAGCACAGCACCCCAGTTCAGTCTGTGATGGTGGATGAAACGGGCATTCTCGTGAATGGTTCCATTCGCTGTCGCTCGCTTATTTACACGGGTGATCTGCGTGTGCTGCCTGCGCAACTGCACGGCTTGGCCTTTCCGGATCGGTTGCGGGCCTCGGTGGAGGATCTCGCCTCCAACAGCACCAGCAGCACCCTGTGCAGCTCGGGTAAACTTCCCTACTCCTGGTTGTACGTGCCCTCGGGGGACTTTAATTTCCACCGCATCATTCACACAGGCGGCTTCAGCCCGTCCAACAACGGTGAGCTGAATCCCGAAACCGCAAGCTCTTGCGTGGTGGAGTTTTCCGGCCAGTTTTCGCCCGAGCAGATGGGCGAAGAGATCGCCCGCGCTGGCATCGGCTTGGAGCCGATAGCCTTCAATTACGCCCCTAACTCCTACGTGGTTCACCGCCAGGACACTCCGCAGGTGGTGGCCGAGGCTCGTCGTCTTTTGGCCGGCCACGGTATCCATTTGCTGGGACGTTTTGCCGAGTGGCAGTACTACAATATGGACAACGCCATCGATGCGGCCATGCGGCTCGTGGCTCAGATCCCGGCGGCCAACGCCTGAGATCCCTCGCTCAGGATCTGCCAGCGGGCCTCCAACGCATCCAGCCTGCCTGCGGTGGCAGGGGAATTGACATCCTCCTGGCACAGCCACTGATGCACGGCCAGTGCCAGGTCGCGAACGCTGGCGATTCCCTGGAGCCGCTGACGGAATTCCCCCTCCAGGTCCTGGCGCCGCTGGCGGTGCAGCTGGGGCAACACGAAGTCAGCGGCCTCCCGATGGAGCTCAGACCCCTCGCTCGGGCTGGCCAATAGGTGCAGGCAGCGCTGAAGGCTGGTCTCGGGATCGCCGATCAGTTCGTCGAAGCGCAGGAGGAGCCGCGGCCATCCCCGGCTGACCCGCTCCGCCGCCAGCACATGCTGCAACCAGAGCCGCAGGCCCTCCTGGCTCGGCAGATTCTGGGCCTTCTCCAGCGAGCTGGCCACCTCCAGGGGGTGGCGCAGGGTGAGCATCACCTCCACCCGCAGGCAGCCGCTCTCGAGCCAGGGAAGCCAGCCCGGCAGCAGGACGCACAAGCGTGGATCCTTGATCAAGGGGGCGTGGGCGCCGGCGAACACCGTTTCCAGATGGCGCAGCACCCCCTGGCGCCACGTGATCGCCGCCTCGCTGTCCTCCCAGCCGGGCGGTAGCCGTTCCGGGTGGTCCCAGCGGCTGCCGAGCTGCTCCAGCAGCGTGTCGTTGCGGTGGAACAGACCCTTGGATTCCCAGTAGCCGCTGGGGTTGACCGCATCGGCAGCCATCAGGTCGGCGGGGGCCTCATAGCCCGCCTGGCTGAGCATGCCGCTGAGGGCAGAGGTGCCACTGCGGTGCATGCCGAGGATGAGAATCCAGCGGCTTGGCAGGGCACCCCGCTGCAGTGCCTGACGCAGCTCGATCTGCGCGGCCAGCCGGCTGGGCAGATGGAGGGCGGTGGCCTCGATCAGCGCCCGCTCCTCCACCGTGAAGCCCTGGCCGAGCCCCTCGACGGCCGCCGCCATCAGCCCCTGCACGAACTGGCGGCAGTGCTGGCCCGCCACTTCCGGCTGGCCGAGCAACAGGCGCTGCTCAGCCAGCTGTCGATGCTGGAAGGCAAGGGCCACCGAAAGGGCTGCCGTTGGTGAGGCCTCGGGAGGGGCCGGCCTCTGGCGGGCCTGTTGCTGGATCAGGTGCACCAGCTCGCGGAGGCGATCCGCGCTGCCACCCCTGCGACTGCGGCGCGGCAGCGGCAGGGTGGCAAGCGAATGCCAGCGGGCGCCGGCGCATTGGGCGATGGCCCGCCAGAGCAGCTCCCGGGCCGTCGTGGTGGGGCGCGTCATGCCTCGGGCTGGGCGCGGGCGGTGCTCACCTGCACGAAGAGATCGCGGATCAGGGCCACCTGCCGTTCCGACTCGCTGGTCAGCCGCGACAGCTCCGCCTGCCGTTCCCGCAGCCCCTCGATTTCGGCCCGTTCCCTCTCGCGAGCCTCCCGCAGTTCCTGGAGCTCCGCATCGCGTTCCTCCCGTTGGCGCACGGCTAGGTCGTGGGCCACGTGGTACGAGTCGCGTTCCTCCGACAGTCGTTCCAGCTCCTCGCGCAGCAGGTCCCGTTGCTCCCAGAGGGCATGGCGTTCGGTCTCGAGAGCCTCACGAACCGGCCGCAGTTCCGCCCCTTCTTCCCGGAGAACCCGATTTTCTTCCTCCAGCTTGTGCAGCTGAACCTGCTGCGCATCGCGCAGCTCCCAGAGGTTGTGGCGTTCGCGCTGCAGCTCCAGGACGTTCGCCTGCAGCTCGGCAAGGGTCCCCTGCAGCTCTTTGTCCGAGCGGCGCAGGCCATCCCGTTCCTGCTGCAGGCCATCCCGTTCCTGCTGCAGCCCGTCCCGTTCCTGCTCCAGCGTGGTCCGTTTCTCCGCCTGGGAGGCGCATTCGGCCTCCAGCAGGCTGCGCTGGCCGTCCAGTTCGTCGCGCTGCTGGACTGCCTGGTCGTGGGCGGCGTGGTAGCTGTCCCGTTCCTGTCGGAGTTGGGCCATCTCTTTCTCCAGCACTCCGATCGTCTGGCGCTGCTCACGGCTGCGGATCTCCAGGGCGGCGCGCTCGGCTTCGAGGCCATCGCGCTGTTCCATCGCCAGATCGTGGGCGGCCCGCAGGATGTCGCGCTGCTGGCGCAGGTCCTCCTCCGCCACCCTCAGGGCATCCCGTTCCTGCCGGGCTTGGTCGGCCTCCATCTCCAGGACCTGCAGCTGGCTGATCAACCCCTCCCGTTGCAGATGGAGGCCATCGAGCTCCCGTTGCAGCTCAGCCCGGTGGCTGTCCAGTTCGCCGGTGCGGAGCTGCAGTGCTTGATAGTCGGTCGCCAGCTGGTCGCGCTGGGCGGCCAGGGCGCGGCCACTCTCCGCCAGCTCGGCCACCTGCAGTTCCCGGGCTTCGAGGGAGCGGTCCTGGCCCTGGGCTTCGTCTTCGAGGCGGACGATCCGCTGCTGCGCCTGCTCGATCGTCTGGCGCGCCTCCCCGATCTCCTGGCGGGTCTGCGCGAGCTGATGCTGGGCCTGATCGGCTGCCTGCTGCGCTGTCTGTTGGGTTTCGGTGAGAGATTGGCGGCTCTGGGCGAGCTCAGACTGGGTCAGCTCCCGTTCTGAGCGGACCTCCTCGATTTCTGAGCGGACCTGCTCGATCTCTGAGCGGACCTGCTCGAGCTCCTGTTGGTTCTGGGTTAGGGCCTCATGGGTGAGGGCGAGGTCTTCTTGGTTCTGGGTCAGCGCCTGGTGGGTGAGGGCCAGCTCCTCCTGGTGCTGGCTGAGTTCCTGGCGACTCCGGGCGATCTCCTCCTGGGCTCCGGCCAGTTCCTGGCGGCTTTGGGCCAGCTCCTGGCGGGTTTCGGCCAGTTCCGTCTGGCTCTGCGTCAGTTCCCGCCGCAGGAGTAGCCGCAGATCGCGCCGCCAGCAACCGGGATCCTGGGGGTCGCTCTGGAAGCAGGCTTCCCGCAGCAGCGCGGTGGCGGATTCCGGAAGAGCCACGGGCTCGCGGCGACCGCCGTTCTCGAGCCAGCACACCACCCGCTCCAGATGGGGCAACAACGGGGCGGCCCCGGCCAGCACGGCAGCGGGGTCGGGCCCCTGCACCAGCAGGGCCCCCTCGCCCTCCGGAGTCCCGGAGGACTCCCACCATTGCTGCACCAACTCCGCAAGCGTGCGTTGCTGGCGGCGCTCCTCGCCCAACAGGCTGAGGTTGCGGAAGCGGGTGGGCAGCTGGTCGGGGGGCAGCGGGCCGTCGAGGCGCGGATCGTTGTAGCGGTACCAGGTCACCTCCTCCGATCGGGGGCCGAGCGGCTCCTCCGAAAGCTGTACGCCGGCGGGCGGACCGGCCGGCCAGTCCTCCCGCAGCCGCTCGGCCAGACGCGGATTGGCTTGCACCAGCAGCAGCCGCGCGAGCCGGGGCTGGAGCTCGCGTACAAACACCGGGTCCTGCAGACCCACGGCCACCGCCCAGCCCCCGGAGGTGCCGGCGGCCAGGTCCGCCACGGATGGAGCGGCGGCGGCACGGTCGAAGACGCTTACCAAGGGGTGGACGACGGCTGGGTCAGGGGGCGGGATCGGAGGGGTAGGGGCGGGGCGGAGCGAAGGGCTCGGGCGCGCAGCATCAGTGGGGAACGCGCTCGCGGTAGCGGTCGACCTCGGGGAAACCGCCGGGATTATCGCGCAGCAATTCCTTCTTGATCAGGGGGCAGCCCAGGTCGAGATAGAGAGCTTCATGCAGGTAGTGGTGGGGATTGAGCAGCTGGCCCTCAGCCAGTTTGTCCGCGGTCTGCCGCTCCCAGCTGCCGGCTGGACTGTCGGCGTATTTCTCCTGGGTCATCGCCAGGAGCTGCTGCATCTCAAATACTGGTTTGCACTGGATCTGCATCTGCTCAAACTTGCGTGCCAAGGCAAGTTCCCCATATTGGATGACGTCATCTTTGGATTGCAGCGACCTTCCCAGGTATTCGGTGAAGAAGGAGTCGAGCACCGTGTCGCAATGCTGGAAGCGGCGCACGAGCATGAAGTTGCTCTGGATGTGATGGAGGAACTGGTAGCTGTCAGTCAGGCCGACCACGTCAACAGGAATGGAACGAGCCTTGTCAATTAGGTCGGAGTTTTCATCGGTTAAAATGCAGCTGTCGTTGATGATCAGCAGTTCCTGGGTGGTTTCGGAGTGGAGTTCGCCACGGGCCTTGAGGGTGAAAAATCCCTCGGCCCAGGATCCAAAGTCATAGCCGCTATTGCGACGTTCCACATAGAGGTCGCAGTGGAGATAATCGACCAGCTGGTTGTCGTCGCAGAGCTGGCTGGTGTCAAAGCCGGGATTCACGCAGGCCACGAAAAAGCCGTGGCGGCGAAGGTAAGCGCCGATCCTGCGCACGTTCGCCACATCCTTGTCATCACGCAGGAAGGTGGCCAGGATCGCCACCCGTTCGCGGGCGGCTGGAGCCTCCCGCTGCAGGCTTCGTACCACATCGGCGGTGCGGCGGTCGACGCTGGAGCCCAGATCCACCCGCCCTTCCAGGTTGGCGAAGCGATAGCTGCCCGGAGCCGCCACCTGCACCTCACTGCCATCGGAGTGGAGGCACTGAAGGCCGCGGGCCTGCACCAGCATCGCCATGGCCCGTTCCCAGGCGTGGGCCAGGGTGCCATCCACCTGGGCCCGTTCGTATTCGAAGCTGTAGGTGGCCTCCTCCTGGCTGAGGCCGGCCAGCACCTCACCGCGGATCCAGAACATGGTGCCGCTGGAGAAGTAGCTGTCGGCGTTCTTGCGTTCAAGGGCGCCGTTGGCTTCGAGGATTCGATCGAGAAGGCCTTCGTTGCCGCCCATGAATTCGCGCAGGGAGATGGCGTGATCGCGGGGGATCAACATGCCGACGCCCCCTTGAAACAGTTGCTTGACCCGCTGGTGTCCCTCCCGCGGCAACAGGGAGTCGACCATGTCGTCTAGCCAGGCGGCGCCATCGCTGCGGTGCAATGACTTCTTGGTGTGCAGCTTGCAGACGTAGGTATAATGAATGCGGCGTGCATTCAGCGATTGAATCAGCGAGAGGAAAGGAAGAACGTCACGGCCGCGGTTGTCGGCGATGAAGAAGCGGGCCTGGGGAAAACGCTGGCGAATGCTGGCGATCTTCTCGCTGCAGCCTAGGGCTGGTAGGGTGATGTAAAGATCGACGTTGTGCTGATAACTCTGCAGGCGTTCGGCGATGGCCTCGAAGGTATCGAGATAAAAAACGTGAATCATGATCGCGCAACTGTGCGTGGCGATCCAAAACTGTGCTTCCGATTGCACCGAAGCGATGGCGCGCGCATCGGCCAGGGCCTCGAGGTGGGCGTAGCCGTAGCGGCTGTCTGGCTCAAGACAGGCCGACTCTGCCCATTCGTTCCAGGCGTTGACGAAGGAGAGGTGGGCCTGGTTGTCGCGACTGGAATGGAGCAGGTTGGAGGCGGTCCAATCGCGGAATTTTGCCGGTGTTGAACCTACGAACACATCGCCCTGCTGGGGGCGGCGGCATTCGTTGTCCCAGGAGGGAACGCTGGTGCGGTAAACGGGGTGGTTGTACTGCTGCACCATCGCCCGCCACTGCATCTCGTCGTAGCTGTAGAGATTGCCGGTAAATGTGCGGGTGTAGCGCGCGATCTTTTGATGGGTTCCGTGGTTGGGAAAGCCGTTGGGAGGGAATTGCAGCATGGCATCAAAGCCATAGTCTTCAGGTTTCGTATCCGGCAGAAACTGCACGCAAACAAGATGCAATTCGCCGTGGCCCTGCTCTCGCCAGTAGTCGCGCCAGACCCCCACACAGCGCTGGCAATCAGGAAGATCATCCGGTCGGTAGACAATCAGGATCGGCGCTCCGTTGACCCTCTCATAGCGTGAATCCAGCAGAATAGGCTCGACATCTTGAATGAATTGCAACGCATCGGATTGGTGGTATTTCTGGCCGATGATCACATCTTTCGACTTGCCATCCCACTTGCGGGTCCAGTTTTCGTTGGCCCAGAGGATGCAGAAGGGGAAATTGGCCTCCTCGCGGGCTTGCAGAAACAGATCCAGGGGTTGCTCCAGCACCCTCTCGCCGCTGAACCAGTAATAGTAAAAGCAGAAGCCATTCACGCCATGCTGGCGAGCCAGCTCCACGTGATTGATGATGTTTTCGCGCAGGCGCAGATCGTAGAGGGTGGAGTCGGTGGGAAGCTTGGGTTGGTAGTGGCCGAAGTAGCGCGGGAACGCCTTGGTTACGTTGCGCCATTCAGTGAAACCCTGGCCCCATGCCAGATCATTCTGGGCGATGGGATGGTACTGAGTCAGATAGAAGGCAAACACCCGAAAGGTGTCATGGTCGCTGGCGGGGATGCAGCGATCGGGCCGGGGGCGGAAATCAGGGTTGTCGCTGCTGTTGTAATTGGCGTGCAGCACCTGCAGCTTCTGCTCCCCGGAGATCTCTCGGCCGAGATACCCGCAGAATCCGTTCGGATGTTTGAGGGCTTCGGGAAACACCCGCGCTAACCAGGCGTGGGGAAAGGCTTCGCTGGGATTGCGGCGCTCACGCCAGCCGTGCATGATGTAGTGCACGAAGGGGTCAACCCCGGCCGCATCAACGTCGGGATTTTCACTGAGGTAATAAGCGGGATCGAGAATCGGTGTGCACTGGCGGCCCTCCAGCCGCCCCTGGCTGAGGAAATGGCCAAGGGGATTCACCCCAGACATGCGGATATCGGCATAGGCACCGCAGTAGAAATCGGCATCGAAGCAGTTCTCCACCCCACTGATTTCCTCCGCCGAGAGGTTGGCGAAGTTCCCTTGCCAGCCATTGCCGAAGCGTTCGCGCCTGGCCTCAATGGCTGCGTAGGTGGGCAGCACACACGCCTCCAGCATGTGCAGCACCATGCCGTTGGCACTGTTGCTGCCGTCGCTGGACTCCTGGAGCAGGGCCCGCAGGTTCAGGAGCTTTCCGTAGGGATTGAGCCGCCGCAACTCCCGACCGAACACCTCGGCGAAGGCGTAGTAAGGGTCGATCGTGCTGCTGCGGTGGCGGCCTTGATCGGGGAGATTCTCGGGATAGAACAGCACCGGCCCCCGGCCGCTGCGCTCCAGGAGGTTATCGATCATGCCGCCGATGGCGGGTCCGTAGCGCTCGTGCAGGAGGGCCCGCACCACCTCGCTCACGTCGTAGCGGGCGCGGAGGCCCCGGGCCTGGCCGATGGAGCGGAAGTGCGACCAGGCTTTGGTGAGGGCCACGCCGCTGATCCCGTTGACCTCCAGATACCAGGGGGCATCGAAGGCGGAGATCGAAAACACCCGCGCACGGATGGCGGGATTGGTGCCTTCGCGGTTGCTGCTGCTGAGGGCGACCATGGGGCGGTGAATCGGACGGGGGGACGGACTAAGCGGTGGGAAATGGGCCTCGGTCTTCAGCCCTGGTGGGCGAGAACGGCGCGGCTGGCGGCGTGGTGTTCGAGATACCAACGCACGGTCGCGGCCAATCCCTCTTCGAAGCTGTGGCGCGGGTGCCAGCCCAGCTCCTCGCGGATGCGGGTGGGATCGATGGCGTAGCGACGGTCGTGTCCGGGTCGGTCGGTCACGGAGGTGATCAGGCCGCTGTGGGGAGCTGCCTCGGGACGCAGTTCATCCATCAGAGCGCAGATGCGCTCAACCACTTCGTTGTTGTTGCGCTCCCCGTGACCGCCCACGCAGTAGCTCTCTCCCAGCTGGCCCCTGGTGGCCGCCAGCAGCAGCGCGTCGACGTGGTCCTCCACATACAGCCAGTCGCGCACGTTGCGCCCGTCGCCATACACAGGGATCGACTCGCCGGCCGCCGCCCGCAGAATCACCACCGGAATCAGCTTCTCGGGGTATTGCCAGGGGCCGTAGTTGTTGCTGCAGTTGGTGAGCACCACCGGCAAGCCGTAGGTGTGATACCAGGCCCGCACCAGATGGTCGCTGGCCGCCTTGCTGGCGGAGTAGGGGCTGCGGGGGTCGTAGGGGGTGGTTTCGCTGAAGCGGCCGCTCTCCCCGAGGCTGCCGAACACCTCATCGGTGCTGATGTGGTGGAAGCGGAAGGCCTCGCGACGCGGCTCGCCCAGCGCTTCCCAGTGGGCCCTTACTCCCTGGAGGAGGTTGAAGGTGCCGAGCACGTTGCTCTCAAGGAAGGCGCCGGGGCCGGAGATGGAGCGGTCAACGTGGCTCTCGGCCGCCAGGTGCATCACCAGGTCGGGATCGGCCTGGCGGACGGCGGCGGCAGTGGCCTCGGCGTCGGCCAGATCCACCGGCTGCAACTGGTGGCGCGGCCCCTCGGCAGTGGTGGCTTTCTCGCCCAGCTCCGCCAGCACCGCCTCAATGCTGGTCAGATCACTGGCGTACCCCATCTTGTCGAGGTTAAAAACCGTGGCATCGCTCTCGCGCAGCAGGCGGCGCACCACCGCCGAGCCGATGAAGCCGGCCCCGCCGGTCACCAGGATGCGGCGGCGCCCCGCCAGCAGGGTGTCCACGGCGGGAAGGGCGTGGTCGGGGGAGGGGCCAGGTGCGGTGGAGGGCGGAAGGCTGCTCATCGGGGCAGGGACGGCGGAAACGGGCGGGGGAGGAACGGGGTCAGGCCGGGGTGGGTGTTTTCAGGGAATGGGCACCCGTTGGATCACGCCGGCGAGGGCAGCGCGCCAGTGCTGGGGCGGCAGCCCCAGGGCCTCGCGGCTGGCGCGGCAGTCGAGCAGCGAGTAGGAGGGACGCTGGGCCGGGGTGGGGTAATCGCTGGTGGCGATCGGTCGCACCTCGGCGGGGGTGGCCAGCAGGCCGCGGGCGACCCCCAGTTCGCCGATCGCCACAGCGAAGTCGTACCAGCTGGCGGCGCCGGCGTCGCTCCAGTGATGCCAGCCGCTCACGCCCCGGTCGAGGGCCGCCCAGCAGGCGGCAGCCAGGCCCGGGGTGGCGGTGGGACAGCCCACCTGGTCGGCGACCACGGCGAGGGGCTCGCCAGCGGCGGCCTTCGCGGCGTGGAGACGCAGCATCGTGAGGCAGAAATTGCGCCCCACCGGCCCGTAGACCCAACTGGTGCGCAGGATGCAGAAGCGGTCGGCCGGCAGGGCGGACTGCACGGCCTCTTCGCCAGCGGCCTTGCTCGCTCCGTACACGCCCAGCGGTCGCATGGGCTGGTTGGGGGCATAGGGATGGCCCTGATCGCCCTGGAAGACGAAATCGGTGCTCACCTGCAGCAGGCGCCCGCCTGTTTCCGCCAGGGCGGCCGCAAAGGCGCCTGGGGCGCTGGCATTCACCGCATGGGCGAGCTCGGGCTCACCTTCGGCCCGGTCCACCGCGGTGTAGGCCCCGGCGTTGAGCACCCAGTCGGGGCGATGGTCTCGCACGGCGGCGGCGCAGGCGGCGGCATCGGCCAGGTCGAGCTCGGCGCGGCCGGTGATGATCAGCTCTACCCCGGCGGGGGCGGTGATGACCAGCTCCTGGCCCAGCTGGCCATCCCGGCCGGTGAGCAACACCTTGGTCATCGGAACACATCCCCCCGCTCGATGGCTTCGGCCAGGCCCGGGGCGGCAGCGTCCTTGTCGGCCAGCAGGATCTCCTGGTCCCCCAGATCCTGCCGTGGCCAGTCGATGGCCAGATCGGGGTCGTCCCACCGGAGGGAGCGCTCGCACTCGCGGTTCCAGAAGCCGCTGGCCTTGTAGAGCACCACCGCGTTCTCGCTCAGGGTGAGGAAGCCGTGGGCGAAGCCAACCGGCACCCAGAGCTGGCGGTGATCGGTGCCGCTCAGGCGGGCGCCCACCCATTGACCGAAGGTGGGGGAGCTGCGGCGGATGTCGACGGCCACATCGAAGATCTCCCCCTCGACGCAGCGCACCAGCTTGCCCTGGGGTTCGGGCTCGAGCTGGTAGTGGAGGCCCCGCAGCACGCCCCGGCAGGAGCTTGATTGGTTGTCCTGGCGGAACACGGGGGCTTCCCCGTCCTCCACCCCCAGGGCCTGGCCGAAGCCGCGCTCGTTCCAGCTCTCGAGGAAGTAGCCACGGTCATCTCCGAAGACCCGCGGCGTGAGCAGCAGCGGGCCCTCGACGGCAAAGCGATCAACCTGCATGGGATACCTCCAGCGACGTTTGCAGGGCGCCATGGTCGCTGACGCTCTCGGAGAGCAGCTGGAGCAGGTAGGTGCCGTAGCCGCTCTTGCGCAGCGGTTGGGCGAGCCGCTCGAGCTGGCTGGAGTCGATCCAGCCCATGCGCCAGGCCACCTCCTCAGGGCAGCCCACCTTGAGGCCCTGCCGGTGCTCGAGGGTGCGGATATAGCTGGCCGCCTCGTGCAGGGAATCGGGGGTGCCGGTGTCGAGCCAGGCCATGCCACGTCCCATCAGCTCCACCGTCAGCAGCCCCTCCTCGAGGTAAAGACGGTTGAGGTCCGTGATCTCCAGTTCGCCCCGGGGGGAGGGCTGCACGCGACGGGCCCTCTCGACGACGGTGTCGTCGTAGAAGTACAGGCCGGTGACGGCGTAGCGGGAGCGGGGCTGGCTCGGCTTCTCCTCCAGGCTGAGCACCCGACCTTCGCCATCGAATTCCACCACTCCGTAGCGCTCGGGGTCGCTCACCGGATAGGCGAAAACGGTGGCTCCGGCGCCCGGGCCATTGCGGGCCTGCAGCTGGGGCACCAAGTCGTGACCGTGGAAGAGGTTGTCGCCGAGTACCAGGGCGGCGGGATGGTCTCCAAGGAAATCTGAGCCGATCAGAAAAGCCTGGGCGAGACCGTCAGGACTGGGTTGGATGGCGTACTGAATCTCGATCCCCCAGGCGGAACCATCGCCCAGAAGCCGTTGAAATGAGGGCTGATCAGCGGGGGTTGTGATGATCAGAATTTCTTGTATTCCCGCCAGCATCAATGTGGTCAGCGGGTAATAGATCATCGGCTTGTCATACACCGGCATCAGCTGCTTGCTGATGGCACTGGTGAGAGGCGCCAGGCGGGTGCCACTGCCCCCGGCGAGGATGATGCCACGCCGCGATAAAGGGGATGGAAGCTCCGCTGTGTTGTGCGGGGCCGGCGCCGCTGCCGGATTCGCTGGGTTGGGGGTGGGCACTGGGATCACGATGGGCGAATGCCTTGGGGAAAGTCTCTCATAGAGACCGGTGAGTCGTTTGCCTTCCTGGCTACAGCGAGGGGGCGAATCGGCGGCCGGCTTGGGGGGTATGCGGCAGACCGGAGCGCCCGCCAATAGTCATTGATCAGGGTCGAAAAAGATGACCTGGTGGATACGAAAAGGGTCAACTATTTCGTCGCTGTGGCGGTGAAATTGCTGCGGGGCTAAAGGCGAACCTCCGCACCCTGTTGGCGTTGTTGGATGAATTCCTCCACGGTGCTGCGCAGCCCGTCCTCCAGGGAGATGCGGGAGGTCCAGCCCAGGGAGGCCAACCGGCTCACGTCGAGCAGCTTGCGGGGCGTGCCATCGGGTTTGCTGGCGTCCCACTCGATGCGGCCGCCGTAGCCCACGGCCTGGGCCACCTGTTCCGCCAGCTCGCGGATGGTCACGTCGGTGCCGGTGCCCACGTTGACGAACTGCCCCTCGTCCGGACCCGGCTGCCAGCGCTCCAAGCAATGGACGGCGGCGGCGGCCAGGTCATCCACATGCAGGAATTCGCGGCGGGGTGTGCCGCTGCCCCAGCAAGTCACCACCGGCGTGCCGCTTTCGCAGGCTTCCTGGAAGCGACGGATCAGGGCTGGCAGCACATGGCTGTTGGTGGGGTGATAGTTATCCCCCGGCCCGTAGAGGTTGGTGGGCATCAGGCTGATGGCGTCAAACCCGTGCTGGCGGCGCAGGGCATGACACAGTTTGATGCCGGTGATTTTGGCGATGGCATACCACTCATTGGTGGGCTCCAGGGCGCCGGTGAGCAGGGAATCCTCCTGGATGGGCTGGGGGGCAAGCTTGGGATAGATGCAACTGCTGCCCAGGAACAGCAGGCGACGGCAGCCATGGCGCCAGGCGTTCTCAATAACGTGGTTCTGGATCTTGAGATTCTCCAGCAGAAAATCTGCCGGATAGGTGTCATTCGCCAGGATGCCGCCCACCTTGGCGGCCGCCAGCACCACCACCTCGGGCCGGTAGGCCGCGAACCAGTCGCGGACCGCCACGGGATTGCCGAGGTCGAGCTCGTCGCGGGAGGCGGTGAGCAGCTGTTCATAGCCGCCCTGCCGCAGCCGCCGGGCAATCGCCGATCCGGCCATGCCGCGATGGCCGGCCACAAAGATGCGGTCGCTGGGGGAGATCAGGGAGGACGGGGAAATCGGGGACGTCATTGTGCGGGTTCCGGCGGGATCAGCGTTGCAGCGCCATCGGCGGGTTCTCCATCGACCCGACCACGTTGAAGCCTTCGCGACGCAGGACCGCCTCCTTGGCGGCTTCCTCCTTGTCGGCAGCCACCATCTCCGCCACCAGCTCCTCAAGGGTGGTGGTGGGGGTCCAGCCGAGCTTGGCGTGGGCCTTGGTTGGATCCCCCAGCAGGGTTTCCACCTCGGCAGGGCGGAAATAGCGCGGATCGATGCGCACCACCAGGTCACCGGTATCGGCCCGGCGCCCCTGCTCCTCCACGCCGCTGCCGGTCCACTCGATGCCCCCCCAACCCAGTTGGTTGGCGGTGAGCTCAATGAAGCGACGCACCGATTCCTGGCGGCCCGTGGCGATCACGAAATCCTCGGGGATGCCGGTCTGCTGAAGCATGCGCCACTGCATCTCCACGTAGTCGCGGGCGTGGCCCCAGTCGCGCAGGGAGTCGAGGTTGCCCATGAACAGGCACTGGTCGAGGGCGGCATTGACCCGGGCAAGGCCACGCGTGATTTTGCGGGTGACGAAGGTTTCGCCACGGCGGGGACTTTCGTGGTTGAAAAGGATGCCGTTGCAGGCGTACATCCCATAGCTCTCGCGGTAGTTGATCGTGATCCAGTAGGCATACAGCTTGGCGACGCCGTAGGGGCTGCGGGGATAGAAGGGGGTGCTCTCCTTCTGGGGAATCTCCTGCACCAGGCCGTAAAGCTCGGAGGTGGAAGCCTGGTAGATGCGGGTTTTGTCAATCAGCCCGAGGATGCGCACGGCCTCGAGGATGCGCAGGGTGCCGAGGGCGTCGCTGTTGGCGGTGTACTCGGGGCTCTCGAACGAGACGGCCACATGGCTCTGGGCGCCAAGGTTGTAGATCTCATCCGGCTGCACCTGCTGGATGATGCGAATCAGGTTGGTCGAATCCGTCAGGTCGCCGTAGTGCAGCACCAGGCGCGGGTCGGATTCGTGGGGATCCTGGTAGAGGTGGTCGATGCGCTCGGTGTTGAAGCTGCTGGCCCGCCGCTTGATGCCGTGAACCACATAGCCCTTCGCTAGCAGCAGCTCCGCGAGATAGGAGCCATCCTGGCCAGTGATCCCGGTGATCAGAGCGGTTTTGGTCATGGCAGGGGGCGAAGGGGGAAGGGGGGAACGGAATGGGGGCGGACGGGCTTACCCGGCGCTCAGCCGGTGAGCACCGGGCTTTCGGTGCGGCCGTAGCGGTCTTCGAAGCGGACGATGTCGTCCTCGCCGAGGTAGGGGCCGCTCTGCACTTCGATCATCTCCACCGGGATCTTGCCCGGGTTGGAGAGGCGGTGCCGGGAGCCCAGGGGGATATAGGTGCTCTGGTTCTCTCCCACCAGCTCCTGCTGGCCATCCTTTTCCACCACGGCGGTGCCCTGCACCACAATCCAGTGCTCGGCGCGGTGGTGGTGCATCTGCAGCGAGAGGCTGGCGCCCGGTTTCACCTGAATCTTCTTCACCTGCCAGCGTTCGCCTTCGACGATGCCGTCGTAGTACCCCCAGGGGCGGTAGATGCGGCGATGGGCTCGGCTTTCGGGCGCCCCTTCGCTCTCCAGGCGTCCCACGATCGCTTTGATGTCCTGGGCCCGGTCGCGGTGGGCCACCAGCACCACATCGTCGGTTTCGACCACCACCAGGTCCTCGACCCCAAGGCCGACCACCAGCCGGTGCTCGCTGCGCAGGTAGCAGTTGCGGGCGTCCTTGTGCAGGACGCGCCCGCGCAGCACGTTGCCGTGGCTGTCCCGGTCAGAGTTTTCCCAGAGGGCGCTCCAGCTGCCCACATCGCTCCAGCCGGCATTGAGGGGCAGCACCGAGCCGCGATCGGTCTTCTCCATCACCGCCACGTCGATCGCCACATTCGGGCAGCTGGCGAAGGCCTCCCTCTCGAGACGCAGGAATTCCAGGTCAGCGCTGTCGTGCTCGAGGGCGCTGCGGCAGAAGCTCACCACATCGGGGCACAGCCTCTCCATCTCCGCCAGGATCGTGGAGGCACGGAACAGGAACATGCCGCTGTTCCAGGTGAAGCGTCCCGAAGCCAGGAACTGCTCCGCGGTGGCCCGGTCGGGTTTTTCAACGAAGCGCGCGATCGGAACCGCTCCGGGGTGGGCAGTGGTGCCGTCGCCCTCGTCATCCCCCTGTCCATCGGCCGCGGAGCCATGGGCCGTGGAGGCTACGGGCAGGGGCTCGGCCGCTTCGATGTAGCCGTAGCCGGTTTCCGGGGCGGTGGGCACGATGCCGAAGGTGACCAGCCGGCCGGCGGCGGCGGCGGGAATACCGGCGTTGATGGCGGCGCGGAAGCGAGCCGGTCGGCGGATCACGTGGTCGGCCGACAGGACCAGCAGCAGGGGATCCTCCCCACGGGCTGTGGCCTTGAGGGCGGCCACCGCCACCGCAGGCGCGGTGTTGCGGCCCATGGGCTCCAGGAGGATCGCGGCAGGATCGACGTTGATCTGCCGCATCTGCTCGGCCACGATGAAGCGGTGGTCTTCGTTGCAGATCAACAGGGGTGAGCCCAGGCTGTGGAGGCCCTGAAGCCGCAGCATGGTCTGCTGGAGAAGGGTTTCCTCCTGGTTGCCGGCGAGGGCCCAGTACTGCTTGGGGTAAGAGGCGCGGGAGAGGGGCCAGAGGCGGGTGCCGGTGCCGCCACAGAGGATGACCGGAACCAGCGGGCTATGAACCATGGCGGGAACGGAACCGGAAAGCCGGAGGAGACGGTGCGCGAAGGATTCGGGACGGATGGCGGTCCCGGGATCGCAACAGTTAATCACGCATCCCGCAGCCCTGGTCGCGACTTGCTAGCTGAAACCGGCATTCAGGGTCCGGTCCCCGTTCCGGCCTATTTGGCGTCCATCCAGTTGGCGCCGACGCCGGTCTCCACCAGCAGCGGCACGGCCAGTTGCAGCGCCTCCTCCATGGTGGTCTTGGTGAGGGCACACACCGCCTCGAGCGCCTCCGGGGCCGCCTCCAGCACCAGCTCGTCGTGCACCTGCAGCAGCAGCCGGGCGGGCAGGGCCTGCCGCTCGAGCTCGTGGTGCAGACGGACCATCGCCACCTTGATGATGTCGGCGCTGGAGCCCTGGATCGGGGCGTTCGCCGCCGCCCGCAGCTGCTGGCCTTCCATGCCGGCCCGACGGGCGGCCTCCAGGTCGATCTCCAGGGGGTCCCGACCCCGGTGGCGCCCCAGGCCGCCGGGGTCGAAGTGGAACACCCTGCGGCGGCCCAGGAGGGTCTCCACGTAGCCGCGGCTGAGGGCGAGCCGCTCCTGCAGTTCCAGGTAGGCGAAGACGAGGGGATAGCGCTGCCGGTAGCGGCTGAGGAACTCCTTGGCCTGGGCCTGGCCCACCCCGGTCTCGCGGGCGAAGCGCTGGGGGCCCATGCCGTAGATCACGCCGAAGTTGATCGTTTTGCCCAGGCGACGCTCCTGGGGACTCACCTCCTCCCGCTCCAGCAGCAGCCGGGCGGTGAGGGCGTGCACGTCCTGGCCCTGGTTGAAGGCCTCGATCAGCAGGGGCTCGCCGGAGAGGTGGGTGAGGATGCGCAGCTCGATCTGGGAGTAGTCGGCGCTGATCAGATGCCACCCCTCCTGGGGCAGGAACGCCTTGCGGATGCGCCGGCTGAATTCGGTGCGCACCGGGATGTTCTGGAGGTTGGGATTGCTGCTGGAGAGCCGGCCGGTGGCGGTCACCGCCTGGTTGAAATCGGTGTGCACCCGCCCGGTCTCCGGTTCCACCAGTGCTGGCAGGGCATCCACGTAGGTGCTGCGGAGCTTGCTGAGGGTGCGGTGCTCGAGCACCAGGGGCACCACCGGGTGGTCGTCCTGGAGCTTCTCCAGCACGGCGGCGTCCGTGCTCCAGCCGGTCTTGGTGCGGCGCGATTTGCGGCGGTCGAGGCCGAGGGTGTCGAAGAGCAGTTCCCCCAGCTGTTTGGAGGAGCCCAGGTTGAAGGCCACGCCGGCGGCGCTGTGGGCCTCGGACTCCAGCCGCTCCAGCGCTCCGACCAGCTCCAGGCTGAGCTCCTGGAGATAGGGCACATCGATGCGGATGCCGGTGGCCTCCATCTGGGCCAGCACGGGCTCCAGGGGGATCTCCACCTGAGCCAGAAGGGCTGGCAGCGCTTCGCCGAGCCCGGCGAGCCGCTGGCGCAGCAGGGCGGTGAGCCGCCAGGTGAGGTGCACGTCCATCCCGCAGTACTGGGAGGCCTCCGCCACGGGCACGGACGCGAAGGTGGCGCCCTTGGCCACGAGCTCGCCGTAGGAGGTGGGGGTGAAGCCGAACTCCCGCTGGGCCATCGCCTCGAGGCCGTGGCGCTCGACCGGATCGCAGAGATAGTCCGCCAGGAGCGTGTCCATCACCACCCCGCCGAGGGCGAGGCCGTGGCGCAGGAGGATCAGGCGGTCGTACTTGGCGTTCTGCAGGGTCTTGGGGTGGGCGTCGCTGGCCAGCCAGGGGGCCAGGGCGGCGAGCACGGTTTCAAGGGGCAGCTGGCGGGGGGGGGAGGCGCCTCCTGCAGCAGGTCGGTGGCAACGGGGCTCTGGTGCCCGATGGGCACATAGACGGGATCGCCCTCGGCTGGTCCGTCGCAGAGGCCGATCCCCACCAGCTCGGCACGGAAGGGGTTGAGGGAGGTGGTCTCGGTGTCGAGGGCCACCGGTCGGGTTGGATCGGTGCTGGCCATCAGACGCTCCACCAGCGCCGCCAGCGCCTCCTCGTCATCGACCAGGAGCGGCTGCAGGATCGGTGCCGCTGGTGGGGGGGGGGCGTCGTGGGGGAGCGGTGTGGCGTTGGTGGGGTCTGTGGCGGCGGCGGCGGCCGGTGCCTCGCTGGCGGCTGAGGCGTTGCGGGTTGGGGCCGCGTCGCGGGGTGCTGCGTCGCCGCTGGCATGGGCTGAGAACTGGCGGCGGAAGCTCTCCACCTGGCGCACCAGGCTGAAGAGTTCGAGCTCCTGCAGGCGCTCCTCCAGCCGATCGGCGCGCACGTCGCCCAGGCCCAGGCGGGGCGGCTCCGGCAGGGGGATGTCGGTGCGGATGCGTGCCAGCAGGCGGGAGCGGAAGGCGCTCTCCCGGTCGCGCTCGAGCTTGGTGCGCAGGGCCTCCTTCAGCTGGTCGAGGCCGCCGTAGATGCCATCGAGATCGCCGTGGGCCTGCAGCAGGGTGATGGCGGTCTTGGGGCCGACCCCCTTGACCCCGGGGATGTTGTCGGAGCTGTCGCCCGTCAGGGCCTTCAGGTCCACCACGTCCTCGGGGGGAACGCCCAGGCGGGTGATCACCTCGGCGCGCCGCACCACAGAGGGGCCGCTGCCGCGGGCCTGGGGGCCGCCGCCGAGGTAGAGAACGGCGATGTCCCGCCCATCGTCCACCAGCTGGAAGAGATCGCGGTCACCGGAGAGGATGCGCACCCGCCAGCCCTGCTGGGCCGCCTGATCCGCCAGGGTGCCGAGTACGTCGTCGGCCTCGAAGCCCGGCGCGGTGCAGAGGGGAAGGTCGAGGGCGTCGCGCAGGATGGCCTGGAGGTTCTCCAGGTCGGCGAAGAAGGCCTCCGGGGCCTCCTCCCGATGGGCTTTGTAGGTCTCGTCCGCCTCGTGGCGGAAGGTGGGTTCGGCGGTGTCGAAGGCGATGACCACGCCGTTGGGCGCCAGGCCTCGGCAGTTCTCAAGCAGCGCCTTGAGGAAGCCGTAGGTCACGCTGGTGGGGACCCCCGCCTTGGTGCTCAGGCCGCCGTCGCCGCCTTTGGCGAAGGCGTAAAAGCTGCGGAAGGCCAACGAATGGCCATCCACCAGCAGCAGCAAGGGCCGCTCCTCTCCTGGCCCGCCCGCCGGTTCCGCCGCGGCTCCGCCCGCCGGCTCCGCCGCAGGGGCCACCTCCGCTGCACCAGCCTCCTCCGCGGCACCAGCCTCCTCCGACTGCTGCCGTGCCGCCCGCTGGGCCTCCCGTTCCGTCATGCGCTTGCCCATCGCCCCCTGCGCTGCCTCCCGCGGCCCGGCTGATCGCCACAGCCTGCCAGAG